>DATLNF010000056.1:0-4085 GCA_035536955.1 Mycobacteriales bacterium | reverse complement strand
TCTTCCCAGCGGCCCGGCAGGAGGACCTCGTGCGGATCCTCGACGACCTCAGCGCGCGGGAGGACCGGCTGCGCCTCGAGATCGACGCGCTCGAGCGCACCCGGGACCGGCTCAGCGGTGACGTCGGACAGGAGTCCGTCGCGCTTGACGAGGCCCGGCGCCGGGCCGAGATGTTGGGGATCCTGGCCGGGACGCTGCCCGCCGCCGGCCCGGGACTGCGGCTGACGATCGAGGATCCCGCCGGGACGGTGACGGCCGAGGTCCTCCTCGACGCGATCCAGGAGCTCCGTGACGCGGGCGCGGAGGCGATGATGCTCAACGGCGTCCGCATCGTGGCCTCGAGCCATCTGGTCCGCGAAGGACGCGGCGTCGCGCTGGACGGGACCACGCTGACCGCGCCGTACCGCTTCACCGTCGTGGGGGAGTCCCAGACCCTCGCGGAGGCCATGGGCATCCCCGGCGGGGTCGTCGACGTGGTCGCCTCGCTCGCCGACGCCCGGGTGGTGGTCGACCCGCGCCCGAGGGTGGTCGTCGACGCCTTGCGACAGCTTCGACCGCCCGTCTACGCTCGCCCGTCCGAGCGGTAGGACCGGCTGGAGAACCGGCTGGAGAGCAGCCACAGGAATGAGGCGCGGGTGTTCCCGGACGACTGCAAGTACACGGCCGAGCACGAGTGGGTCCGACCCGCCGGCGAGGGGGTCGTGCGGATCGGGATCACCGACTACGCGCAGGAGGCGCTCGGCGACATCGTCTACGTGTCCCTCCCGGAGGAGGGGGCCGCGGTGTCCGCGGGCCAGCCGTTCGGTGAGGTCGAGTCGACCAAGAGCGTGTCCGACATCTACGCCCCGCTGCCGGGCACCGTCAGCGCGCGCAACGACCGGCTCGACACCGAGCCCGAGCTCGTGAACAGCGATCCGTACGGCGCCGGCTGGATCGTGGAGGTCACCCTCGCCGACGGCGCCAGCCTCGACACGCTGATGGACGCCGCGGCGTACCAGGAGCTGGTCGAGACGCACTGAGCGGCCCTCTACCTCAGGTCGAGGTGCCGGTCGTGACGCCCCCGGTAACTCGGCATGTCTGGTTGACCCTTCGGGATCGCCGTGGCAGGGTCGGCGCTCGTGACGCCCGCCGTCGGCGGTGCGCCGACCCGGGCACTGCCGGAGGGGGACTACCGCGTGTTCTGCACCCGCTGCGGTCACAACAACCCGGCGGACAGCCGGTTCTGCGCGCAGTGCGGGGCCTCGTTCGGGCCTCCTGAGACAGCCGCCGAGCAGACGTCGACGATCGCCCTGACGGCCTTGGACGGCGAGCACGACGACGAGGGCGCCGGCGACGCGGACGGCGTCGAGGGTCTCGCCCCCGACACCGCCCTCCTGGTCGTCAAGCGGGGGCCCAACGCCGGCAGCCGGTTCCTGCTCGACCGCGACGTCACCACCGCCGGTCGGCACCCGGAGAGCGACATCTTCCTCGACGACGTCACGGTGTCCCGGCGGCACGCGGAGTTCCGCCGCGACGGGAGCGGCGGGTTCGCGGTCGCCGACGTCGGCAGCCTGAACGGCACCTACCTCAACCGGCAGCGGATCGAGTCGACCCCGCTCGCCACCGGCGACGAGGTGCAGATCGGCAAGTTCCGCCTGGTCTTCTTCGCCGCGGCCCGGCGCGAGGGGGCGGCCCCGTGACCGGGGCGCGCAAGGCCTTCATGAGCATCGGTGAGGTCCTGTCGCAGCTGCGCGGGGACTTCCCGGACGTGACGATCTCCAAGATCCGCTTCCTCGAGGCCGAGGGGCTCATCGAGCCGGAGCGCACGAGCTCGGGCTACCGGAAGTTCTCCCGCGACGACGTCGCCCGGCTGCGGTACGTCCTGGCGGCTCAGCGGGACCGCTACCTGCCGCTTCGGGTCATCAAGGATCACCTCGCCGCGCTCGACCGCGGCCTGGAGCCGCCCGAGGACGCCACCACCGGCCCGCAGGTGCCGCGAAGCCTCACCGTGACCGACGGCCTGCCGGGTCCCGACGCGTTCGTGCGCGACGTCAGCGACGTGCGCCTGACCCGCGAGGAGCTGGCTCAGGCCGCCGGTCTCACGCCGGAGCAGCTGGCGGCGCTGGAGCAGTACGGGCTCATCGCGCTGCGGCCGGGCGGCTCCTACTTCGACGGCGACGCCCTGCTGGTCGCCAAGACCGTCGCCGAGATGAGCCGCTACGGGATCGAGGCCCGGCACCTGCGGCCGTTCAAGAGCGCGGCCGACCGGGAGATCGGGCTGTTCGAGCAGGTCGTGACACCCCTTGTGCGGCAGCGCAACCCGGAGGCCAGGGCCCGGAGCGAAGAGGTCGTGCGTGAGCTCGCCGCGCTGTCGATCCGCCTGCACTCGGCGCTCGTCCGAGCCGGGCTGCGGCCGGGCCTCACCCGCTGACGTCACCCAGCCTCCTCGCGTTCGCCGGGGTCGCCGCGGGGTATCACCCGCCGGCGGCGGGACGGCCCGCCGCGGGGTAGTTTCGACCCTCCCGAGCCGTGTCTCACGGCGCGGCGGTCGGACGGGCAGGAGGCCACGGTGCACGAGGTGTCGGTCGTCGGCGTCCGCGTCGAGCTGCCGAACAACCAGCCGATCGTCCTGCTCAAGGAGATCGAGGGTGACCGGTACCTGCCGATCTGGATCGGCGCGGTCGAGGCGACCGCGATCGCCTTCGCCCAGCAGCAGATCGTCACCGCCCGGCCGATGACCCACGACCTCATGAAGGACCTGCTCGACGCCGCCGGCGTCGCGGTGACGTCGGTGCAGATCACGCACCTCGCCGAAGGGGTCTTCTACGCCACCCTCGTGCTCGCCGACGGCGCCGAGGTGTCGGCGAGGCCGTCCGACGCGATCGCCCTCGCGATGCGCATGGGTGTGACGATCTTCGCCTCCGAGGTCGTGCTGGACGAGGCCGGCATCCCGATCGCCGACGAGCAGGAGACCGAGGTGGAGAAGTTCCGCGAGTTCCTCGACCAGATCTCGCCGGACGACTTCAACAACGCCGCGTCATGAGACCTCAGTGGGTGTCCGAAGCCTCGATCTGAGGTCCAGGGTGAGAGTCGTGACACGGCGTCCAGGGTCGTTGCCGCGCGGTGCGCCGGCTCCTAGCGTGTGCCGCGCAGGCTCGACGTACGAGGGGCGGACGGCGTGAGCAAGGACTCGACGGGCGAGCCGGGTGACGGATCCCGCGTGACGCCCGAGCGGCCGGGGGAGGCCCGCCAGCAGGCGCTGTTCGCCGACGGCCTGCCCGAGGCGCCGCCCGAGGACGTCGGCTATCGCGGCCCCACCGCGTGCACGGTCGCCGGCATCACCTACCGCCAGCTCGACTACTGGGCGCGCACCGGCCTGGTCGTGCCGAGTGTCCGCGACGCGTCCGGCTCGGGAACGCAACGGCTGTACTCCTTCCGGGACATCCTGGTGCTCAAGGTCGTCCGCCGGCTGCTGGCCACCGGGGTCTCGCTGCAGAACATCCGCGCCGCGGTCGAGCACCTGCGCCGGCACGGCGTCGACGACCTGGCCGACGTCACCCTGATGAGCGACGGCACGACGGTCTACGAGTGCACGTCGGCCGACGAGGGCATCGACCTGCTGCAAGGCGGCCAGGGCGTGTTCGGCATCGCGGTCGGCAAGGTGGTCCGCGAGGTCGAGGGGTCCCTTGCCGAGCTCCCGGGCGAGCGCGCCGACGACGTCGTCGTACCGGCACCGGCGCCGGCGGCCGGCACCGACGAGCTGTCCCGTCGCCGGTCGCGCCGCGACACGGCGTAGAGCGGTTTCCTCGACCTGACGACGGTCGGGGCGGCTGGTAGCGTCGCCGTCGGCTGTCGACCCCGTGCGGAAGAGTCCTGTCGCAGGCCAGCGACGGGCGCCGAAGGAGCAACCCTCCCCGGAATCTCTCAGGCCGCCAGACCGCTCGGGACAGGCCACTCTGGAAAGCGGCGCGCTCCACGTGCGCCCACCGACGGTGCAAGTCGCGGCGCCGGCCGCCGACGAAGCTCTCAGGTCCCATGACAGAGGGGGAGGCGACCGTCGGCGCGGGCCGGCGAGCAGCCGAGGAGACCTCTGTGCCGACCCCCAC
>DATLNF010000055.1:0-24084 GCA_035536955.1 Mycobacteriales bacterium | reverse complement strand
TCTCGTCGAGCACCGGGACGCCGAGCTGCATCGCCTTGTCGTACTTCGATCCCGGCGCGTCCCCGGCCACCAGGAAGGTCGTCTTCTTCGACACCGAGCCGGAGACCTTCCCGCCAAGCAGCTGCACGGCCTCGGTCGCCGAGTCGCGGCTGAAGCCGGGAAGCGACCCGGTGATGACCACGGTCACGCCGTCGAGCGGACGCGGACCCTCGTCGCGTGCCGCCTCGGCCATCCGGACGCCGGCCTCGGCCCACTTGCCGGCGACCTCGCGGTGCCAGTCGACGCCGAACCACTCGGCTATCGAGGCGGCGATCGTCGGGCCGACGCCCTCGACGGCGGAGAGCTCGTCCACGGTCGCGGTGCGGATCCGCTCCATCGAGCCGAGCTCCCGGGCGAGGGCCTGAGCCGCGGTCGGGCCGACGTGGCGGATGGACAGGGCGACCAGCACGCGCCACAGCGGGCGGCTGCGTGCCTCCTCGAGGTTGTCGAGCAGCTTGGCGGCGTTAGCCGAAAGGGCGCCGTCCTTGCGAGTGAAGAACGGCACCGTGGCGAGCGCCGTCTCGGTCAACGCGAACAGGTCGCCCTCGTCGACGATCAGACCGGAGTCGAGGAGCGCGGCGGCGGCCTCGTAGCCGAGGACCTCGATGTCGAGCGCGCCGCGGCCGGCCACGTGGAACAGCCGTTCCCGCAGCTGCGCGGGGCAGGACCGGCTGTTCGGGCACCGCAGGTCGACGTCACCCTCCTTCGCCGGACGCAGCTCGGCGCCGCACGCCCGGCAATGCGTGTCCATGACCCACTCGGGGCGCGCGTCGTGGTCGTCGTCGGCGACGAAGGTGACGACCTCGGGGATGACGTCCCCGGCCTTGCGCACGACCACGGTGTCGCCGGGCCGGACTCCCTTGCGGCGCACCTCGGCGGCGTTATGCAGCGTTGCCCGCTCGACGGTCGACCCGCTCACCTTCACCGGGTCGAGGACCGCGAACGGAGTCGCCCGCCCCGTCCGGCCGATGTTCACCTCGATCCCCAGCAGCGTCGTGGTGACCTCCTCGGGCGGGTACTTGAACGCGATCGCCCACCGGGGCGACTTCGACGTCGAGCCGAGCTGTCGTTGGAGTGCGAGCGAGTCGACCTTGACCACGACACCGTCGATCTCGTGCTCGATGTCGTGCCGGTGCTCGCCCCAGTGCCCGACGTAGCCCTCGACGCCGGGCAGCTCCTCGAACACGGCATGCCTGCTCGAGGTCGGGAGGCCGAGCGCGGACAGCGCGTCGTACGCCTCACTCTGCGACGCCACGGCGAACCCGTCGCTCGCGCCGACGCCGTGCAGCAGCATGCGCAACGGGCGGCTCGCCGTGACGCGTGGGTCCTTCTGGCGGAGCGATCCGGCCGCGGCGTTGCGCGGGTTGGCGAACGGCGGCTTGCCCGCGTCCACCAGCGAGGCGTTGAGCGCGTCGAACCCGTCGACCGGGAAGAAGACCTCGCCGCGCACCTCGAGCAGCGCCGGCACGTCGTCACCGCGCAGTCGCGACGGCACGTCGTCCAGCGTGCGCACGTTCGCGGTCACGTCCTCGCCGGTCCGGCCGTCGCCGCGGGTCGCGGCGCGGACCAGCCGGCCGTGCTCGTAGACGAGGGCGACGGCGAGCCCGTCGATCTTGAGCTCACACAGGTAGGTCGACCTACCGGCGCCGACCTCACGGTCGACGCGCGCGGCCCACGCAGCCAGCTCATCGCGCGAGAAGGCGTTGTCGAGGCTCATCAGCCGCTGCAGGTGCTCGACCGGCGTGAACAGCGTCGTGTACGCCGCGCCGCCCACCTGCTGCGTCGGCGAGTCGGGCGTGCGCAGCGTCGGGTGGGCCTCCTCGAGCCGCTCGAGCTCGCGGATGAGCTCGTCGAACCCGGCGTCGGAGACGGTGGGTCGGTCGAGCACGTAGTAGCGGTAGCGGTGCTCCTCGACGACCTGGGCGAGCTCGGCGTGCCGCTCGGCCGCCGCCACCGGGACGCCGTCCGGTGTCCGGGTCGTCATGCGGCGCCGGCTTCGTCGGCGAGCCGCCGGGCGATCTCGCGGGCGTGGCGAAGCGCGGCGCGTGCGTAGTCCGGGGAGGCGCCGGCGAGCCCACAGGTGGGGGTCACCACGACCTGCGTCGCCAGCCGATCGGCGGGCAGCGCGAGATCGCGCCACAGGCCGAGCACCGGCGCGAGGTCGGCCCGGCTCGGCTGCGGCAGGTCGGCTGCCGACCCGGCGGACGGGACGATCCCGCAGAGCAGCACGGCTCCGTCGTCGACGCACTGGCCCAGGTCGTCGTAGTGCCGTCGAGGGTCGAGGGTCGAGAGGTCGACGGACACGAACGCCGGTCGCGCCGCGCGAACCACGTCGAGCGGCGGGTCGCTCGCGCAGCAGTGGACGCCGACTGCGGCGCCCGCGGCGTCGACGACCTCGCGCAGGGCTGCCACGAGCTCGGGCACGGGCACCGCGGCGACCGCGCCGAACCCACTCGCGGTGGGCAGTCGGCCGTCCGCGACGGCCCGCAGCGCCGGCTCGTCGAGCTGCAGGACGACCGTCGCGCCGGGCACGCGGCGGGCGACCTCGGCGACGTGCGTGGCGGCGCCCTCGGCCAGCGAGGCGAGGACGTCGCGCCGGGCTCCGGCGTCACCCAGGGCCCGGTGTCCGCGCGGCGTCTCGAGCATCGCGGCGAGTGTCCAGGGACCCGCGCACTGGACCTTGAGCACCCCGGTGCAGCCCAGCGCAGCGACCTCGATCGAGTCGAGGTCCTCGGCGAGGTAGTCGCGGGCCCGCCGCTCGTCCCGTCCGCCACGCGCCGCCAGTCGCCAGCCGGACGGCGTCAGGTCGACGTGCAGGTCGACGAGCATCGCGGCAGCGCGGCCGATGATGTCGGCGCCCGGTCCCCGCGCCGGCAGCTCGGGAAGGTGCACCAGGTCAGGCAGCTCGCCGGCGACGAGCGTCGCCGCCTCGAGCGGGCGGTCACCGGGAAGCGAGCCGACACCCGTGGCGGCCGCACGGGGCCAGGAGACGTCCATCGCAGCCGGGTGGGTCGACGCTACCGACCGCGCCGTACCGGCTTCGCGACCTTCTTCACGGCCTTCTTCGCAGCCTTCGCGGCGGGCTTGCGCGGCGCCGGAGCCGGTGCGCGTCGCGACGCCGCGGTCGGCGCCCGGGGCGCGGACCGGGCCGGCGGGGCTGCGTCTTCGTCGTCTACTGCGCGCCGCGGGCGCGACGTCCCACCCTGCAGCCACACGAGATCCGCGCGGAGCGCGGCGACGAGGTCGTCCCGGTCGGCCGTCTCACCGCGTACCGCGATGCTGTAGCGCTGGATGACCTGCAGGTCGGTCAGTCGGACGTCATCAGCCATGCCGCGACCCTACCCGGAGACCGGGTGGGGCCCCGTCGTGTCGACCGTCGCCGACCCCAGCACGCGATCGCCGTCGTAGAGGACGACCGTCTGACCGGGCGCGACCGCGTCGAAGCCGTCACCTGTCCGCAGCGCCTCCACCACGAGGTCGTCGCCGCTGAGCTCGGCGCGCGCCGCCACCGCGATGCCGTGCGCGCGGACCTGCGCGGTGCACTCGACGGGTCCCGCCGGCGACGACCCTGTCCAGGTCGGACGACGGGCCACGATGCGGCGCACCCGCAGCGCATGGCGCGGTCCGACCGTCACGGTGCTGGTCACCGGCGAGATCGACAGGACATAGCGGGGCTTTCCGTCGGGCGCGGGCGAGCGCAGGTCGAGGCCGCGCCGCTGCCCCACCGTGAAGACGTGCGCCCCGTCGTGCGCACCCACCACGGCGCCGGTCTCGTCCACGACGTCGCCCGGCGAGCTGCCGAGCCGGTCCCGCAGCCAGCCGGCGGTGTCCCCCGACGGGATGAAGCAGACGTCGTGCGAGTCGGGCTTGTCGGCCACAGGGAGCCGGCGGCGCGCCGCCTCGGCGCGGACGTCCGCCTTGGGCGTGTCCCCGAGCGGGAACAACGCGCCGGCGAGCTGGTCGGGTGACAGCACCGCGAGGACGTACGACTGGTCCTTCGCCGCATCCGCGGCCCGGCGCAGCTCGCGTCCGCGCGGCCCGTCGACGAGCCGCGCGTAGTGCCCCGTGCACACGGCGTCGAAGCCGAGCGCCCGGGCCTTGTCGAGCACCGCCGCAAACTTGATCCGCTCGTTGCAGCGCAGGCACGGGTTCGGCGTGCGACCGGCGGCGTACTCCGCGAGAAAGTCGTCGACGACGTCGGCCCGGAACCGCTCGGCCATGTCCCATACGTAGAACGGGACGCCGATGACGTCGGCGGCTCGCCGTGCGTCGCGCGCGTCCTCGAGGCTGCAGCAGCCGCGAGCGCCGTCCCGGCGGGCGGCGGGCTCGGCCGCCAGTGCCAGGTGTACGCCGGTGACGTCGTGGCCGGCGTTGACCGCGCGAGCCGCCGCAACGGCGGAGTCGACACCGCCCGACATCGCGGCCAGGACGCGCACGGCCCGGGCCCGGCTAGCGCCGCACGCCGGTGAGACCGGCCAGGCGGGCGCGGTCGACGACCGGCTCGATCGCGGCGATCACCTCGTCGACGTCACCGTCGTGGGACGCGTCGCCCAGCGAGAACCGCAGCGAGCCGCGCGCACGTGCCTCGTCGAGGCCCATCGCGAGGAGCACATGACTCGGCCGCGCGACGCCAGCCGTGCATGCGGAACCCGTGGAGCACTCGATCCCGCGCGCGTCGAGCAGCAGCAGAAGCGAGTCGCCCTCGCAGCCCGGGAAGGACAGGTGCGCGTTGCCGGGCAGGCGGTGCAGCGGGTGCCCGTTGCAGACGACGTCGGGTACGGCGGCCACGACCCCGGCGACAAGCCGGTCCCGCAGCACGGTGAGTCGCCGCGAGCGTTCCGGCGCCGTGGCGACCGCGCGCGAGACCGCTGCGGCGAGGCCGACGATCCCCGGTGTGTCGAGCGTGCCGGAGCGCACGTCACTTTCCTGCCCACCGCCATGCAGCAGCGGCGTGAGGGAGACGCCGCTGCGGACCAGCAGCGCGCCCACGCCCTTGGGGCCGCCGATCTTGTGCCCGCTCACGCTCAGCGCGTCCGCGCCTACCGCGCCGAACGAGACGTCGAGCGCGCCGACGCCCTGGACCGCGTCGGTGTGGAAGGGCACGTCGTGGTCGCGCGCGATCGCGGCCAGCTCCGCGATCGGCTGCACGGTGCCGACCTCGTTGTTGGCCCACATCACCGTCACCAGCGCGACGTCATCAGCCGCCAGCTCGGCGCGCAGCGACGCGGGGTCGACCCGTCCGTACTCGTCGACAGGGAGCCAGGTGACGCGCGCACCCTCGTGCTCGACGAGCCACTCGACGGCATCGAGCACCGCGTGGTGCTCGACGCTGCTCGCGACGATGCGGGTCCGCGCCGGCTCGGCGTCCCGACGCGACCAGTAGAGGCCCTTGACGGCGAGGTTGTCGCTCTCGGTCCCGCCAGCGGTGAACACGACCTCGGACGGACGCGCCCCCAGCGCCGCCGCAACCGCCTCACGCGCCTCCTCGACCGCTCGGCGCGCTCGGCGCCCGGAGGCGTGCAGCGACGACGCGTTGCCCGGCTGCTCCACGAAGTAGGGCAGCATCGCGGCGAGGACGTCCGGGTGCACCGGAGTCGTCGCGGCGTGGTCGAGGTAGGGCATGGCCCCGTGAGCGTACCTGCGGTTCCGGGCGTCTCCCGCGCCGCCCGCGCTACCGGCGTACGACGATGCGCCGGCTCACCGCGCTGTCGCGCCACTCCGCCCCGGTGACGTCGGCGAGCTCACTCCCGCGGACCACGACGACCTGGCTCGGCGCTGTCCCCGCGACCGCGCGGACGTCGCGGTAGACGCCGACGGCCGCCTCGGTGTCGTCGCCACGCGGCTCGACGAACACGATCAGCTCGTCCGTCCGGGTGCGCACCGCGGGTCGGACCTCGATGCGCCAGTCGACCACGTCCGCTCGCCCGGTGAGGGCGCTCGCCACGGCGCGGAGATCGGCCCGCATCGCGCCGTCGTGCTGGCGCAGCGTCGTGACGAAGGAGCCGCTCCGCACCGCCGAGGACACGCGCGGCACCGTGCGCTTGCAATGCGGGCACGCGCCCCGGTCGAGCGGGGTCTCCACCACATCGCCGGTGCGCCACCGCACGAGCGCAGTGCCGTGGAAGCCGAGCTGGGTCAGCACCACCTCGCCCCCGGCGTCCGCCGCGGCGTTCTCGCCCGTCTCGGGGTCGAGCAGCTCGACCACCTCGAGGTCGGGGTAGGTGTGCAGCCCGGAGCCAGGCGCGCACTCGGCCCAGAGGACGCGGCCCTCGGCCGGCCCGTGGAGGACGAGGACGCGGGCCGTGGCGCCACCCGCGGCGAGGCTCTCCTCGGTGCCCGCCCGGTCGGCGGCACTGGCGGGCCCGACGAGGATCACCGTCCGGATGCGGTCGAGCTCCGCACCGGCACCCGCGAGGTCGCCGAGCAGCGCGGCCGCCCCGGCGCTCGGCGCCGCCAGCACCGTCGCCGGCACCAGCCGCAGAGCGGCGGCGACGGCGTCGGCGTCGTCTCCCGGGAAGAGCGCGGGTGCGCCGGCCGCCAGCGCCGCCAGGCTCAGGGCCGAGTGGTCCAGCCGGGCCGCGACGGGGACGGCCGACACGAGCACGTCGGCGCCGGTGAGCCCGAGAACACGCCACGCGCGGTTGCCGGCGCGGGCCATCAGGTCCAGGTCGCTACGCGTCGACGCGACCGGGAACCGGAGCGCATTGCCGGCGAAGTGGTACGTCGTGGGCCGTACTTCCGCCTCCACCTGCCGGCGGTACGCGTCCTTGCCGCCGATCCGCCGTACCAGCGCCTTGCGCAGGTCCGGGCCGTCGGCGTGCATCGCGAAGCCCGCCTCGGTGGCCTGCAGCACCAGACGCGCCGCGCCGCGTGGGTCGCCGTCGGGGCAGACGTCGCGCTCACCGACCGCCGGCAGCCGCTGCAGGTCGGCCAGGTGCTCGATGGCCGTGGGGCGGATCCGCAGCGCGGCCAGGCGCTCCCGCCAGAAGGGCGAGAACGGGCCGACCGCATCCCGCATCTGCCGGCGCAGCAGGGCATCAGCCACCTTGCCCTGCGCCTTGCGGTCGCGCCGGTCCCAGCTCGCCATCGAGCCCCCTCGTCGTGGAGAAGTCAGCGCAGCCTAGCGAGCGGCGGGAAGGCTCAGCCCTTGCGCTTGACGATCTCCTGCGTCAGCGCGGGGACCACGGTGTGCAGGTCGCCGACGACGCCGAAGTCGGCGAGGGAGAAGATCGGCGCGTCCGGGTCCTTGTTGACGACGACGATCGTCTTCGACGTCTGCATCCCGGCCCGGTGCTGGATCGCACCGGAGATCCCGATCGCGACGTAGAGCTGCGGGCTCACGGTCTTGCCCGTCTGACCCACCTGGTTCTGGTGTGGGTACCAGCCGGCGTCGGTCGCCGCCCGCGACGCGCCGACCGCCGCGCCGAGGGAGTCCGCGAGCTCCTCGACGATGGAGAACTTCTCGCCCGAGCCGAGGCCTCGGCCGCCGGACACCACGATCGCCGCGTCGGTGAGCTCCGGGCGCCCGCCCTTCGCCTCCACGACCCGTTCCGCGACCCGGGCGGCCTTGTCGGCGTCGGTCAGGGTGACGTCGACGGGCGTGACCTGCGGCGACGCGGGCGCAGCCTCCGGCGGCGTGCTGTTCGGGCGCAGGCAGATGATCGGAGTTCCGGCCGTGACGGTGGACCGGACGACCGTCGCGCCGCCGAACGCGTTCTGCGTGGCGACCAGGCCATCGCCCACGTCGACCGCGTCCACCAGCAGTCCCGAGCCGGTCTTGACGGCCAGCCGCGCAGCGACCTCCTTGCCGGCGGGCGACGACGCGATCAGCACCGCCGCCGGCGTCACATCCGCGACGACCTTGGCCAGCGCTGCTGCGACCGGCGCGGTCTGAAAGCCGACGAAGTCCTCGCCCTCGGCGACGTAGACCTTCTGCGCGCCGTACTCGCCGAGCTTGTCGGTGAGCTCGGCCGCCTGGCCGGCGGCGCCGACGAAGACCGCGCTGGGCTCGCCCAGCGCGCGGGCCTTGGTGAGCATCTCGAAGGTGACCTTCTTGACCGCGCCGTCGGCGTGCTCGACGAGCACGAGAATCTCCGCCATCTGTATCCCGAGTCTCCTGTTGTATCGGCTGGTGTCGTCGCGCCTCAGATGAACTTCTGCTGCTGCAGGAACTCGGCCAGCTTCTGCGCCCCGTCGCCCTCGTCCTTGACGACGGTCCCGGCGGATCGCGGCGGCCGCGCGGCGAAGTCCTCGACGCGGCTCGTCGCATTGGCGAGCCCGACCTTGTCGGCGTCGATGCCGGCGTCGGCGATGCTCAGGGTCGTCAGCGGCTTCGACTTCGCCGCCATGATCCCCTTGAACGAGGGGTAGCGCGGCTCGTTGATCTTCTCCACGACGCTGACGACCGCGGGGAGCGACGACTCGAGCACGTCGTACCCGGTCTCCGTCTGCCGGTGCACGCGCAATGAGGTGCCGTCCACCTCGACCTTCTTCGCCAGTGACATCTGCGGGAGCCCGAGCCGCTCGGCCAGCAGTGCGGGCAGCACCGAGTTGCGGGAGTCGGTCGCCTCCGAGCCGGTGATGACGAGGTCGTACTCGAGCGTGCGGAGGACCTGCGCGATCGCGTACGACGTCTGGACCGCGCAGCTGCCGTGGAGCGCGTCGTCGCTGAGGTGCACCGCCTTGTCCGCCCCCATCGACAGCGCCTTGCGGATCGTCTCGACCGCCTTGGCGGGGCCCATCGTGAGGATGGTGACCTCGCCGCCGTGCGCCTCCTTCAGGCGGAGCGCCTCCTCGACGGCGTACTCGTCGATCTCGTTCATCACCCCGTCGACGGACGCGCGGTCCAGCGTCTTGTCCGCTGGGTCGAGCTTCTTCTCAGCCCACGTGTCAGGTACCTGCTTCACGCAGACGACGATGTTCATGCTCGACGGCGGCCTCTCTGCAGGGGTGGAGCAGCGTACGCGGTAGCGTTGCTTGCATTTGTTAGCAGGTCAAATCACCCGCTACCGTCCCCGAGGTGACCGCGGCGCCGCTGACTCTGACCGGCGAGCGCACCCTCCCGGGCATCGAGCGGGAGAATTACTGGTTCCGCCGGCACGAGGCGGCGTACCTCGCGGTCGCGCCCTTCTGCCGGGGTGCGCTCGTCCTCGACGCGGGCTGCGGTGAGGGGTACGGCGCCGCGCTCCTGCGCCGGTCAGGTGCCGCTCGGACCGTCGCCGTCGACCTCACCGCCGATGTGGTCGCGCACGTCGCGGCCCGCTACCCGGCGCTCGACGTGGTGCGCGCGGACCTGCACCGGTTGCCGCTGCGCGACGGGGCGGTCGAGGTCGTCGTCACGTCGCAGACGGTCGAGCACCTGCAGGACCAGGCGGCGTTCGTCGCCGAGTGCGCGCGGGTGCTGCGACCCTCGGGCACGCTGGTCGTCACGACCCCCAACCGGCTCACCTTCTCGCCGGGCCTCGTCTCCCCCGTCAACCCGTTCCACACCCGCGAGCTCTCACCCGACGAGCTGGTCGACCTGCTGTCCCCCCACTTCGCCGTCGTCCGGCTGCTCGGCGTCTCAACCGGTCGGCGACTCCGTCGCTGGGAGCGCCGGCACGGCTCGCTCGTCTCCGCGCAGCTCGCGGCTGAGCCCAGTGAGTGGCCCGACGCGCTGCGCCGGGTCGTGCGGTCGGTCACCGCTGCGGACTTCGCGATCGGCCCCGGCGGCGTGGACTCGAGCCTCGACCTGGTCGCGGTCGCCGTACGACGGACCGCGCGCACGGCGGCGCCGTGAGCCGGCCCGTCGGGTCGTGCTGCGTCGTGCTGCACACGCATCTGCCGTGGGTCGCGCATGCGGGGACGTGGCCGGTCGGCGAGGAGTGGCTGCACCAGGCGTGGAGCACGTCGTACCTGCCGCTCGCAGCTCTGCTGCAGCGACTCGCCGCCGAGGGCCGCCGGGACGTGCTGACGCTCGGGGTGACGCCGGTGCTGCACGCGATGCTCGACGACCCGTACCTGCTGCGCGAGCAGCACACCTGGCTGGGCTACTGGCAGACCCGAGCCGCGCAGCTCGGCGCATCGGGGCGGCACCCCGACGTCGCGGCGATCGAGCACCGCCGCGCCGCCGTCGCGCTGGACCGCTTCGAGCGGGACTGGGCGCACGGCGGGACGCCGGTCCTCCGCTCGCTGGGTGACAGCGGCGTCGTGGAGCTGCTCGGCGGACCGGCGACGCACCCGTTCCAGCCGCTGCTGGTGGACGACCGCGTCGTCGACGCGCAGCTCGGCGTCGGGCTCGACGACCACGCGCTGCGCGTCGGCACCCGACCGCGTGGGATCTGGGCGCCGGAGTGCGGCTACCGGCCGGGCCTGGAGACGTCGTACGCCGCAGCCGGGGTGGAGCACTTCGTCGTGGACGGCCCCACCCTGCTCGGCTCCGTCGACGACCCGACCGCGACCGCGACCGGGTGGACCGTCGGCGACAGCGACGTCGTGGCATTCGGCCGCGACCTCGACGTCACGTACCGGGTGTGGTCGCCGCGGTCGGGGTACCCGGGCGGCCGGTGGTACCGCGACTTCCACCACTTCGACCACGACACGGGCATCCGCCCGTTCCGCGTCAGCGGACGGCACGTCGCCGACCACGAGAAGCGGCCGTACGACGCGGACCGGGCGCAGGCCGCCGTACACGCGGACGCGGCCGACTTCGTCGACGTGGTGCGGCGGCGGCTCGTCGACCTCGCGGAGCGGCGCGGTCGGCCCGGGCTGGTCGTCGTGGCCTACGACACCGAGCTGTTCGGGCACTGGTGGGCAGAGGGTCCCGAGTGGCTCGAGGCCGTGCTGCGAATGCTCCCCGACGCCGGCGTGACGCTGCAGACGCTGCGCAGCGCGGCGGCAACCGGGCACGTCGGCGGGTCGGTCGCGCTGCGTCCGGGGTCGTGGGGATCGGGCAAGGACTGGCGGGTCTGGGACGGAGTCGCCGTCGAGGACCTCCTCTCCGACGCCCGCGACGTGCAGCACCGGCTGCTCGACGTCGTCGACAAGGTGACCGACGCGCAACCCGGGCAGCGCGTCCCGGCACTGGACCAGCTCGCGCGCGAGGCGTTCCTCCTCCTCGCGAGCGACTGGGCCTTCATGGTGACGAAGGACAGCGCCGCGCCGTACGCGCGGGAGCGCCACGCCGCGCACCTCGCGCGGTTCAGCCAGCTCGCCGATGCGCTCGCCTCGGGACGCGACGACGCGGCGCGGCGCATAGCCGCGCGGCTCGGGGAGGTCGACGGCGCGTTCGGGCACCTCGACGCGCGCCGGCTCGCCCGACGTACCGCCGGGTGAGTCGTCAGGTGCGCGCGCGCCTGCGGCGTACGCCGTGCTCCCCCGCCGTGCCCGTCTTGCCCGCGTTGCCGGCCTTGCCGCGCACCACGTCGTCGGCCGCGCTGGCGACCTTGCGCGCGATGTCGGCGTGCGCGCGGCGCTTGGCCTCGGCGGCGCGGTAGTCCTCGAGCCGGTTGCGCACGACCCGCGCGGGCACGCCGACGGCGACGGAGTACGGCGGGACGTCCTTGTTCACGAGCGCGTGCGACGCGATGACGCTGCCGTGGCCGACCGTGACGCCCTTGAGGACCGAGGCCTTCTCGCCGATCCAGACGTCCGGCCCGATTCGCACCGGCGCCTTGACGATCCCCTGGTCCTTGATCGGCACGTGGATGTCGTCGAAGACGTGGTCGAAGTCGCAGATGTAGACCCAGTCCGCGGCGAGCGCCGCCGTGCCGAACTCGATGTCCAGGTAGCAGTTGACGGTGTTGTCCTTGCCGAAGACGCACTTGTCGCCGATGCGCAGGTTGCCCTCGTGGCAGCGGATCGCGTTGCCGTTGCCGAAGTGCACCCACTTGCCCACGACGAGCCGGCCGAAGCCTTTGCGCGCGTAGAGCTCGACGTTCTTGCCGAAGAAGATGAACCCCTCGGTGACGACGTGCCGGTTGCGCAGCCGCCAGGAGAAGAAGCGCCAGTAGCGCACGACGTACCACGGCGTGAAGGCGCGGTTGCGCCACACCCAGCGCAGCGACGCGACGGTGAGGTACCGCGCCTGCCGGGGATCGCGGTTGCGCCGAAGTCCCACCCCGTCACCCTACCGACGCCCACCCCCTCCGACTTCACCGACCCAGTCCACCTCGATGGCCCGAAATCGGGGGCTCAGCGGTGGACTGGCTCGGTGAAGTCGTGTTGCGGGCGGCCTGTGGACAACGCGAGCGGGCGAGCGCAGCATCGACGAGTCTGCACGACATGCTCGGCTTCGACGTTGCAGGACAGCGGGGACAGGTGTTCACCCGCGCCGACGCGCATGCCGCCGGCCTCACCGATCGCCAGATCTCGGCGCGGCTGCGGAACGGGACGTTCGTCGCGCTGCGACCAGGCGTGTACGCCGAGCCGGACCTCGAGGGCCGCGACGAGCTGGTCGCGCGGACGACGGCAGCGCTCCTCCGGCTGGGGCCGGACGCGGCCGCGAGTCACCGGACCGCAGCGAACCTGCACGGCCTCGCGCTGCTCGGTCCGGCACTCTCACTCGTCGATGTCACGCGACCGTCCGCTCCGGATCGCACGCCGGACGCCCTCCCGGGGGTGCGCGCGCTCCGCGCCGGCCTGCCCGACCGCGACGTGACAGAAGTCGCGGGCCTTCGCTTGACGACAGTCGCGCGGACTGTCTTCGACGTCGCGCGTACATCCTCATTCCGGGCCGGCGTCGTCAGCGCCGACTCCGCCGCGCACATCGGGCTGATCACCGCTGGCGACGTCGTCGACGTCGCAGCCCGGTGCCGACGCTGGCCGGGGAAGCGGCGGGCGCTCGAGGTCGCTCGATTCCTCGATCCGCTCAGCGAGTCGGTCACGGAGAGCGTGTCGCGCGTCGTCATTCGCGACGGGGGCCTCCCGGCGCCGCGAACCCAGGTCGTCCTCGGCGACGCCGACGGGGTCATCGGGCGAGTGGACTTCTTCTGGGACGAGGGGGTGATCGGCGAGGCGGACGGCCTCGTGAAGTACAGCGGCGACAACCCGACCTCGCTCGTGACCGAGAAGCTCCGACAGGAACGGCTGGAGGAGGCAGGCTTCATCGTCGTCCGATGGACGTGGTGGCAGCTGTTCAACGAGCCCGACCGCGTAGTGGCTCGGATACGGCGAGCCCTGCAGCGCGCCGAGCGCACCCGCTGCGCCTGATCCCGACGACTTCACCGAGGCAGTCCACCGTTTGCGGCCGAAAACCGGGGTGTCGGGGTGGACTGGGTCGGTGAAGTCGGGGGGGGTGGTGGGTCTAGGGGCGGCGGCCGGTGAGCAGGGCGTTGTAGAACAGGCCGGGCGGTACGACGCGGCGGAGGAGCGCGTGGTCGACCCAGGACAGCCGCTGCCACGACCGGTAGGCGAAGAACCGCCACCGGTAGCCGAGCTTCTCCGGGTTCAGCGCAGCCTCCACCGTCCGCGCCGGCCAGCCGAACCACGCCGCGGTGAGCTCCTCGGTCGCGACCCGGACGTCCACGGCGCCCGCGCAGATGGCGAGCCGCGCCAGCTCCGCCGGCGGGAAGGTGTGCAGGTCGACCTGCGACTCCAGGGCCGCGGCCGCGGAGGACGCGCGCAGCTCGTCGGGGGGGCGCCCCCACGCGGCCAGCCCGGGCAGGTGCGACACCTTCGTCGCGGCGAGCCACGTCGCGTGCGACAGCTTGCGCGCGATCCGGTCCCCGAGCCGCGTCGGCTCGCCCGCGAAGACGAACCGGCCACCGGGACGCAGGACGCGCAGCACCTCCCGCAGCGCGAGCTCGACGTCCGGGATGTGGTGCAGCACGGCGTGGCCCACGACGAGGTCGAACGACGCGTCGTCGAAGGGCAGGGACTCTGCGTCGCAGACGCGCCCCCCGACCTCGAGGCCCAGCTCCTTCGCGTTGCGCTCGGCCACGCCGACCATGCCCGGCGAGATGTCGGTCACCCACGCCTCGCCGATGACGCCGGCGAGCATGAGGTTCAGCGTGAAGAACCCGGTTCCGCAGCCGATCTCGAGGACCTTGCCGTAGGGCCAGCCGTCCGTCCCGGCGATCTTCGCGAACCGGTCGCGCGCGTAGCCGATGCACCGCTCGTCGTAGCTGATCGACCACTTATCGTCGTACTGCTCGGCCTCGTAGTCGTGATAGGCGATGTTCGCCTGCTTGGCATCCACCTGGGTCACCGGCCCACGAAACTGGCCTTGCCCGGCCCGTGCTCGACGAACGAGCTCATGCCGTGCGCCTGATCCTCTGTCGCGAAGAGCGCGGCGAACAGCGTCCGCTCCATCGCCAGCCCGGCCTCGATCGACACCTCCATGCCGCGGTCGATCGCCTCCGTCGCCGCGCGCAGCGCGTACGCGGGACCGGTCGCGTATCGCGCGGCCATCTCGACGGCCGCCTGGTAGACGTCGTCGGGCGCGACCACCTTGTCGACCAGCCCGAGCGCGAGCGCTTCATCCGCCGCCACGAACCGCCCGGTGAACACCAGGTCCTTCGCCTTGGCGGGCCCGATGAGGCGGGGCAGCCGCTGCGTTCCGCCGGCGCCCGGGATGACGCCGAGCAGGATCTCCGGCTGGCCGAGCTTCGCGTTGTCCCCCGCGACGCGGAAGTCCGCGCACAGGGCGAGCTCGCACCCACCCCCCAGGGCGAATCCGGTGATCGCCGCGATGACCGGCTTCGGGATCCGGGCCACCGTGTTGAGCGCGTCCTGCAAGCCGCCGGACACGTCGACCATCTCGGCGTAGCCGAGCGGCGCCATCTCCTTGATGTCGGCGCCCGCGGCGAACACCTTCGGCCCGCCGTAGAGCACGACGGCGCGCACGTCTTCGCGCTCCGCGGCGGCCCGCGCCGACTCGCGCAGCTCGGCAGTGAGGATCCGGTTGATCGCGTTCATCGGCGGTCGGTCGAGCCGGATCGTGCCGACGCCGTCGGCGACCTCGAGACGTACCAGCTCCGACACGTGGACGCCTCCTGGGGCTGCGCTACGACGGTCCTGCGACCGGGCGAGCCTACAAGCCGGCCAGGGCCGCCTGGACCGCCGCGGACAGCGAGCGAGGTCGTACGCCGAGGATCTCGGCCATCGCTCGGCCGCGGTCGCCGACGAGGTCCCACCCGGGGTCGGGCGGGCGATCCCTCGTGGGCACGCGGACGCCGAGGAGCTCCATCAGCCGTCCGGCGTTCACCACGTCGGCCCCGACCGCGTCGACCGACAGGTGGCCGCGGAGGTCCCGGAGCCGATCTGCGGCCACGAGGGCCGCGACGAGGTCGCCGGACCACAGCGGCGCGAGCTCGAGGTCCGGGTCGTCGAAGGTCGGCGCCGCCGCGCGCGGGTCGGCGAGCGGCGCGAGCACCACCCCGACCCGGAGCACCACGGTGTCGACGTCGGCCTCGTCGAGCGCGGTCAGCGCCGGGTGAGTGGCGGCCGGCCCGGCCAGGCCGGCCAGCGTCACGATCCGCTGCACACCGCTGTCGGGCAGCGCGGCGAGCACGTCGTCGACGCCGTCGAGCACCCGGTCGGCCGAGACGCCGCGGAGGTGGATCACCGTGTGCGCGCCCTCGACGACGGCCCCGAACCGCTCGGTGTCGACCAGGTCGGACACCGCGGTCTTCACGCCGGCGGCGACGAGTGGCGCGACCGCGCCGCGGTCGTCCACGGTCGCGCGCAGGTCGAGGCCCTGCCCGACGAGGGCAGCGAGCACCCGCTCGCCGAGTGGCGTGTCGGCGCCCGTGACAACGACCGGCACGGCCGCGACCTCCCTCCGCCGTGGGAAGCGACGCGGGTACCCTGCCACAGCGCCGACCGAGCGCCGGAAGGGGTGACGTGGACGACGCTCTGCCGGACGCGGCACCCGCCGCGGTACCCCACACGTGACATCAGACCCCGCGGTCTGGCCGGGCGAGCCCGCGCCGCTCGGCGCGACGTGGGACGGCGACGGGGCCAACTTCGCGCTCTTCTCCGACGGCGCCGAGGCCGTCGACCTGTGCCTGTTCGACGACGCCGACCGCGAGCACCGGATCCCGCTCGACGAGCTGACCAACCACGTCTGGCACGGCTACGTCCCGGGCGTCGCGCCCGGACAGCGCTACGGCTACCGCTGCGACGGGCCGTTCGACCCGGCCTGGGGCGCGCGGTGGAACCCGTCGAAGCTGCTGCTCGACCCCTACGCGCGCGCGATCTGCGGCGAGCTCCTGCTGGACGACGCGATCTTCGGGTACCCGCCGGGTCGCGACGACCTGGCTCAGGACCACCGCGACTCCGCCGGCGTCGTACCGCGCTCCGTCGTCGTGCACGACGCCTTCCCGTGGGGGGACGACCACCGGCCGGGTACGGCGTGGGCCGACACCGTGATCTACGAGCTGCACGTGCGCGGGTTCACGATGCGCCACCCCGACGTCGAGCCAGAGCTGCGCGGCACCTACCGCGGCCTCGCGCACCCGGCCGTCATCGAGCACCTCACCGGACTCGGCGTCACCGCGGTGGAACTGCTGCCGGTGCACCACTTCACGTCGGAGCCGGCGGTGCTGCGCCGCGGCCTCACCAACTACTGGGGCTACAACTCCATCGGGTACTTCGCGCCGCACGCGGCGTACTCGTCGGCCGGACAGCGCGGTGAGCAGGTCGGCGAGTTCAAGGCGATGGTGCGCGCGATGCACGAGGCGGGCATCGAGGTCATCCTCGACGTCGTCTACAACCACACCGCGGAGGGGGACGAGCTCGGACCGACGCTGTGCTTCCGCGGGATCGACAACGGCGCCTACTACAAGCTGCTCGAGGGCGACCCGAGGCGCTACGCCAACTACACGGGGACCGGCAACACCCTGAACGCGCGCAACCCGTTCGTCCTCCAGCTGATCATGGACTCGCTGCGCTACTGGGTGACCGAGATGCACGTCGACGGCTTCCGCTTCGACCTCGCCGCGGCGCTGGCTCGCTCGTTCCACGAGGTCGACCGGCTGTCGGCGTTCTTCGACCTCGTCCACCAGGACCCGGTCATCAGCCGGGTGAAGCTCATCGCAGAGCCGTGGGACATCGGTGAGGGCGGCTACCAGCTCGGCAACTTCCCGCCGCCCTGGGCGGAGTGGAACGGCCGCTACCGCGACACGGTGCGCGACTTCTGGCGCGGCCACGACCCTGGTGTCGCCGAGGTCGCCTACCGGCTGAGCGGGTCGTCGGACCTGTTCCACGGCGACGGCCGGCGACCGCACTCGTCCATCAACTTCGTCACCTCGCACGACGGCTTCACGCTGCACGACCTGGTGTCCTACGAAGAGAAGCGCAACGAGGCGAACGGCGAGGGCAGCCGCGACGGCGACCAGCACAACCGATCGTGGAACTGCGGCGTCGAGGGCGAGACCGACGACGACGCGGTCCGGGCGCTGCGGCGGCGGCAGCAGCGGAACTTCCTGACCACGCTGATCCTGTCCACCGGCGTCCCTATGCTCACCGCCGGCGACGAGGCCGGTCGCACGCAGCGCGGCAACAACAACGCCTACTGCCTCGACGACGAGACCTCGTGGGTGGACTGGTCCGCCGACGAGGACGGGGCCGCGCTCGCGGCGTTCACCCGCCTGCTGCTGGCCGTGCGGCGGGACAACCCGGTGTTCCGGCCGCGGTCGTTCTTCATCGGCCGCCCGGCGCACGGGCTCGGCGCGAAGGACATCGGCTGGTTCGCCCGGACCGGCGAGGAGATGGCGGACCAGGAGTGGACGGCCTCGGCGCCCACGCTCGGCATGTTCCTCGACGGCGCCGAGATCCACGCCCGCGGTCCCCGCGGCGAGCGCATCACCGGCGACAGCTTCCTGCTCTGCCTGCACGCCGGCTCGACCGGCACCGGGTTCCGGCTGCCGGGGTCACCGTGGGCCTCGGCGTACGACGTCGTGCTCGACACGACGGACGACCGGCCGCGCCCGACGCGCCGGCACCTCGCGGCCGGCGCGAAGCTGCCGATGGCGGCACGGTCGACGGTCCTCCTGCGAGCCACGCGCTAGCCCCTCGAAGCGCGAGGTCAGCCGGCGACTCAGGCTGACGTGACGAGGCCGAGGTCGGCGCTGCTCGCGAGGGCCGGGTGCCGCGGCAGGACGCGCACGGTGTACCCCACCGGTCCGGTGTGCCGCAGCGGGAGCTCACCCTCGTAGCGCCACTCGCCGTCGCCGTGATCCCCGGCGACCGCGAGCGGGACGACGCGAGCAGCACTGATCTCGTCCGCCTCGTCGACCCGGCCGTACGCCGCATGCACGTCGACGTCCTCCGGGCGCAGGGTGCCTAGGTCGACCACCGCGCGCACGGTGAGCGCGGTGCCGAGCTCGGGGCTGTCGCCGACGCCCCACGACTCGACGTGGCGGACGACGACCGACGGCCACGCCTTGACGATCGTGCGCCGCCACTCGGCCAGCTCGCGACCCGACCGGTAGCCGTCGTCCTGCATCGCGCGGCTGCTCTGCGCAGCCGGCGCGTACAGCTGCGCGACGTAGTCCCTCAGCATCCGCGTCGACAGCACAGCCGGCCCGAGACTGCGCAGCGTGTGCCGGACCATCGAGGTCCAGCGGGTGGGCACGCCGTCGGCGTCGCGTTGGTAGAACTGCGGGAGCACGGCGGACTCGAGCAGCTCGTAGATCGCGGCCGCCTCGAGGTCGTCGCGGCGTGCGGCGTCGACCAGGGTGCCGGCCGACGGGATCGCCCAGCCGTTGCTGCCGTCGTAGAGCTCGTCCCACCAGCCGTCGAGAATCGACAGGTTGAGCCCGCCGTTGAGCGCTGCCTTCATGCCGCTGGTGCCGCACGCCTCGAGCGGGCGGAGGGGGTTGTTCAGCCATACGTCGCACCCGGCGTAGAGGTGGCGGGCCATCCCGATGTCGTAGTCGGGCAGGAAGGCGATCCGGTGCCGGACCGCCGCGTCGTCGGCGAAGCGCACGATCTCCTGGACGAGCAGCTTGCCGCCGTCGTCCGCTGGGTGGGCCTTGCCGGCGATGACCAGCTGCATCGGGCGCTCGGGGTCGAGCAGCAGCCTCTGCAGCCGCTCACGGTCGCGGAGGATGAGGGTGAGCCGCTTGTACGACGGCACCCGCCGCGCGAACCCGATGGTCAGCACGTCCGGGTCGAAAACCGATCCGGTCCAGCGCAGCTCGGCGCTGTTGGCCCCGCGCGCCAGCCACGACTCGCGCACGCGACGGCGCACCTCGTCGACGAGGCCCGCGCGGAGTCCGCGCTTGAGGTCCCAGATCGTCGCGTCCGGCACGTCCTCGATCGAGTCCCACGATCGCGCTGCGTCGTTGACGTCACGCGCGAGCGCGAGGTCCATGACCGGGCGCGCCACCCACGTCGGCGCGTGGACGCCGTTCGTGACGTGGCTGATCGGAACCTCCGCCGCGTCGAAGCCCGGCCACAAGCCGGCGAACATCTCGCGCGACACCTCGCCGTGCAGCCGGCTGACCCCGTTGGCGCGCTGCGCCAGGCGCAGCCCCATGAAGGCCATGTTGAACACGGTCCCGTCGCCGCCCGGCTCGTCGCCGAGCTCGAGAATGCGCTCCAAGGGCACGCCGGGCGCCGCGTTGTCGCCGCCGAAGAACCGCTCGATCAGCTCCTTCGGGAACCGGTCGATCCCGGCCGGCACCGGAGTGTGCGTCGTGAACACGGTGCCCGCACGGACGACCTCGAGCGCGGTGTCGAAGTCGAGGCCCTGCTCGTCGGTCAGCACGCGGATGCGCTCGAGACCCAGGAACCCGGCGTGTCCCTCGTTCGTGTGGAACACCTCCGGCGTGACGCCGTACGCCGTGAGCGCCCGGACGCCGCCGATGCCGAGCAGCATCTCCTGCAAGAGGCGGTGATCCGTGCCGCCGCCGTAGAGGCGGTCGGTGACCTCGCGCTCCGCGGGCGCGTTGTCCTCGATGTCGGAGTCGAGCAGCAGCAGCGGCACTCGCCCGACCTGCGCCTTCCAGACCTGCGCGCGCAACGCCGTACCGGTGCCGCCGGGAAGTCCGATCTCGACCCGCAGCGGCGCGCCGTCGTCGCCGGTCAGCAGGGTCAACGGCAAGCCGTGCGGGTCGAGCGGCGGGTAGTGCTCGAGCTGCCAGCCGTCGGTGGAGAGGCTCTGCCGGAAGTAGCCTCGCCGGTAGAGCAGCCCGACGCCGATGATGGGCACGCCGAGGTCGCTGGCGGTCTTGAGGTGGTCGCCGGCGAGGATCCCGAGTCCCCCGGAGTACTGCGGCAGCACCTCGGTGATGCCGTACTCGGGCGAGAAGTAGGCGATCGACGCGGGCGCGTCGTCGAGCCCCTGGTACCACCGCGGGCGGGTCAGGTAGTCCTGGAGGTCACGATGCTCGTCGGCGAGGCGGGCGAGGAAGCCGGTGTCGGCGGCCAGCGCGTCCATCCGCTCGGCCGGCACCTCCCCGAGCAGCCGGACCGGGTCGTGCCGTACGTGCTCCCACAGCTCCGCGTCGACCGCGGCGAACAGGTCCTGCGTCGGCGCGTGCCACGACCAGCGCAGGTTCATCACGAGGTCACCGAGCGGCAGCAGCGCCTCCGGCAGCCGGGCACGGACGGTGAAGCGGCGCAGAGCCTTCATGGCGGCGACCTTACGACCTTCCGGCGGACTTTTCCGATGCATCGGTAGGGGTAGGTTGCCCCTCGTGATCGGACGCATCGCCATTACCGAAGTCCGCCCCCAGGTCTCGTGCGGGCGGTGGCCGGCCCGAGCCGTCGTCGGCGAGACGTTCCCCGTCCAGGCGACGGTGTTCCGGGAGGGACACGACCTGATCGGGGCTGCCGTCCTGCTGCGTGCGCCGGAGAGCGGCAAGGGCGGGGGCAAGGCCCGGCGGATTCCGATGCGCGCCCTCGGCAACGACCGGTACGGCGCGGACGTCACCGTGGACGCCCCCGGACGCTGGACCTTCGCGATCGAGGCGTACGCCGACCCGATCGCGACCTGGCAGCACGGGATCGAGCTCAAGCACGCGGCGGGCCAGAACGTCGCCCTCGAGCTGGAGGAGGGTGCCCGGCTCTTCGAGGCGGCGCTGTCCGGCGTGCCCAAGGGCGTGCGCACCGCGCCGTACCGGGCCGCGTTCGAGCACGTCGTGAAGTCGCTGCGCGGTGCGGACGCCGACGTCGACTCGGCGCTGCGCGACGCGGCGTCGCCGGACGTCCGCGACGCCCTCGTGCGCTATCCGCTGCGCCGGCTCGTGACGGTGAGCGACAAGCTGTCCGTCGCCGTCGACCGGCCGCGCGCGCTCTACGGCGCCTGGTACGAGATGTTCCCGCGATCGGAAGGGGCTGCCGACGGGCGCAGCGGGACGTTCCGCACCGCGATGCGGCGTCTCGACGCGATCGCGGAGATGGGCTTCGACGTCGTGTACCTCCCGCCGATCCATCCGATCGGCACGGCCTACCGGAAGGGACCGAACAACTCACTCGAGTCCGGCCCGGACGACCCCGGCAGCCCGTGGGCGATCGGCAGCGCGGACGGCGGACACGACGCGGTGCATCCCGACCTCGGCACGATCGAGGACTTCGACGCCTTCGTCGCGCGCGCCGGTGAGCTGGGCATGGAGGTCGCGCTCGACCTCGCGCTCCAGTGCTCCCCCGACCACCCGTGGGTCGCCGAGCACCCGGAGTGGTTCACGACCCGCGCCGACGGCACCATCGCGTACGCCGAGAACCCGCCGAAGAAGTACCAGGACATCTACCCGCTCGACTTCGACAACGACCCGAGCGGTCTCTATGCCGAGGTCCTGCGCGTCTTCGAGCACTGGATCGCGCACGGTGTCGAGATCTTCCGCGTCGACAACCCGCACACCAAGCCGCTCAACTTCTGGGAGTGGCTGATCAGCGAGGTCAAGGCCCGTCACCCCGACGTGGTCTTCCTCGCGGAGGCGTTCACCCGGCCGCCGATGATGCAGATGCTCGCCAAGATCGGGTTCACCCAGTCCTACACCTACTTCACCTGGCGCAACACCAAGGCCGAGCTCGAGGAGTACCTCACCGAGCTCTCGCAGACCGACGTCGCGGAGTACATGCGGCCCAACTTCTTCGTGAACACGCCGGACATCCTGCACGCCTACCTGCAGCAGGGCGGGCGCCCCGCGTTCAAGATCCGCGCGGTGCTCGCGGCGACGATGACCCCGTCCTGGGGCGTGTACGCCGGGTACGAGCACTACGAGAACGTCCCGGTACGCGAGGGCAGCGAGGAGTACCTCGACTCGGAGAAGTACCAGTACAAGCCGCGGGACTGGTCGGAGCCCGGGCTCGCGCCGTACCTCACGCGGCTCAACGAGATCCGTCGCCGGCACCCTGCGCTGCATTGGCTGCGCAATCTGCGGTTCCACCGCACCGACGACGACGCGACGATCGCCTACTCCAAGCGCCACGGCGACGACGTGGTGCTGACCGTCGTCAGCCTCGACCCGCAGTGGACCCGCGAGACGGTCGTGCACCTCGACATGGCGGCACTCGGGCTCGACCCGCACGAGAGCTTCGAGGTGCGCGACGAGATCGCCGACACCTGGTACGTCTGGCACGGCCCGGACAACTACGTGCGGCTCGACCCGCACCACGAGCCCGCGCACGTCTTCTCCGTCAAGCCGCTGTGAGCAGCGCCCTGTGAGCATCGCGGACGACGGCAGCCGCCCGGACCCGCACTGGTACAAGCGCGCGGTCTTCTACGAGGTGCTGATCCGGGGGTTCTACGACGGGAACAGCGACGGCACCGGCGACATCCGCGGGCTGATCGACAAGCTCGACTACATCCAGTGGCTCGGCGTGGACTGCATCTGGCTGCTGCCGATCTACCAGTCGCCGCTGCGCGACGGCGGCTACGACATCAGCGACTTCTTCACGGTGCTGCCGGAGTTCGGCACCATCGGCGACTTCGTCGACCTGGTGGATGCCGCGCACCAACGTGGGATCCGGATCATCGCCGACCTCGTCATGAACCACACGTCGGACGCGCACCCGTGGTTCCAGTCCTCGCGCTCGGACCCGACCGGGCCGCACGGCGACTGGTACGTCTGGAGCGACTCCGACGAGGTCTACTCCGACGCGCGGATCATCTTCGTCGACACCGAGAAGTCGAACTGGACCTGGGACCCGGTGCGCCAGCAGTACTACTGGCACCGCTTCTTCAGCCACCAGCCGGACCTCAACTACGAGAACCCGGACGTGCAGGAGGCGATGATCGAGGTCCTGCGGTTCTGGCTCGACCTCGGCATCGACGGCTTCCGCCTCGACGCAGTGCCCTACCTCTTCGAGGAGGAGGGCACCAACTGCGAGAACCTCAAGCCCACTCACGAGTACCTGAAGCGGGTACGACGCGACGTGGACGAGAAGTACGCCGACCGCGTGCTGCTCGCCGAGGCGAACCAGTGGCCGAGCGACGTCGTCGAGTACTTCGGCGACGACGACGAGTGCCAGATGGCCTTCCACTTCCCGCTGATGCCGCGCCTGTTCATGGCGGTCCGCCGCCAGTCGCGCTACCCGATCTCGGAGATCCTCGCCCAGACCCCGGCGATCCCCCCGAACTGCCAGTGGGGGATCTTCCTGCGCAACCACGACGAGCTGACGCTCGAGATGGTCACCGACGAAGAGCGCGACTACATGTACGCCGAGTATGCCAAGGACCCGCGGATGAAGGCGAACGTCGGGATCCGCCGGCGACTGGCGCCGCTGCTGGAGAACAGCCGGGACCAGATCGAGCTCTTCACCACCATGCTGCTGTCCCTGCCCGGATCGCCGGTTTTGTACTACGGCGACGAGATCGGCATGGGCGACAACATCTACCTAGGTGACCGGGACGGCGTCCGCACACCTATGCAGTGGACGATGGACCGCAACGCCGGCTTCTCCCAGGCCGACTACGCGAGGCTGTACCTGCCGGTCCTCCAGGACCCGGTGTACGGCTACCAGGCCATCAACGTAGAGGCGCAGACGCGCAACAGCGCGTCGCTGCTGTGGTGGACGAAGCGGATGATCGAGGTGCGCAAGCAGCACCCGGTCTTCGGCCTCGGCACCTTCGAGGAGCTCGGCTCGTCCAACCCCAGCGTGCTCGCGTTCGTCCGC
>DATLNF010000054.1:0-7285 GCA_035536955.1 Mycobacteriales bacterium | reverse complement strand
GGTGCCGATCGCATTCCAGAAGAGCTCGTCGTGGCCGGTGAACCGGTTGACCGACCCCTCGACGTCGTACGCGATGCGGTAGCTGTGCCGGCCGCTGATGGTCCGGTCCGGGTCGCCGATGCGGATGCGCTTCGAGCCGCCTTCGTCGGTGACGTCGATGTCGGTCGGCGTACCGGGCGAACCGGTGACCTCGAGGTTGTCGACCGGGTAGACGCGGTCGTACCGGTCGTCGTGGTGGAAGCGCACCGGGATGGTGCGGTAGATGCCGTGGCGCTCGTTCGGTCCGAAGTCGTAGTCGATCGTCTCGACGACGTGCAGGCGACCCGACCGCTCGAGCGTCAGGTGCACCGTGTACGCCGCCACCCGCTCGCCGGCCTGCGTCGCGTGGACCGCAGCCGGTGCCGGCCCGAGGACGCCGGCCACGAGCGCGAGCATCACGAGCGCTGCGCGCCGGATCCCCGCCATGACCACCCCCCTGTCGCCGTCGGCATCCTCGCACCCGGAACCGGAATAACCCGCGCATCCCGATGTTGACCTCGATATACCCTACGGGGGTACCCTAGATGCAGGAGGTGAGGCCGATGCCCGGCTACATCAGCGGCAAGGACGACTACCTGCAGCGGCTGCGCAAGATCGAGGGCCAGATCCGCGGACTGCAGCGCATGGTCGACAGCGACACGTACTGCATCGACATCTTGACGCAGGTCTCCGCCGCGACGAAGGGACTCCAGTCCGTCGCGCTCGGCCTGCTCAACGACCACATGGGCCACTGCCTGGTCGACGCCGCGCGCGCCGGCGGCGCCGAGCAGGACGCCAAGCTCAAGGAGGCGGCCGAGGCCATCGCGCGCCTCGTCCGCAGCTGATCCCCACCCCACCCAGACGATCGAGAGGAGCCAGCGATGGCCACCGAGACCTACACCGTCACCGGCATGACCTGCCAGCACTGCGTCACGTCCGTCACCGAGGAAGTCTCCGCGCTGCCCGGCGTCACCGCCGTGGACGTGGAGCTCGCCTCGGGTCGGGTCACCGTGGACAGCGCCGAGCCGCTCGACGAGGCGCGGGTGCGCGCCGCCGTCGAGGAGGCCGGCTACGCGCTCGGCGCAGCGGGCTAGGAGGCAGACATGGGTACGACGACCCGCCTCGCCGCGTTCGGCGCCGCGCTCGCCGCCGTGTTCGTCGCGGCGGCCGGCGCCGGCCGGGCCGTCGGCCCGGTCGGCACGGTGTCGCCCGCCGTGCATGGCGACGCCGGCGGCGACCACGCGACCGCACCGGTCGACGAATCAGCCGAGGCCGCTCCTGGTCTAGCCGCGGAGGCCGACGGCTACCGCCTCGTGCTCGACCGGCACGCGTTCCCCGCGGACAGCCTGGCCACGGTGCAGTTCCGGATCGTCGGGCCGGACCGGCGCACGGTGACGTCGTACACGCGCGAGCACGAGAAGGAGCTGCACCTCGTCCTCATCCGCCGCGACGGCTCTCGCTACCAGCACGTGCACCCCTCCCGCGACGAGGCGGGGGTGTGGTCCGCGGGCCTGACGCTCCCGGGCGCGGGCAGCTACAAGGTCTTCGCCGACTTCGTGCCGGCCGGAAGAGAGACCAGCGTCGTCGTCGCCGGCGAGATCCACGCGCCGGGCGCGTTCAAGCCGAACGCGCCCGTGCGGCCGGAGCCCAGCGCACTGGTCGACGGGTACGCCGTCGACCTCCCGACGGTGCTCGACGCGCATGCCGAGACCCCGCTGACGTTCTCCATCAAGCGGAACGACCGTCCGGTCGCGGACCTCGCGCCCTACCTCGGCGCATACGGCCACCTGGTCGTGCTGCGGCGCAGCGACCTCGCCTACCTCCACGTCCACCCGCATGGCGACGGCGGCACCGGGCCCGACGTGAGCTTCACGGTCGAGACCCCCGGCGAGGACGACTACCTCCTGTTCTTCGAGTTCTCCCACGACGGAGCCGTGCACACGGCCGCATTCACGAGGGCAGCGCGATGACGACGACCACCCCCACCCCGCCGACCGACGCGCCGGCGGATCAGCCGCAGGACAGCGTCGAGCTCGTCATCGGCGGGATGACGTGCGCGTCCTGCGCCACCCGCATCGAGCGCAAGCTCAACAAGCTCGAGGGCGTCACCGCCACGGTCAACTACTCGACCGAGAAGGCGAAGGTGACGTTCCCGGCGTCGGTCTCGACCGATGACCTCATCGCGACCGTGGGCCAGGCCGGCTACACCGCGGCCATGCCCGCGGCGCACGACCACGACGCGATGTTCGAGACCGGCGACGCCGGCGACGACGCCGACCCGACGGCGCCTCTGCGGCGGCGTGTGCTGATCTCACTCGCGCTGACGGTCCCGGTCATCGCGATGGCTATGGTGCCGGCCCTGCAGCTCCGCGCGTGGCAGTGGCTGTCCCTCACGCTGGCGGCGCCGGTCGTCATATGGGGCGCCTGGCCCTTCCACCGCGCGGCCTGGACGAACCTGCGGCACGGCGCGTCCACGATGGACACGCTGATCAGCGTTGGCACGCTCGCCGCGCTCGCGTGGTCGGTGTACGCGCTGTTCTTCGGCACCGCGGGCGAGCTCGGCATGACGCACCCGTTCGAGCTGACCATCCGGCGCAGCGACGGCTCCGGCAACATCTACCTCGAGGCCGCGTCGGGCGTCACGACGTTCATCCTGGCCGGCCGGTACTTCGAGGCACGGTCCAAGCGCCGCTCCGGCGCCGCGCTGCGCGCGCTGCTGGAGATGGGCGCGAAGGACGTCGCCGTACTCCGTCGGATGGACGGCCAGCACCCGGACGGCGCGGAGATGGAGCACCGCGTCCCGGTCGGCGAGCTCGTCGTCGGGGACCGGTTCGTCGTGCGGCCCGGCGAGAAGATCGCGACCGACGGAGTGGTCGAGGACGGTCGCTCGGCGGTGGACATGGGCATGCTCACCGGCGAGTCGGTGCCGGTCGACGTGGCGCCGGGTGACGCGGTGGTGGGCGCGACCGTGAACGCCGGCGGCCGGCTCGTCGTGCGGGCCACCCGGGTCGGGGCGGACACGCAGCTCGCCCAGATGGCACGCCTCGTCGAGGACGCCCAGAACGGCAAGGCGCAGGTGCAGCGGCTCGCCGACCGCGTGTCGGCCGTCTTCGTGCCAGTGGTGATCGCGCTGTCGGTCGGGACGCTCGGCTTCTGGCTCGGCACCGGGAGCGGCGCCGGGGCCGCGTTCACCGCGGCTGTCGCGGTGCTGATCATCGCCTGCCCGTGCGCCCTCGGCCTCGCGACTCCGACCGCGCTCATGGTCGGCACCGGGCGCGGCGCCCAGCTCGGGATCCTCATCAAGGGTCCAGAGGTGCTCGAGTCGACGCAGCGGATCGACACCGTCGTCCTGGACAAGACCGGCACCGTCACGACCGGGACGATGAGCGTCGTCTCCGTCGTACCGGCGACGGGGCAGGACGCGGACGAGCTGCTGCGCATCGCCGGTGCCCTCGAGGCGGCGTCCGAGCACCCGATCGCCCGGGCGATCGCCGACGAGGCGACCCGACGGACGGGAGCGCTCCCCCAGGCGGAGGAGTTCGCGAACCTCGAGGGCCTCGGCGTGCAGGGGATCGTGCTGGATGGCGAGACGAGCAAGGCGGTGCTGGTCGGTCGGCCGGCGCTGCTCGCCGACTGGGCGCAGCCGCTCAGCCCCGAGCTCGAGAGTGCGCGGGCGACGGCCGAGGCCGCCGGTCGCACCGCGATCGCCGTCGCGTGGGACGGCCGCGCCCGCGGCGTCATCTCGGTCGCGGACACCGTGAAGCCGACCAGCGCCGCCGCCGTACGGCAGCTGCGGGCGCTCGGCCTGACGCCCGTGCTGCTCACCGGCGACAACCCGGTGGTGGCCGAGGCGGTCGCCCGCGAGGTCGGCATCGAGGTGACGCCGGAGACGGTGATCGCCGACGTCCTGCCCGCGGACAAGGTCGAGGTCGTCAAGCGGCTGCAGGCCGCCGGCCGGGTTGTCGCCATGGTCGGCGACGGGGTCAACGACGCGGCGGCGCTCGCGCAGGCCGACCTGGGGCTCGCGATGGGCACCGGGACCGACGTGGCGATCGAGGCGAGCGACCTGACGCTGGTGCGCGGTGACCTGCGCGCGGCCGTGGACGCGATCCGGCTCGCGCGGCGCACGCTGCGCACGATCAAGGGCAACCTGTTCTGGGCGTTCGCCTACAACGTGGCGGCGCTGCCACTGGCGGCGGCCGGCCTGCTCAGCCCGATGATCGCCGGCGCGGCGATGGCGTTCTCGTCGGTCTTCGTCGTGACGAACAGCCTGCGGCTGCGCGGCTTCGCCTCGACGTCGGCGACCTAGTCGACAGGACCGGCGAGGACAGCGCTACCGAAACGTGAAGGTGTAGCGGACGGTGGCGTTCGGCCCACCGTTCACGTTGCAGGCCGCGATTCGGAGGTGCTGCCCGGGCCTTGCGTTCTGGTAGGACAACTTCCGGGCCGGAGCAGGGTTGGTCGGGTCGAACTCCGCGCCCTGCTCGAGCAGCCGACCGTGCGCGTCGTACAGCTCGACGACCCAGCCGCCCAGGAAGCCGGTCAGCTCGACCTCGAGCAGCCCGCGGTCCGGCAGGGTCAGCGCGTGCGTGTCCCTCGTGACCCCCTCGACACCGGCCGCGCAGTGCTCCGGCGACATGAAGTCGCCCGGGTAGGGCACCGGCGCGGTGACCTCGTAGGTCTCCGAGATGGGCCGGCGGTGGTTGGCCGCAGCCGGAGACGCGACAGCGATCGCGAGACCGGCGGAGACGGCTGCAACAGCGCGCATGGCGAAGTCCTCTCGCAGCAGGACAGCGGGGGCCCTGGCCGAGACGGTACGACAGCTCGGCGACCAGCGGAACGAAGTGTCGCGCAGCCGACATTCGCCGACCGGCGGCGCTACCGGAACGTGAACGTGTAGGCGACCTTCGCCTTCGGGCCGCCCTTGACGTTGCAAGCGACGATCCTGACCTTCTGGCCGGGTGTCGCCTTCTTGTAGGTCATCGAGACCTTCGGCGACGTGTTCGCGGGGGCGAACTGGGCGGCCTGGCCGAGCATCTTGCCCTTGGCGTCGAAGAGCTCGAGCACCCAGTCGGCGAGGTAGCCGCTCAGCTCGATCTCGAGCAGACCGCGGTCGGGCAACGTGAGCGGACGGGTGTTCTTCGTCAGACCCTCCACGCCGTCGGTGCAGTGCGACGCGCCGTCGACCGCGTACGGGACCGGCGCAGTCACCTCGTACGCCTCGTACAGCGGCTCCTTGTGCGAGGCGACCGCGGGCGACCCGGCGGCGGCAGCGAGAACCAGGGCGAGGGCCAGAGCGACACGGCGCATCCGTGCTGGTTCGCCGTGAGACGCAACGCTCCTCCCCGGCGGCTCGACCCGTTAGTAGGACTAGGGGCACGCAGGGTGAAGAATTCCGGCATGCGCCTGCCCCGGATCAGACCTGCCGTACTCCTCCTCGCGCTGCTGCTGCCGCTCGTCACGAGCCCGCCGCAGGCTGCGCGCGCCGAGGTCGCCCCGTCGCAGGGCCGGGTGTTCGCCCCGCGACCCGTGCCGGAGCCGAAGTACGACATCTCCGAGCCGAGCGCGACGAGCCAGAACACGACGATCGTCGCCGGCGACGGCACCGCTCTCTACCTCGAGTGGTGGCTGCCGGTGCAGGCCGACGGCGGCCCCCGTCCGCCGGCGAGGCTGCCGGTCATCGCGGTGCTGTCGCCGTACCTGGGTCAGGGCCGCCCCGGCGAGCTGAACACCATGGAGATGGTCGTGGGGCAGGGGTACGCGTTTGCCACGTTCCACGTCCGCGGGACGGGCCTGTCGGGCGGCTGCCAGGAGCAGTTCTCGTCCAACGAGGTCGACGACGCGGCGCGCGCGATCGAGTGGCTCGGGCGGGACGCGCCGTTCTCGGACGGCCGGGTCGGCACGACGGGGCTGTCCTACCCGGGCATCACGCAGGTCGCGGCTGCCGGCCGGGGCGACCCGGAGAAGGTGAAGTACCTCAAGGCGATCATCGCGGGCGGCGTCGCGACCAGCCAGTACGACTACAACTTCTTCGACGGCGTGCCCTTCACCGGCCAGGCGCTCGCTCACTCGGGCTCGTACAACGGCCTCAACTCGCTGCCCAGCGAGGGGACGGAGAACGCGCCCGCGGAGCGAGTCGGCTGCATCCCGAACATCGCGCTGGGTTCCGCGGAGACCAGCGGGGACATGACGCCGTTCTGGGCCGACCGCGAGCACCGCGTCGGCGCGCCGAACACGAAGGCGGCCGTCCTCATCTACCACGGGCACCGCGACGAGATCGACCGCGAGATCGCGCTCGCCGGGTACGTCGACCGGCTGCCGGCGTCGACGCCGCGCCACCTCGTCCTCGGCACCTGGGCGCACTCCTACCCGGACGACACGCGCAACCAGACGCCGTGGAACCGAGGCGACTGGGACGCGATCAAGCTCGCGTGGTTCGACCGGTGGGTGAAGGGCGACCGCACCGCGGGCGTGGAGGCGTGGCCGACTGTCCAGGTGCAGGACAGCACCGGGCAGTGGCGCGCCGAGGAGAGCTGGCCGACGACGACCGGGCCGCGGCTGACCCTGGCGCTCGCCGGCGACGGATCGCTGGGCGCGGCCGAGCCGTCAGGAGAGATGTCCTTCATCGAGGGCGCGTCGAGCGAGAACCCGATAACCCGTCAGTCGGTCGGCTCCGCGGCCGGCCGGGCGGTCTGGACGACACCAGCGCTGACCGGCCCCCTCCACGTGACCGGGCAGCCGATCCTCGACGTGTGGGTAGAGCTGAACCAGCCGGATGCGCACATCGCCGCACGGCTGAACGCGTACGACGAGGAAGGCGAGCTCGTGCCCTACGGCACGGTCATGGGCTTCCGGTCGATGCAGCATCTCGACCCGCTGGTGGACGGCAGGTTCGCGCAGGAGCAGGGGAAGCCGGCACCGGTCGGCGAGCCGATCCGTGTGCCGCTTCGGTTCGACCCGACGTCGTTCGTCGTGCCGGCGGGCGGCCGCCTCGAGCTCGTCCTCTCCGGCTCGCTCGCGCCGAACGGGCTCTCGCCGTCCCAGCCGTCCGGGCGGATGACCACGGTGACCGTGCTGAGCGACTGCACCCACCCGTCTGTGCTGCGCTTCCAAGGCGTGCCGGTGGTGCCCGACCTGCTGAACGTGCAGGAGGACGACGAGAGCCTGCCGCTCCTCGCGTCGAGGATCGAGCCGCAGCCGGCCGATGGCGGCGGCCTCGCCTCGGCGCCGGTCTGCGGCGTGGCTACCGGGGTCCGCCCGCGGCCCG
>DATLNF010000053.1:0-2347 GCA_035536955.1 Mycobacteriales bacterium | reverse complement strand
GCACAGTGCTATCGCGCGGCGTGAAGCCGAACATGTAGGGGATCGCCTGGAGCCACTCGGCGGGACCTGAGAGCCGGAGCACCGGCAGCGCGTCCGATGTCATGCCGACCAGCGTCGCGACCTGCGAGCCCACGCGGGGGCCTCGCGGGCAGGTCTGTGGACAGTCGAGAGGGAAGATGGTCTCTCCCGTCGATCCGGAGGCACCCGTGCCCTTCGCTCTGACCCGCCGGCTGCTCACGGCAGCCGCGGCCGCCGCTGTCGTCGGCGCGTCCGCAGTGCCGCTCGCCGGCGCGGCACCGCCGCTGCAGTCGGGCACGGCGTTCGTGCCGGCGCCGGCGTCGAGGCCGCTCTACGGCACGCAGCCGCCGGACGTCGACCCGGAGGCCCAGCGCGCGCGGGTCGAGGCGCACGACGGGGTGTCGCTCTACGTCGAGACCTGGCTGCCGGCGCCGAAGGACGGCAACACTCCCCCCGCCAAGCTGCCGACGATCCTCGTGATGACGCCGTACGTGAGACAGGGCACCGTGCGCTACGCGGCCAACGAGGCCAACGGCACCCCCTCGTTCATCGAGTACATGACCGCGCGCGGCTATGCCGTTGCGCAGCACCACGTGCGGGGCACGGGCGAGTCCGGTGGCTGCCTCGAGCAGACCGCCGCCAGCCAGATCGACGACGGCGCGCGCATCGTCGAGTACCTGGGCCGCGACGCGCCGTGGGCCGACGGAAACGTTGGCATGTACGGCCACTCGTACGACGCCGAGACGCAGATCTCGGTGGCGGGCTTCGGGGACAAGGAGAAGATCTCCTACCTGAAGGCGTTGGTGCCGTCGGCGTCCGTCGGCGGGCAGTACGAGTACTCCTACTTCGACGGCGTGCCGTACGTCGGGCAGGCGCTGCTGTCCAACGCCGGGTACGCGACGATCAGCGCCCAACCCGGCGTGGAGCCCGCCCCGCAGCATTACCCGCAGAAGCTGCTCTGCCAGCCCGAGGTGCTCGGCAACTCCGCCGACCCGACCGGGAACATGACCGCCTTCTGGAAGGCCCGCGAGTACCGACCCGGCGCGCCGGACGTCACGACTCCCACTCTCTACGTGCACGGCCTGCGCGACTTCAACGTGCTGCCACTCACAGCGGCCGGCTGGTTCGACCGGCTGCCGGCGACCACACCGCACAAGGCTCTGTTCGGCGTGTGGAACCACGCGCTGCCGCAGGCGCACCCCAATGTCGAGGGCGACTGGGCGCGCAGCGACTGGATGCCGATGGTCACGGCGTGGTTCGACCGCTACCTCAAGGACCTGCCGACCGGCGTCGAGCGCTGGCCGGACGTCCAGGTGCAAGCGAGCACCGGGCAGTGGCGCGCCGAGCCGGAGTGGCCGGCCACCGGCGGTCCGGTCGGACACCTCTCGCTCGGGCCGGAAGGCATCCTCGGGCTGACAGAGGTCGACGGCGCGACGACGTACACGGAGGCCACGACCGAGGACGACGGCGAGGCGGTGTTCGAGACGCAGCGGCTCACTTCGCCCCTGCACCTGACCGGACAGCCGGTCCTCGACCTGTGGCTCACCACCGACCGACCCGACGGCCACATCGCCGCGCGCATCGACGTCCTCGGCGCGGACGGCGAGGTGCTGATACACGAGGGGGGGTCCGGCGCGCAGAACATGCACGCGACGTTCGGGTTCCGCTCGTTGCAGCACCTCGAGCCCATGCCGGAGAACTACTTCCAGCAGGAGATGCTCGAGCCCCCGCCCATCAACACGCCGATCCGCGTGCCGGTGCGCTTCCTGCCGACCGACCTCGTCGTACCCGCCGGAGGATCGCTTCGCGTCACCGTCGCCGGCGTCATCGACAACTTCACCCGCATCAGCATGCCGTCCGGCACCTTCTCGCGGATCACCCTGCTGCATGACTGCGAGTTCACGAGCGCACTGCGCTTCGTCATGCCGACGCCCGGGATGCCGCTGCTCGACGTGCGTGAGGTCGACGAGCGACCGGGCCAGCCGCTGCTCGCCGCGCCCGGGGTCACGACGCTCGCCGACGGCGGGGGGCTGGCCTCGGCGAAGGTCTGCGGCAAGGCACCGGAGCGGCTCGCGTCGTTCGGCGAGCCGCGCACGCCGAGCGCGCCCCAGCCGGCGCCCGGTGGTCCGCACCCGGTCCCGTCCCGGCCGGCGCAACCCGCACCCGAGCAGCCGCGCCCGCAGCTCCCGGCGACCGGGCTCGACGTCGTACCGGTGGCCGCTGCCGCACTCGCCCTCGCCGGCCTCGGCGTCCGGTCGCGCCGGCGCCGCGCGCGCTCGACCTGATCGAAGCGGGGCGGTGCCGCTGAGTCCGGCGATAGCCGGAGTGA
>DATLNF010000052.1:0-37912 GCA_035536955.1 Mycobacteriales bacterium | reverse complement strand
CCACGGCAGCGCAGCCGGGTCCCTGGCGAGCTCGGCGAGCACCGGCTCCACCCCCTCGCGCGCGACCCGATCGGCCACGTGCCGGTTCGCGGCGGCGGCAACGGTCGTGGGACCGGTCAGGCCCGGCAGGCAGAGCACGACGCCGTCGAGCCGGGGGTGCTCCGCCGACCAGCGAAGGGCGAGCTCGGCGCCGAGCGAGATCCCGGCGACGAGCCGCACGTCGACCTGCTCGGCCAGCGCCTGGAGGTCTACCAGGTGCGAGCCGACCGAGTGCGCAGCGGGGTCACGGCAGGAGCCGGCCGAGGCATGACCGCGCAGGTCCGGCGCGACGACGTCGTACCCGAGCGACCCGAGCGGCGCGGCCAGGCAGCGGCGGGCGAACTCACCCGTCGACCCGACCCCGTGGAGGACGACCGCGACCGGCCGTCCGCTGTGCCGACGGCGTACCGCGGACCAGGACATCGGGCGAGTGTGCCCGACGAGGGACACTGCTCACATGGACCGAGCACTGTGACGCTGCGCGGGATGCGGATGACGGCGGTCGCGCTCGCCGCCGTGTCGGTGGCGGCGGTGGTCATCGCCGTCCGGACGCCCGCGCCGCGCGCGCTCGGCCGGCTCGCCGCTGCGCACCCGCTCCTCGTGGATGCGGCCGACGCCGCGCCGGCGCCCGAGCTCGCCGGCATCACCGCGTGGCACAACGCGACGCCCACCAGCCTGGCTGCGCTCCGCGGGCGGGGCGAGGTGGTGCTCATCGACTTCTGGACCTACTCGTGCATCAACTGCCGTCGATCGCTGGCCTTCCTGCGCCGCCTCCACGCGGCGTACGGCGACCGGGGGCTGACCATCGTCGGCGTCCATGCGCCGGAGTTCGACTTCGAGAAGATCCCGGACAACGTGACGCGCGCGATAGCCGAGCTCGACGTCACGTGGCCGGTCGCCGAGGACCCGCACAAGCAGACGTGGGACGCGTTCGGCAACCAGTACTGGCCGGCGAAGCACTTCATCGACGCGAACGGTCGGCTCCGCGGTGTGCACATCGGCGAGGGCGGCGACGACGACGTCGAGCAGGCGGTGCGCGCGCTGCTCACCGAGGCCGGCGCCGCGCCGGGACCGTCGCTGGGCGCCGCCGAGCCGGTCGGCGAGCGGCCGGCGGTCGTGGGGGACCGCGTCACGCCCGAGGTCTACCTCGGGGCCGAGCGCGCCCGGTCCTCGACCCCCGTGGGCCTCACCGGTCGCTGGCGGCGCGCGGCCGAGTACGTCGCGCCGCTCGAGGCCGGCGCCCGGCTGACCGTCGCCGTACGAGCCCGCGACGTGTACCTGCTCGCGGCCCCGGAGCGCGGCGCCGCACCCGGCCGGCTCGAGATCCGGGTGGGCGACGGCCCGGTCCCGCCAGGGCTCCGCGGCCGCGATGTCGTCGCCGACGCGGCTGGACGCACCTTCGTCGTCGTGGACGACGACGACCTGCGACACGTGCTGACCGGACCCTCCGTCGCCGACCACGCCATCTCCGTCGTCGCGGTCGGGTCCGGTGCCCGGCTGTTCACCTTCTCGTTCGGCGGCTGACCGCGTGCTGCTCGCGATGGTCGTCGCTTTCGGAGCGGGTGTGGTCTCCTTCCTCGCGCCGTGCACGGTGCCGCTGCTGCCGGCGTACGTCGGCGTGCTGTCGGGATCGGCGGCGGACGCGCCTCCCGCGACGAGGAGCCGCCGGCTGGTGACCGGCGCGCTCCTCTACGTCGCCGGGTTCTCGGCGGTCTTCGTCGCGCTCGGCCTGGCTGCGGGCACCGTGGGTGCGGCGGTGCGGCGGGCGGGCGGCCCTGTGCAGCGCCTGGGCGGCATCGTGGTCATCGTCCTGGCGCTGCTGCTCGTGGCCGAGTCCCGGCTGGGTCTGCTCAGCCGGCTGCGGACGGGCGACGGCGGCCGCTCCACGCTGGCGAGGTCTCCGTCGCGGTGGGCACCGCTCGGACTCGGCCTGGTGGCCGGCACCGCGTTCACGCCGTGCGTCGGGCCGTTCCTCGGCGGGGTCCTCGCACTGGCCGCGCGTGAGGGCGGAGCGCTCACCGGCGGGGCACTTCTCGGGGTGTACTCCCTCGGCCTGGGCGCGCCGTTCGTGCTCGCCGTCCTGGTGCTCGCGTCGTACCCGCGGGCGGTCGTCGCGCTGAGCCGGGTGGCGCGACCGGTCGCGCTGGTAGGGGCGGCCTTGCTTCTGCTGCTCGGCATCGCGATGGTCACGGGGCACTACCTGCGCGTCGCGGGCTGGTTCGTGCGCGTCCTGCCACTGCCGACCTGACGTCTACACTTCCCGCATGCCGGAAGGACGCCTGCGACGCGCGATGCGCCGGCTCACCACCGACGACGAGGTGCTCGCGGCCGAGGACCTGCAGGAGCAGGCGAAGGCGGTCGGGGCGACACCGATCACCGTCTGCCCCGAACGGGCGAAGGTGACCGTGCACGGCACCGTCAAGAGCGTCACCCTGCGGCCTCGCGCCGGCGTGCCGGCTCTCGAGGTCGAGCTGTACGACGGGACCGGGAGCGTCTTCGTCGTGTGGCTCGGCCGGCGCCAGATCGCCGGGGTCCGAGCCGGCGTGACGCTGTCGGTCTCAGGCCGGATCGGGCGGATGGCGGGTCGGCGCACGATGTTCAACCCGGTCTACACGATCGTTCCGTCCGGCGGCTGACCGACCCGCGGTCCGTCCTCAGTCCGGGGGCGTGTCGTCCCCGCCGCGCCGGAGGTAGCGCTCGAACTCCCGCGCGATCTGGTCCCCGCTGGCCTCCGGCAGCTCGGTGATGTCATCGCGCTGCTCGAGCGAGCGGACGTACTCCGCGACCTCGCTGTCCTCCTCCGCGAGCTCGTCGACGCCGCGCTCCCACACCCGCGCTGAGTCGGGCAGGTCGCCGAGGGGGACCGGCAGCTCGAGCAGGTCCTCGATGCGGTGCAGCAGGGCGAGGGTCGCCTTCGGGCACGGCGGCTGTGACACGTAGTGCGGCACAGCCGCCCAGAAGCTCACCGACGGCAGCTCGGCGCGCAGGCACGCGTCGTGGAACACACCGACGATGCCGGTCGGCCCCTCATAGCGGGAGCGGTCGAGGTGCAAGCGCGCCGCCGTGGCCGAGTCCGACGCGGTCCCGGTCACGGGGATCGGCCGCGTGTGCGGCGCATCGGCGAGCAGCGCGCCGATCGTCACGCACAGGTCGACCTCGAGCTCGTGGGCGATCGCGATCAGCTCGTCGCAGAAGGCCCGCCAGCGCATGTTCGGCTCGAGCCCTCTCACGAGCACCACGTCTCGCTGCTCGAGGCGGCACAGCGACAGGCGGGTGGTGGGCCACTGGATGCGCCGGGTCTCGCCGTTGACGAGCGTGACCGTCGGGCGGTTGACCTGGAAGTCGTAGTAGTCGTCGGGGTCGATCGCGGCGAGCGGTCGCGCCGACCACGCGATCTCGAGGTGCTCGACAGCGGCGGTCGCGGCGTCCGCGGCGTCGTTCCAGCCCTCGAACGCGGCGACCAGCACCGGGTCGCGCAGCGCGCCGATCTCCTCGACGGTCACGAGCGGACCTCCCGGGAGACCTCGTCGACCGCGGCGCGGACGATGCCCGACACGAGCGCCGGCCACTGCAGCGGCACGTCGTGCACGGCTCCGGCCAGGATAACGACGCGCGGCTGGGCCAGCGCGGCCGTCGCCGAGGTCACGGCGTCCTGCTTCTGCGCCAGCCACTCCTGCCCGGGGTCGTCGGCGGCGACGGCGAGCGGCTGCGCGACCACCAACCAGGCGGGGCACGCGACCCCGGCGAGCGTCGTCGCGGGCTCGTAGTCGTAGAGCGCGTCGATCAGCGCGAGGTGCCGCTCGAACGACAGCCGCGCCCGGGCCAGCCCGTCGTCGTGGACGCCGAAGATCGGCAGTACGGCATCCTCGACCTCGGGCGACCACCAGGACGCGAGCGGGCCTTGTGCGAGCAGCCCGGGCAGGAGGTCCGGCGCGATCTCGAGTCGTGGGGGAGCGAGCACCTCGCGGGCCTCGTCCCTGGACCAGCGTGACGCCGGCGTCGTGATGCCCCCGTCGACGGCGACGACGGCCAGGGCGCGCTGCGGATGGGCGGCCGCGAAGGACATCGCGACCGCCGCGCCCCACGAGTGGCCGACGAGCACGGCGCGCGAGATGGCGAGCGCGTCGAGCGCGATGGCGACGTCGCGCACCACCGAGGCCATCTCGTAGCCGTGGTCGGGCGTGTCGGACTCGCCGTGTCCGCGCTGGTCGATCGCGACGACCGGCAGTCCGACGAGGCCGGGCACGACCAGGTTCCAGAACCTCCGCTGCGAGGCCAGCCCGTGCAGCAGGACGACCGGCGCCCCGGTGCCCGACCACCTGGTCGCGGCGAGCCGCAGGCCGTCCCCGGGCACGACGATGTCGCGGCCGCCGGCCACGGGTGCGTGCTGGCGCACGGGTCGCGATGCCACGCGTCTCCTCGCTCGCGGTCGAGAGCCCGGACCGTATCCGAGGTGACTGCGCTGGAGGCGCGGATAGCATCGAGCCCTCAACCGGAGCCCGGAGCGACCTTGACCCTCGACCTGCTCAGCACCCTGCGCCAGCGTGTCGTCGTCGCGGACGGGGCGATGGGCACGATGCTGCAGGCTGCGGACCCCTCGCTGGACGACTTCGAGGGCCACGAGGGCTGCAACGAGATCCTCAACGTCTCCCGCCCCGACGTCGTGCAGTCGGTGCACGACGCGTACTTCGCGGTCGGCGTCGACGCGGTCGAGACCAACACCTTCGGCGCCAACTGGGCCAACCTCGCCGAGTACGGCATCGAGCACCGGATCCACGAGCTGTCGCTCGCCGGCGCGCGCCTCGCCCGGGAGGTTGCCGACGGGTACTCCACTGCCGACCGGCCGCGGTGGGTGATCGGCTCCGTCGGACCGGGCACGAAGCTGCCGACGCTGGGGCACGCGCCTTACGCCACCCTGCGGGACGCCTACGAGGCCGAGACCGCGGGGCTCCTCGAGGGCGGGGCCGACGCGATCCTCGTCGAGACGGCGCAGGACCTGCTCCAGGCGAAGGCGGCGCTCGTCGGGGCACGACGGGCCATGTCCGCCGCGCACCGACAGGTCCCGCTCTTCGCGCAGGTCACCGTCGAGACGACCGGGACGATGCTGCTCGGCACGGAGATCGGCGCGGCGCTCACGGCGTTGGAGCCGATGGCCATCGACCTCATCGGCCTCAACTGCGCGACGGGACCGGCCGAGATGGGCGAGCACCTGCGCTACCTCGCCAAGCACGCGCGCGTGGGTCTGTCGGTCATGCCCAACGCCGGGCTGCCCCAGCTCGGCCCGAGCGGCGCGACGTACCCCCTGACTCCCGAGGAGCTCGCCGACGCGCTGGACGGGTTCACCCGGGAGCACGGCATCGCGCTCGTCGGCGGCTGCTGCGGCACGACGCCCGAGCACCTCCGGCAGGTCGTCGACCGGGTCCGTGGCCGGGACGTCGCAACGCGCCGGCCCGTCCCTGACCCGGGCGCGGCGAGCCTCTACCAGCACGTGCCGTTCCGGCAGGACCTGTCCGTCCTCATGGTGGGCGAGCGCACCAACGCCAACGGGTCGAAGGCGTTCCGCGAGGCGATGCTCGCGGGCAAGTGGGACGACTGCGTCGAGATCGCGCGCGACCAGACCCGCGAAGGCGCCCACCTCATCGACGTATGCGTCGACTACGTCGGTCGCGACGGCACGGTGGACATGGCTGAGGCGATCAGCCGCTTCGCGACCGCGAGCACCCTGCCGATCATGCTCGACTCGACCGAGCCGCAGGTCATCGAGGCCGGCCTCGAGCGCATCGGCGGCCGAGCCGTCATCAACAGCGTGAACTTCGAGGACGGCGAGGGGCCCGAGTCGCGCTTCGCGCGGATCATGCCGATCGTCCGCGAGCACGGGGCGGCCGTGGTCGCGCTGTGCATCGACGAGGAAGGGCAGGCTCGGACGGTCGAGTGGAAGGTGCGGGTCGCCGAGCGGCTGATCGACACGCTGACGGCACGGTGGGGCCTGCAGGAGTCCGACATCCTGATCGACACCCTGACCTTCACACTGGGCACCGGTCAGGAGGAGTCGCGCCGCGACGGGGTGGCGACGATCGAGGCGATCCGCGAGATCAAGCGCCGTCACCCGCAGGTGCAGACCGTCCTCGGCCTGTCGAACATCTCCTTCGGCCTCAAGCCCGCCGCCCGCATCGTGCTCAACTCGGTGTTCCTCGCCGAGTGCGTCAAGGCGGGCCTCGACTCGGCGATCGTGCACGCCGCGAAGATCCTGCCGATGTCGCGGATCCCGGACGAGCAGCGCGAGGTCGCGCTCGACCTGGTCTACGACCGGCGGCGCCCCGCCGACCCCGCGACCGGCGGGTCAGGCTACGACCCGCTGACGAAGTTCCTGGAGCTGTTCGAGAACGTCGAGGCGTCGTCGTCGGGGCTCTCCCGCGCGGAGGAGCTGGCACTGCTCCCGTTGTCCGAGCGGCTCGAGCGGCGCATCGTCGACGGGGAGCGCAACGGCCTGGAGGCAGATCTCGACGAGGCGATGCAGACGCGTCCGCCGCTCGAGATCATCAATGACACGCTGCTCGCCGGCATGAAGGTCGTCGGCGACCTCTTCGGCTCCGGCGAGATGCAGCTCCCGTTCGTGCTCCAGTCCGCCGAGGTGATGAAGGCCGCCGTCGCCCACCTCGAGCCGCACATGGAGAAGGCCGACACGGAGGGCAAGGGCACGATCGTCCTCGCGACGGTCAAGGGCGACGTGCATGACATCGGCAAGAACCTCGTCGACATCATCCTGAGCAACAACGGCTACACCGTCGTGAACCTCGGCATCAAGCAGCCCATCTCCGCGATCGTCGAGGCCGCCGAGGAGCACTCCGCGGATGTCGTCGGCATGAGCGGTCTGCTCGTGAAGAGCACCGTGATCATGAAGGAGAACCTGCAGGAGATGAACTCCCGCGGGCTGGCGACGCGCTTCCCGGTGATCCTCGGCGGCGCTGCGCTCACGCGTGGCTACGTCGAACAAGACCTGACAGCGGTGTACGACGGGGACGTCCGCTACGCGCGGGACGCCTTCGAAGGCCTGCGCCTGATGGACGCGCTGATGACCGTGCGGCGCGGCTCCGTCCCGGGTGCCGCGACCCCCACCGCGCCGGCCGACGACGCCGTCGCGGCGGAGCGCGCAGAGCGGCTCGCCCGGCGGTCGCGCGCGCGGCAGCTGCCCGAGGTGGACGAGCGCGACCTGCCGGCCCGATCTGCCGTCGCGACGGACAACCCCGTCCCGACGCCGCCCTTCTGGGGTTCCCGCGTCGTCAAGGGCATCGCCCTGGCCGACTACGCGAGCTGGCTCGATGAACGCGCGCTGTTCATGGGGCAGTGGGGGCTGCGCGGGTCACGCGGCGGGAGCGGCCCGTCGTACGACGAGCTGGTCGAGACCGAGGGCCGACCGCGGCTTCGCGCGCTGCTCGCCCAGGTCCAGGCCGAGGGCGTCATGAACGCCGCCGTCGCCTACGGCTACTTCCCGTGCGTCAGCAAGGGCGACGACCTCGTCGTCCTGCATGAGGACGGCAGCGAGCGGGCCCGGTTCACCTTCCCGCGCCAGCGCCGCGACCGTCGGCTCTGCCTCTCGGACTTCTTCCGGCCCGAGGAGACCGGTGAGGTCGACGTCGTCGCGTTCCACGTGGTCACGATGGGGCGGCGCGTGTCGGAGGTGACCGGCGAGCTGTTCGCACGCAACGCCTACCGCGACTACCTCGAGCTGCATGGCCTGTCCGTGCAGCTGACCGAGGCGCTGGCCGAGCACTGGCACGCGCGGGTCCGCGAGGAGCTGGGCTTCGCCGCCGAGGACTCGCCTGACATGCACGCCATGGTCTCGAAGCAGGCCTACCGCGGCTCGCGGTACTCCTTCGGCTATCCCGCGTGCCCGGAGCTGGAGGATCAGGCGAAGGTGGCCGAGCTGCTCCAGTGGGAGCGCATCGGGGTGACGCTCAGCGAGGAGTTCCAGCTCGAGCCTGAGCAGTCGACGTCCGCGGTCATCGTGCACCACCCCGAGGCGAAGTACTTCGCCGCCCGGTGACCGCTGGACTGCGGGCTGTTCTGTTCGACCTCGACGGCCTGCTGATCGACAGCGAACCGCTCTGGACGATCGCGGAGACGGAGCTGTTCGCGTCGCTGGGGGATGTGCCCTGGTCCACTGCCGCGAAGCGCGCGTGCATGGGTCACCGGCTCGATGCGGCGGTGCCGATCATGCTGGCGTTCTCCGGTCGCCCCGACGCGTCCCACGACGAGGCGGCCGAGTTCCTGCTCGGGCGCATGGTGCAGCTGTTCCACCAGTCGCTGCCGGTCCGGTCCGGAGTCGTCGAGCTGCTGGAAGCGCTCGCCGACCGCGGCGTGCCGCTGGGGCTGGTCTCGTCGTCGTACCGCGTCCTGGTCGACGCGGCGCTCGACGTGCTCGGAGCGGAGCGCTTCGCCGTCACCGTCGCCGGGGACGAGGTCGCCGCGGCGAAGCCGGACCCGGAGCCCTACCTGACCGCCGCCGCCCGCCTGGCCGTCCCGCCGGCGGGCTGCGTCGTCCTGGAGGACTCCAGGGCCGGCGTCTCGTCGGCCCTGGCCGCGGGCATGTGCTGCGTTGCCGTGCCAGAGCTGCAGGTGCTCGAGCCGGCCGACCGGCTGGTCGTCGTCGGCTCCCTCAGGGAGGTCGACGTCGACGTGCTCGACCGGCTCGTGGCGGCCGCGGATCAGCTGCCGATGACGTAGGACTCGCCGCGCGGACTGCTGTCGATGGAGCAGTCGATCCCGGTGCGCCGGCGAAGGTCGGTCGTGGCTCGGAAGAAACTCTGCCCGGAGCACGCGCGGGTGGCGCTGAGAGTTGTTCCGTAGGTGAGCCCGGCGACCTTGAGCGGCACCCAGAACTGCAGCGCTCCCTCCAGCCAGGTCACCGTGATGGTGTGCTCGGTGTAGGCGTACACGCTCTCGCCGGCCGCGTCGACCGTCACGTCGCAGGTCCAGAACGACGCCTTGGTCGCGGTACCGGTGAGCGGCGCGGCAACCCCGCCGCCCTGCCAGTCATAGGCGACCCGACCTCCGCCGCAGTCGCCGTGCTCGAAGGCCACGGAGTAGGTCGCCGGCTCTCCCTGAACGGGCATGGCGTTCAGCCCGAGCGTGATCTGCAGCGTGTCACCGTCCGCCGGGTGGACGTAGTTCTCGAAGAGCGCGTACATGATGTCGCGCGACGGCGTGGGTGCGTCGCCGGCGGCGTCGACGACCTGCGGCTGGAACGCGTCGCCCCGGGCGGACAGCGCGAGCAGCAGCGCTGCGGTGCACAGTGTGAGTGAACGACGAAGCGACATGGCGGACCCCCTGTGACGTGCCGGCGCGCTGGTCGGGCGAGCGCACGCGACTGCTGGGAAGCGGGTGTCACAACGCCGGGATCCTGCGGCGTACGCGCTGACATGAGCCTTCATGCAGTGCGCAGACATTAAGAGTCTGCTTGCGGCGCAGGGGTTCGCTGCAGATTCGCAGTTCAGTCGAGCAGGTCCGGCTGCTCACGCACGATCTTGTCGAAGAGCGGCTGGAACGACAGCCACCCGACGAAGTCGGAGCCGACCTGCTTGCTGGTGAGCTCTGCCTGGGCGGCGTCGATGAGCACCGGCGTGCCGGCCGCGGACGCGAGCAGCTGCGCCTGGCAAGACCGCTCCATCGTGATGAACCACCAGACCGCTGCGTCCACCGTCGGGCCCACCGTGAGCAGGCCGTGGTTGCGCAGGATGAGCGCCTTGCTGTCGCCGAGGGCGTGCGCGATGCGCTTGCCCTCTTCGAGGTCGAGGACGACCCCGGTGTAGTCGTCGAAGAGCGAGTGGTCGTCGTAGAACGCGCAGACGTCCTGGGTGATCGGGTCGAGGAGTCGGCCGAGTGACGAGAAGGCCTTGCCGTGCAGCGAGTGGGAGTGCGCGGCGGCGACGGCGTCCGGCCGCGCCTGATGCACCTGGGAGTGGATCGCGAACGCCGCGGCGTTGACCGGGTGCCTGCCGTCGATGACCTCGCCCTGGTGGTTCACGAGGATCAGGTCGCTCACCGTGATGTGCGCGAACGGCATCGCGAACGGGTTGACCCAGAAGGCGTCCGGCCACTCGGGGTCGCGCGCGGTGATGTGCCCGGCGACGCCCTCCTCGAAGCCGAACCGCGAGAACAGCCGGAACCCGGCGGCGAGCCGCTGCTTGCGGTGCAGCCGCTCGTCCTCGACGGAGTCGAACGTCGGGGGGACGCGGTAGACGAGATCGGTCTTCGGGCTCGGCATCTCAGCCACGGCGGGCTCCTCGGGAGGGGTACGACGTCCCGCTCAGGATAGGGCTGCCGCTCGCGTACGACGACCGCCCCGCCCCCGCCCCCACTCCGCCTTCACCACGCCAGCTGTCGCGACACGCCGGGGGTCGGGCCGATCCACCGGCGTGTCACGGGGTGAAGACGAGGCCCGCCCCGGTCACCCGGCGATCCGCTCCGCGGCGTCATCGAGTGCGGCGGCGGGGGTGCTCAGCGCGACGACCGGCAGCGGCGGGACGGTTCCGCCGAACTCCGGGCAGAGGGCCTGGAAGTCGCACCAGTCGCACAGGCGGGACTTGCGCGGCCGCCAGTCGCCGCGCTCGGTCGCGGTGCGGATCGCCGACCACAGCGCGACGACCATGCGCTCGAACCCGCGCAGCTGTGCCTCGTCGGGCTCGTAGGGCAGGACGACCCCGTCGGCGAGGTAGATCAGCCGGAGCTGACGCGGGATGACGCCGCGCGTGCGCCAGAGGAGCAGTGCGTAGAACTTCAGCCCGAAGAACGCTGACTCCTCGAACCCTGGTCCCGGCGACCGGCCCGTCTTGTAGTCGCTGACCACCAGACCGCCGTCCTCGGCGACGTCGAGGCGGTCGATGATGCCGCGGAGCTGGACTCCGGCGCTGTCGAGGGCATGCTCGACGCGCAGCTCCCGCTCGGCCGGCTCGAACCCCGTCGGGTCCTCGAGGGAGAAGTAGCAGCGGACCAGCGCCCGCGCCGACTCCAGCCACTCCTCGAGCTCGGCGCGGTCGGCGAACAGCGCGGCGCAGTCCGGCCGCTCGGTCAGCAGCGCCGTCCACTCCGGCTCGACCATCTCGAGCGCGCGCTCGGCAGTCCGCTCGGCGGCGGTCAGGTCGAAGAGGTGCTCCAGCACGGCGTGCACGACCGTGCCGCGGACCGCCGCCGCGCTCGGCCGCTCGTCGAGCCGGTCGAGGACCCGGAAGCGGTACTTCAGCGGGCAGCTCTTGAAGTCGCTGCCGCGCGAGGGGCTGAGCGAGCCGAGCGGCGGGCGGTCGTCGAGCGCTGTCATGAGCCGACCATAACGGCCGGGGCGGACAGTTCCCCGCCGCCGCTCCGGGGGAGTGCATAGCCGCATCGCGGCCCCGGAAAGAGCAGGTCGATGTCACACCGCCCGGCTAGGCTCGGCGCGGCGGCGTGCCAGCGCTGCCCACCCCGCCCGGAAGGACCGTCGCTGTGGCTGCCGCGTCGCCGACCCACTGGGGACGCGCCCGGACCGCGGTGGTCTGGCAGGTGCTCACCGCGGCGATCGAGCGCCTCGAGCCCCCCGTCCACGTGCTCGACGCGGGCGGCGGGACCGGCGGGTTCGCCGTGCCCCTGGCGGCGCGCGGCCACCGGGTCACCCTCGTCGACCCGAGCCCCGACAGCCTCGCGTCGCTCGCCCGCCGCGCCGCGGAGGAGGCCCCGGACCGCGAGCTGGCGCTCACGGCGGTGCAGGGCGACCTCGACTCGCTCCTCGACGTCGTCGAGCCGGGCACCGTCGACGTCGTGCTCTGCCACAGCGTGCTCGAGGTGGTCGACGATCCCGCAGCCGGTCTCCGGGCGGTGGCCGCGACGCTGCGGCCCGGGGGGCTGGCCAGCGTGCTCGTCGCCAACCGCAGTGCGGCGATCCTCTCCCGCGCGCTGTCGGGACACTTCGCCCAGGCCGCCGCGGCGCTGGACGACCCGGACGGCAGATGGGGTGCGGGCGACGTCGCGAAGCGCCGCTTCGACCGCGCCGAGCTCGTCGACCAGCTGGGCGCGGCCGGTCTCGACCCCGTCGAGGTGCATGGAGTGCGGGTGTTCGTCGACCTGGTCCCGGGTGCGCTCGTCGACTCCGACGCCGCCGCGTTCGAGGACCTCGTCGCGCTCGAGCTCGCGACCGCGACGCGTGCGCCGTACGCCGACATCGCGACCCAGCTGCACGTGCTGTGCCGCCGAACGTCGTCGTGAGCCCACGGTTGCGGCACTGGGCCCGGCGGGCGGCCGGGGAAGGCGCGGACGTGCTAGCGGCCCCCGGGTTCCGTGCGCTCATGATCGCGCACGCCGTCTGCGTCGGTGGCTACTGGCTCTTCCTCACGACCGCGCTGACCGAGCTGTCGAGCTCCGGCACGGCGCAGTCGTCCCGGCTGACCGCGCTGCTCACGTTCCCGCTCGTCGCGCTGTCCCCGTTCGCCGGGCTCGCGGTTGACCGGCTGGGTCCGCGGCGCACCCTGCTGGCCTCGTACTCCGGCGGCGCGGCGGTGCTCGCCGGGCTCTCGCGCGTCGACTCGGTCGGTGGCCTCTACGTCGGGGCGGTCGCGCTGTCGGCCGTCATCGCCTTGATGCGCCCGTCGGTGTTCGGCCTGCTGTCGCGCACGGTCCACCCCGGGCACATCGGCGCCGGCAACGCGCTCCTGACGGCGGCCGGCGAGGGATCGATCGTGCTCGGCCCGTTGGTCGCGAGCGCGCTCATCGCCAGGAGCGGCAACACCGCTGCGTTCGGCGCCGGCGCAGCGGCCTATGGGGTCGGCGCGGTGCTGCTGCTGCGGGTCCCGTCGCCACGACCGCTCGCCCGCGCCGCAGTCACGGGATGGCGCGGCCGCGCCGCCGAGCTCGCCGCGGGCGCGCGGTCGCTCGCGGCGGACGACCCGACGCGGCGCACCGTCGTCTGCCTGCTCGCGCTCTTCGGGTTCATCGGCGCGCTGTTCACGCTCGAGCCGCACCTGCTGAGCGACGAGATCGGCGCGCGCCGCGGGTCGCTCGGCGTCGTGTACGCCGCCGCCGGCCTCGGGTCGTGCCTGTCCGCGCTGTACGCCGCCCGCCGGCCGCCCCGGCTGCGGCCGGTGCCGCACATCGGCCTCTCCCTCGCGCTCGTCGGCGCCGGGACTGCGGCGTACTCGACGGCGACCAGCCTGACGCAGGCGGTCTTCTGGAACTTCGTCATCGGCGCGTGCTTCGGGCAGACGCTGCCGCCCGCGTTCTCGCTGATCCAGCGCCGCACCCCGGGCGCGGTGATCGGCCGGGCGATGGCGGCGGCGATCATCCTGCAGCAGGCGTCGCTCGGCGCGGTCGCGCTGCTCGTCGGCGAGGTCCTGACCGGCGGCGTGCGTGCGCGAGTGCTGGGCACCGGCGTCGCGGTCGTGATCGTCGGCGTCGCGGTATTCCTCACCTCGCGCGGTCGCGACGACCCGGCCCCGCCGGCGGGCTCGCCGGATGCCGGCGGGGTCGAGCAGCAGCCGGCCGTCGTACCCGAGCTGGCGCCCGCGCCGTGAGCCGCGGTCGGGTCGCGCCGGTCGGGCCGCAGCCAGGGCCGCCCGCGGACGACCGCGGATGCACCGTGCTGCACGTCGACATGGACGCGTTCTACGCCAGCGTCGAGCTGCGCCGGCGGCCCGAGCTCCGCGGCCGCCCGGTCGTCGTGGGCGGCACCGGCAACCGGTCGGTGGTCTGCGCCGCGAGCTACGAGGCACGGCGGTACGGCGTGCACAGCGCGATGCCCATGAGCCGGGCCCGCCGCCTCTGCCCGGACGCCGTCGTCATCCCGCCGGACTTCACCGAGTACTCCGCGGCGTCCCGCGCGGTCATGGCCGTCTTCCGCGAGGTCACCCCACAGGTCGAGCCGCTGTCCCTGGACGAGGCGTTCCTCGACGTCGCCGGCGCGGTACGTCGGATGGGCCCGCCGGCCGCGATCGGCGCGTGGATCCGCCGCGAGGTCGAGGCGCGCCAGCAGCTGACGTGCTCGGTCGGCGTCGCGACGACGAAGTTCGTGGCCAAGCTCGCCTCGGCCCGGTGCAAGCCGGACGGCCTGCTCGTCGTACCCGCGGACGGCGTGCTCGACTTCCTCCACCCGCTGCCCGTCGCGGCGCTGTGGGGCGTCGGGGAGCGGACGGAGGCCGTGCTCGCCCGGCTCGGGCTGCGCACCGTCGGCGACCTGGCGCAGGCCCGGTTGGAGATGCTGACCGCAGCACTCGGCCCGAGCCTCGGAGCCCACCTGCACGCACTGGCGTGGGGCCGCGACGACCGAGCTGTTGTCGCGCACGAGCCCGACAAGAGCACCGGAGCGGAGGAGACGTTCGAGCACGACGTCAGCGACCCCGTCGTCGTGCACCGCGAGCTGCTGCGGCTCGCCGAGCGCACCGCGTCCCGGCTGCGGGCGGCCGGGTACGCCGGCCGTACGGTCTCGATCAAGATCCGGCACGCCGACTTCACCACGCTCACCAGGTCACGCACCCTGCCCGAGCACACCGACGTGGCCCAGGTGATCTACGCCGCCGCCCGTGACCTCTACGACGCGATGCATATCGCCGGTGCGCCGCTGCGGCTGGTGGGCGTGCGGGCCGAGGGCCTGGTCAGCTCGGCTGAGGTCCCGCACCAGCTCGCGCTCGACGAGCCGGCCATCGGGTGGCGCGAGGCGGAGCTGGCGAAGGACCTGGCCGCGCGCCGGTTCGGCGACGGCGCGGTCAGGCCGGCCACGCTGGTGCGCCCCGCCGACCGGCCCAATCCGGAGACGCCACGCCCCGATCGTGGGGAGTGAGCCCGGCGGAGGCGGGGACACCCTACGCATTGCAGGGATCCGAACCCGGCTTTCGCCGGCCCGCGGGCGAACGTATCCTTGAGGTCGCCGGTCTGGGTCATCAGGAGGGAGGCGCCGTGCCGCTCTCCGAGCACGAGCAGCGCCTGCTCGACCAGATCGAGCGCGCCCTCTACGCCGAGGACCCGAAGTTCGCGTCGGTCGTGCGCTCCAGCGACCTCAAGACCCACATCCGCCGGCGCGTGCGCCGAGCTGCCGTCGTCCTCGTCCTCGGTCTGATCGCCCTCGTCGTCGGTGCGGCCGCCCAGCAGCCGGTGGTCGGCGTCGCGGGCTTCGTCCTCATGCTCGGCGCGGTGCTGGTCATGATGCGCAGCGTGCAGCGCATGCGCGGCCGGGACAGCGCGCCCGCGCCGCGGCGGACCAGCCGGTCGCGGCCGGAGGGCGCGGGCGGTGGCCGGCTGCTCGGGCGTTTCGAGGACCGCTGGAACCGCCGCTGGGAAGACCGCGACTGACCGCCGACCCGACAGATTCGGCGCTCCGAGGCTGAATTCAGCTGGCGAGGGTCAGCTGGAGAGGCCGACCCGTCGGCGGGCGCGCGTGGCGAGCACCCGCCACCGGTCCGCCCCCGCGTCCGCGAGGTCGACCAGCGCCTCGCGCGCCTGCCGGATCGTCGCCGCCGGCAGCAGCGCGACCCGCAGCCGTCGGCCCCATGGAGCGTTCGCGAGCAGCGCGGCGCGAACCTCGCGGACCTGGTCCAGCAGACCAGACGGGTCCGGGCAGCTGCGCGCGTACCGCGCCCGCTCCTCGGCCCGGGCGATTCCCCGCAGCACATCCGACGTCGTGACCGAGAGCCGCGCGTCGGCGGCGAGCCGCGCAGCGGCGCTGCGGGGGGTGTCGGTCGCGCGCATCGGGTGCCCGGCGTCCTCGGCGTCATCGGCGAGCGCCTGCCATGCCACGTGGACCCGGTCGATGTCACTGACGGCGTGCGAGCCGCGCCATCGCCGGACGGCCAACCGCGTGATCGCGGGCACAGCGGCCAGCGCTGCGAGCAGGAGCAGCACGAGGCCGCTCCGCCGGGTCCGGGTGCCGGCCACCCCCACCCTCGGCGCGTCGGCGCCATCGTCGCCCAGCCGGTCCCGCGGGTCGTTGTCCCCGGTCGGGCCGGCGCTCGGGTCCGTGCTCGCCGTCGGTGCCGCCGAGGGCGCGGCGCTCTCGCCCGGGCTGGGCTCGGTACCGCCGCCGTCCGGCTGCGCGTACGGCGGCGGGTCGGTCTCGGCCCGGTCGTCGCTGCGCGGAGTCGGCTCGAAACGCAGCCATCCGGCGCCCTCGAAGTACACCTCGGGCCAGGCGTGCGCGTGCTTGTTGGTGATGACGTACTCGTCGGTGGTGCCCTCGACCGTGTTGCCCGGCGTGAACCCGATGGCGACCCGCGCGGGCAGCCCCTTGAGCCGCACCATGTACGCCATGGTCGCGGCGAACTGCTCGCAGTAGCCGCGTCTCTCACGGAGGAACGTGTCGAGGTCGTTGTCGGACTTCAGCGCCGGCGCCTCGAGGTCGTAGACGAACAAGCCGCTCTGGAAGTAGGTCTGGATCGCGACGACGGTCTCGTAGGGAGTCGTCGCGCCCTTCGTCGCCTCGGCGAGCGCGTCCATGATGAGCGTTGACCGCAGCGGCGGCACGTCGAGGTACGGCGCGAGGTCCTTCCCCTGGGGACGCGGCGCGTCCTCGAGCTCGGCGGCGTCGGGCGCCGGCACGACCGACGTCACGGTGTAGTTCTTGTCGCGGGTGTTCGTCCGGGTGCTGAAGACCGTCTGGCTCGACGGCTCGTACCGCCAGTCGTTGTCGATCTTCACCCGGCGCGGGGCGTAGGGCACGGGCAGCCAGTTCGACTCGAGGTTCGCGACGTCCACCTCCGCCGTCGCGGCCCCTGCGGTGTCCTCGTCGAGGCCCTTGGCGTCCGGCAGGTCACGCTTCGCGGACACCCGGGAGTCCTTGGTGGCCGAGGTCTTGCCGGGCGACCAGATCGCGCCGTCGAAGCGGTCGAGGGAGGTGAGGCGAAGGAACTGCGGGCTGGCCGTGCGCACGCGCAGCAGCTCGACCTCCTCCTGTGACCGCAGCTGCGGCTTGAGCTGCACGTACGGGTTGATCACCGAGACCGTGCTCGGCCCGTCGCCGAAGCCGACCCCGCTGCCGCCGCCGGTGTCGATCAGGCCGCTGCCCAGGTCGGGCAGGAGCGCCGGGGCGGCGAGCGCGACCGCGATCGCCGCGAAGCCCAGCCGACGGCCCATCCGCGAGACCGGCGAGGTGTCGTTGAGGTCCTGGGCGACATCGACGCCGACGAGGCGGCGTCCCCAGCCCCGCGCCCGCTCCCTGCCCTCGGCGACGAGCAGGGCCACGAACCCGAGGGCTGCCACGACGAACGGCACCGCGCCGATGCCCTCACGCATCGACGCAGGGACGATGTAGAGGATGAGCAGCGGCAGGCCCGCGGCCACAGGTCGTCGGGCGGTGAACACGATGAGGTCGACGACCATCGCGACGAGGAACACGCCGGCGCCGGTGACGAGGTGCAGGGACTCGTTGCCGGCGACCGGTGCCGCGAGCTCGCGGATGTCCGCGAACCCGTCGCGGACCTGGTCGGCGAGCAGTCGCAGCGTCTCCTCGGTAGGGATGCCCAGGTACGTCGACCCGCGCTGGTAGACCCACGCCGCCAGCAGGAGCAGCCCGACGAGGGAGACGGCGGGGGAGAGCACGGCCGGCACGGCGAGGCGCCGCGCCAGCGCGCCCAGCGCGAACGCGACCACGACGCACGCGACGGTGAACGGCATCCAGCTGCCCGTGTCGAAGACGTGCGTGAGCGCGTAGGTCGCGCCCAGCACTGCGCACAGGGCGGCGGGCAGCAGCGCGTTGCGGCGGGTCATCGGAGTGCCCCGACCTCGCGTCGGCCACGGCTCGACGCCTGTGGCCACAGCGACGCGAGCGTCGTGCCGTGGGAGGCGACGAGGACCCGCCAGCCGGCCTGCCGGAGGAGGGTCGCGCCGGAGTCCACCGCCGCGGCGTTCTCGGCGCGACCCCGCGCCCCGAGGGTCGTCCAGCTCGCCGCGTCCACGAGGACCGCGACGCAGGAGGACGCCGCGTGCCGCAGCCGACCGACGGCGAGCGCGTCCTCGGCGGACAGCGCACCGAGCACGGCGACGACCAGTCCTTCTCCGCCGCCGCGGTGCAGCCGTCCGGACGCCAGCGCGAGCGACCCGGACCTGGACGGCTCGACGATCGCGAGCTGGTCGAGCAGCATCCCCTCGGAGGCCGACGAGCCGGGCGTCTGGAGGTCGACGCCGGCGTCGGTGACGTAGCGCAGCGTGTAACCGGCGCGGGCGAGATGCACGCCGATGGACGCCGTCGCCGCCACCGCCCACTCGAAGGACGATCCCGGGCCGTCGCCGAAGTGCGCGGCGGCGCGGGTGTCGAGCAGCATCGTCGCGCGGCTCTGCCACGGCTGCTCCTCGCGACGGACCATGAGCTCTCCGGTGCGAGCGGTCGACTTCCAGTGCACCTTTCGCAGGTCGTCGCCGTACCGGTACTCCCGCGTCGACGCGTCGTCCTCACCGGAGCTCGCGACCGCGCGTGACTGGGTCTCGCCGCCGCCGGCCCACTCACCGCCGAGCCCGATGCTCGGCAGCGGGGTCACGACCGGAGTCACGACCAGCTCGTCCACCGACGCGAAGCTTCGCGTCAGCTCGCACCTGCCGAACGGGTCGGTGAGCCGGACCGACAGGGGGCCGACGCGGAAGCGCCCGCGGACGTCGGATCGGACCGGATAGCTGATCTCGCGGCCGCCGCCGGCCTCGACGCGGTCGAGGACGAAGCGCGGCCGCGCCCCGAGGCTGTACGCCAGGGCGTCTTCGACGAAGAGGACCGAGGTCGGCAGCCGGGACACGTTCTCGAGCCGCAGCCGCACCGACGCGGTGTGCCCGACCGGCAGGCGGCCCGGCACGAGCACGCGGTTGCATGACAGGCGGTACCGGGTCCGGCTGACGACGAGAGCGGCGAGGAGCGGCAGCGCGACGAGGAAGACGCCGAGCCGCACGACCTCGTCCTGGCCGACGAGCATCGCCGCGACGAAGCAGGCCGCGCCCGCGGCGACGAACGACCGTCCGCGCAGGGTCAGCCCGCGGAGCGCTTCCATCTCGCGGGCTAGCGCCCGGCCGCCGGTACGGCGACGCGGTCGAGGATCTCGGCGACGACCAGCTCGGGCTCCCGCCGGGCGATCTGCGCTTCCGCCGTCGGCAGCAGCCGGTGCGCGAGGACGGCCTCGGCCAGGCCCTGGATGTCGTCGGGCAGCACGAAGTCGCGGCCCTCTGTCGCGGCGTACGCCCGCGCGGTGCGCAGGAGATGCAGCGACGCGCGGGGGGACGCGCCGAGCCGCAGCTCGGGGTGGCTGCGCGTGGCCGTGACCAGGTCGATCACGTAGCGCTTCACGGAGTCCGCGACGTGCACCGACCGCGCGGTGTCGATCATCGACGCGACGACCGCGGCGTCGGCAACCGCCGGGAGCGTGTCCAGCGGGGACACCAGCCCGTGGGTGTCGAGCATCACGAGCTCGGCGGACGGCGCGGGGTAGCCCATCGACAGTCGCGCGGTGAACCGGTCCCGCTGCGCCTCGGGGAGGGGGTACGTGCCCTCCATCTCGATCGGGTTCTGCGTCGCGATGACCATGAACGGGTGGCCGACGTCGTACGTCTCGCCGTCGACGGTGACCTGTCGCTCCTCCATGCACTCGAGCATCGCGGACTGCGTCTTCGGCGACGCGCGGTTGATCTCGTCGCCGACGACGATGTTGGCGAAGATCGCGCCGGGCTTGAACTCGAAGTCCTGGAGCTCCTGGTTGAAGATCGAGACGCCCGTGACGTCGCTCGGCAGCAGGTCCGGCGTGAACTGGATGCGGCGCACGGAGCAGTCGATCGACCGCGCGATCGCCTTGGCCAGCATCGTCTTGCCGACGCCGGGCACGTCCTCGATGAGCAGGTGGCCCTCGGCGACGAGGACGACCAGGGCGAGCCGGACCACGTCGGGCTTGCCCTCGATCACCGACTCGATGTTGGTGTGGATCGCGTCGAAGTGCCTCGCGAACTCGTCGAGGTCGACCGTGGCGCCGCGTCCGCCCGCAGTGCGTGTCGTCCGCCGCGCCACCGAACCTCCTTGCCGCTGTCCGCGCTGCGCGCGTACCCCGCGATCGTCGTCGTCGGCCCCAAGTGTGACAGACCCCAGCACGGGCGTCGCCGCGGGCCGGAGGCCGTGACGTGCCCGTGACCGGGAGCGTCGACGACTGTGGCACGCTGCGCCGCATGGTCGAGACCGCCGGCCCGTCGCACCGACCGGCGCGCCTGGTGCGCAGCGAGCAGATGCGGGCCCGGCTGCTCGCCGCGGCTCGCGAGTCGTTCGCCGCGCAGGGGTGGTCTCGCGCCCGTGTCGAGGACATCTGCCGCACGGCCGGCGTCGGGCACGGGACGTTCTACGGGTACTACGCGAACAAGGGCGCGGCGCTCGAGTCCATCGTCCGCGCCCACGCCGCCGACCTCTACACCCTGCTCGAGGCCGAGTGGACGAGCGGCGACGTGCGCAGCGACGTGGAGCGGGTGATCGGCGGGTTCGTCGCGCTCAGCGAGCGGGACGCCGACGTACGCGACGTCTGGCTCGCGGCCGCGCCGGCCGACCCGACGCTGGCCCGGCTGGTCGACGAGGTGCGACGGCAGTTCGTGGGGCGCATCGCCGCACACCTGCTGGCCGCCCGCGAGGCAGGTCACGCGCGCGGGGACCTCGACGTCGACGTCGCGTCGAGCGCGCTGGCCGCGATGGTCGAGCAGACCGTCGCGCTCGCGCTCCGCCCGGACGCCGAGCTGGACCGCGAACGCCTGGTCAGCGGGCTCGCCGACCTGTGGGTGAACGCGGTGTACCGGATGTGAGCGAGTCCCCGCTGCGCACGAAGTACGGCGTCCTCGACTACGACGCGGTGGCGGTGAACCGCAGCTTCCACGACCACGAGTGCCACTACTACGACGAGCGGTTCGCGATCGAGCATGACGCCCGCTCGGCGCGCCAGGCGCGGGTCGAGGTCGAGACGCTGCTCGGCAGAACCCTGGTGGCGGGGGAGCGGGTGCTCGACGTCGGGTGTGGAACCGGCTTCCTCGCGGCGGGCCTGCGCCGGGCGCGGCCGGACCTGGCCGTCGTGGGCTGCGACCTGTCCGCCGGCATGCTCGACCGGGCCCGGCGCGCGGGAGCCTGGCCGCTCGTCCAGGGCGACGCGACGCGGCTCCCCGTGGCGAGCAGCAGCCTGGACCTGGTCGTGGCCAGGGGGGTGCTGCACCACCTGCCCGACGTCGCCGGCGCGCTCGTGGAGTGGCGCCGCGTGCTGCGCGACGGCGGCGCCGTGGTGCTGCTGAGCGAGCCGACCCCCGTCGTCGAGCGGCACGGGACGGTGCTCGTACGCGCCCTGCTGGCGCTGCTGCGCGGTCGCGAGCTCCCGCCCGAGGAGCACCGGTGGGAGATGGCGTCGATGGCCGCCAACCTGCACGTGTTCACCGCCGACGACCTCCGCGGTCTCGCGCAGGCGGCCGGGTACGGCGACATCCGGCTGACCACCAGCGACTTCCTGGACACGATGCTCATCACCGCGTCGTACGTCACCTGGGGCCGCGCCCCCGGGCTGGCGGCCCGCGTGCCGTGGCGGGCGCTGGACTCGGTGGCGCGAGCGCTCGACCGGGCGGTCGTGCACCGCCTGCTCCCGGCCGCGCTCCGGCACACCGTCGTCGGCGTGCTGCGCCCCTAGCCCTTCCCCGCAGCCGCGCACCTCCTGCTCCTGCTCCTCCTCCTTCCGAGCGGTGCCGCTCAGTCCGGTCCTGGCCGGACTGGCGGTCACCGCTTGTCGCCGCGCGTCGGTGACTCCTGGTGCGAATTCCGCCTCGTGGGGCTCAAGTGCTGCCCGATGCGGGTCGAGATGGTTGACGGTGGAGCAAAGTGGAGTACGGTGGGGCTCGATGGAGCGCAGGGTCGACGGAGGGGGTGGCGGGACGTGTTCCTGGGCACCCACCAACCCCGCCTCGACGACAAGGGCCGCCTGTTCCTGCCCGCCAAGTTCCGCGACGAGCTGGCGGAGGGCGTGGTGATCACCAAGGGCCAGGAGCGCTGCCTCTACGTCTGGCCGATGGGCGAGTTCGAGCGGATCACCGACGCGATGCGCGCCGCCCCGGTCACCGCGAAGACGACCCGCGACTTCGGCCGGGTGCTGTTCTCCTCCGGGTCGCAGGAGGTGCCGGACAAGCAGGGTCGGATCACCCTGCCGCCCGCGCTGCGCGAGTACGCCGGGCTGTCCCGCGACGTGGTCGTGATCGGCAACAACACCCGCGTCGAGATCTGGGACGGCGCCGCCTGGGAGCAGTACCTCGCCGACCGTGAGCAGGGCTATGCCGAGATGGCGTACGAGGTGATGCCCGGCGTGCTCTGAACCTGACTTCACCGCCGCGCGGTGAGGTCTCCGCCCCGGGGCACCTTCCCCGGCCCCGGGGCGCGGGACCTGACCGCACGAGGTCGCCAACTCCTTCCAGCCCAGCCGGTCCGCGAGCCCGGCACATCGAGACGAGGTCGAGACATGGATCTGAGCAAGCCCGCCCCTGCCGCCGAGCAGTCGCTCGTCGCCGAGCTGGCGAGCAGCGCGATGCTGTTCGGCCTCGCGCTCGGCTCGACGGCCGGCGTCGTCGGCCTCGCCCAGCTCGCCGTCCGCGTCCTGTCCTAGCCGGTGCCCGACCAGCCGCGCGACGAGACGCCCGACGGCCACGTGCCGGTCCTGCGGGACCGGGTCGTCGCGCTGCTCGCGCCGGCGTCGCTGCCCGGCGGGGTCGTCGTCGACGCCACGCTCGGCCTCGGTGGTCACTCGCTCGCGCTGCTCGAGGCGCTCCCGGACGTCCACGTCGTCGGCCTGGACCGCGACCCGCAGGCGCTCGCGCGCGCAGAGCGCCGGCTGGCGGCGTACGCAGATCGGGTCCGCGTCGTGCATGCGGTCTACGACGAGCTGCCGGCGGTCCTCCACCGGCTCGACGTCGGCCCGGTCGACGGGGTGCTGTTCGACCTCGGCGTCTCCTCTCTTCAGCTCGACGAGCCGGAGCGCGGGTTCTCCTACGCCCACGACGCACCGCTCGACATGCGGATGGACCCGACGTCCGGCCGGTCGGCCGCTGACGTCGTCAACACCTACCCGGTCGACCGGCTCGCCCGCGTGCTCGCCGAGTACGGCGAGGAGCGCTTCGCGCTGCGCGTCGCGCAGGCGATCGCCCGCGCGCGCGCGGCCGAGCCGATCACCCGGACCGCTCCGCTCGCGGAGCTGGTCAGGGACTCGATCCCCGCGGCGACGAGGCGGCACGGGGGCCACCCGGCGAAGCGCACCTTCCAGGCGCTGCGCATCGAGGTGAACGACGAGCTCGCGGTCCTCGAGCGAGCGGTGCCGGCTGCGCTGGGCTGCCTGCGGGTCGGGGGCCGGCTGGTCAGCCTCGCCTACCACTCGCTCGAGGACCGCATCGTGAAGCGCGCGATCACGGCCGGGCTGCAGGGCTGCATCTGCCCGCCTGACCTGCCGCTGTGCGGCTGCGGACGGACCCCGGAGCTGCGGGTCGTCGGCGGTCGCCACGAGGAGCCGACGCCCGACGAGGTCGCCGCGAACCCGCGAGCCGCGTCGGCCCGGCTCCGCGCCGTCGAGCGGATCCGGAGCGCCGCATGAGCCCCGTGGCCACGGCTCGCGCCCACGCGGCCCGCACCACGGCCCCCGCCCGCCCGGCCGTCCCGGCCCGGCGCACGCCGACCCGCGCTCCCCTCGCCGCGGTCCGCCCGGGGCGGCCGCGGGCCAAGCGGGCGCCGTTCGTCATCGTGTCGCTGCTGGTCGTGGCCGTGGGGCTGATCGGTCTGCTCGTGCTCAACACGGTGCTCGCCCAGGACGCGTTCCGCCGGCACGACCTCCAGCGGCAGTCGGCGCTGCTCCACGAGCGCGAGCAGCAGCTCGCCCGCGAGGTGGCGGCGCTCGAGTCCCCGGAGCGGCTCGCCGCGCGCGCGGTCGCGCTCGGCCTGGTGCCTGCGGGCCCGCCCGCGTTCCTGCGACTGCCTGACGGCGCGGTCCTCGGCGCGGCGCTGCCCGCCGCCTCGCCGACGCCGGCCGCGGTCGCCACGAGCGCCGCACCGGCACCCGTCCCTGCGCCCGTCCCGGCGGCCACCAAGCGCAAGCCCGCGCCCGCCCCGACCCCGTCAGGTCGCTCCGCGGCCGCGGCGCGGCCGACCCCTGCCCCGACGGCGTCGCCGCGATGACGCCTCGATCCGGTCCCCCCGCCGCCGCGCGGACCAAGCCGCCGCACCGGGCCAGCGGGCGAGCGGCGGCCGACCGCGCCCGCCAGCAGCCCCGGCCCGCCCGCGACTCCCGACGCCACCCGCCGACCCCGCGTCGGCGTCCACCGGGCCGGGTCGGCGACCCGTGCCGGCGACTGCGGACCGGCCTGGTGCTGGTCGTCGTCATGGTGACCGTCCTCGGCGCCCGGCTGGTGCAGCTGCAGGGGATGGAGTCGACGGTGTACGCCGCGAAGGCGGAGCAGCAGCGGCTGCGCACCGTGCCCCTGGCAGCGCAGCGTGGCGCGATCGTCGACCGCGACGGAGTCGCGCTCGCGATGAACGTCGAGACCAGATCGCTGTACGCCAACCCGCGACTCATCGCCGACCCCGCGCAGGTCGCGGCGCGACTCGCTCCGCTGCTCGGCGTCGACCGGGCCGGGCTCGAGGAGAAGCTGCGCCGCGACCGCGCGTTCGTCTACCTCGCCCGCGACGTCGACCCGCGTCGCGCCCGCGAGATCCTCGACCTGGAGCTCGACGGCATCGGCGCCGAGCCGGCGACCCGGCGCGTCTACCCCAACGACGCGCTCGGCGCGGCGGTCATCGGGTTCGTCGGCCGCGACGGCGCGGGCCTCGGGGGGGTCGAGTACGCGCTGGACGACCGGTTGGCCGGCGAGCCCGGGAGGCTCCTCGTCGAGGAGGACGAGCAGGGCCGGGAGATCCCCTCGGGCGAGCGTCGCGAGGTCGCGCCGGCGCCGGGCACCACGCAGGTGCTCACCATCGACCGCGACATCCAGTGGTACGCCGAGAAGACGCTGTCGGAGCAGGTTGCGAAGTCGGGCGCCAAGGGCGGCACCGCGATCGTGATGGACGTCCGCACCGGCGAGCTCCTCGCGCTGGCGACGACCCCGACGTTCGACCCCAACCGCGCGACCGCCGCCCCACCGGAGCTGCGCGGGAACCCCGCGGTCTCGAGCGTCTACGAGCCGGGCAGCGTCAACAAGGTGATCACCGCCGCCGCCGCGCTCGAGTCCGGACTCGTGACGCCGACGTCGACGATCGTCGTGCCGCCGTCGGTGCGCGTCGCCGACAAGACGTTCCGCGACGTGCACTCCGAGGGCACCCAGCGGATGACGTTCACCGGCGTCATCGCCAAGTCGAGCAACGTCGGCACGATCACGGTCGCGCAGCAGCTCGGTCGCGAGCGCCTCTACGAGTACCTCCGCAAGTTCGGCTTCGGCGAGCGCACCGGAGTCCGGTTCCCCGGGGAGAGCGCCGGGCTGCTCCCGCCGCCGAAGCAGTGGTCCGGCAGCCAGGCGGGCACGATCCCGATCGGCCAGGGCGTGTCCGCGACCTCGCTGCAGATCGCCTCGGTCTATGCGACCGTCGCCAACGGCGGGGTTCGGGTCACGCCGTCGGTGGTCCGCGGCAGTCGTGACGGCGGCGGTCGGCTCGACCCGGCTCCGGCCCCCCGACGCCAGCGGGTCGTCTCGGCGCAGACCGCCGAGCAGCTCGCGCGGATGCTCGAGGCGGTCACCAACGAGGGCGGCACGGCGACCGCTGCCCGCATCGAGGGCTACCGCGTCGCCGGCAAGACCGGCACGGCGCGGAAGGTCGGCAGCAACGGCCGGTACAACGGCCGTTACATCTCATCCTTCGTCGGCTTCGCGCCCGCTGACGCACCACGGCTCGTCGTGTCGGTGAGCCTCGACGAGCCTGGGGTCATCTTCGGCGGGGTCGTCGCCGCCCCGGTCTTCCAGAAGGTGATGGGGTTCGCGCTCGGCACCCTGGGGATCCCGCCGACCGGCCGACTCCCCGGTCCGCCGGTCCCGCTCCTCGCGCCGTGAACGGCGCGGTCAGGTCCCGGGCCATGACCGCGGGTAGCCTGACCGCGGTCCGCGTCCGTCTCCCAGCCCGGGGAGCCCACGAACTGTCCACCGTCCTGCGCCCGCGGCAGACCGTCGCGCGTCCGCTCACCGGGGTGCACGCGCTGGTCCCCGGTGCTGTGCTCGAGGGTGACCCGGCCGGCGTCGAGGTCACCGGCGTGACGCACGACTCGCGGGCCGTCCGTCCGGGCGACCTGTACGCCGCGCTGCCGGGCTCGACCGTGCACGGCGCGGACTTCATCGGCCGCGCCGCCGCCGCCGGGGCCGTCGCCGTGCTGACCGACCGGCCCGGACCCCATCCGCTGCCGACCGTGGTCGTAGCCGACCCGCGCCGGCACCTGGGCCCGGTCTCGGCGTGGGTCTACGACGACCCGTCGCGGAGCCTCGAGGTCGTCGGCATCACGGGGACCAACGGCAAGACCACGTCGGCGTACCTCGTCGAGGCGGGGTTCCGTGCAGCGGGGCAGCGCACCGGCCTGATCGGCACGGTCGAGACCCGGGTCGGCGACGAGGTGCTCGAGTCCGCGCACACGACACCGGAAGCTCCTGACCTGCACGCGCTCCTGGCCGTCATGCGCGAGCGCGACGTCACCGGCGTCGCGATGGAGGTGTCGAGTCACGGGCTCGCGCTCGGCCGGGTGGACGGCGTGCGGTACGCCGCCGCGGTGTTCACCAACCTCAGCCAGGACCACCTCGACTTCCACGGCGACATGGAGGAGTACTTCAAGGCGAAGGCGGCGTTGTTCGACGAGTCGCGGTCGGCCGTCGCGGTCGTCAACGTCGACGACGCCGCGGGCCGACGGCTGCTCGACCGCGTGCGCATCCCGCTCGTGATGACGAGCGCGCGGGGCAGCCACACGGCGGACTGGCGGGCTACCGACGTGACCGCGACGGCGGAGGGTACGTCGTTCCGCCTGCATGGCCCGGGGTTGACCGAGCCGCTTCCCGTCTCGCTGCGGATCCCCGGTCGCTTCAACGTCGACAACGTGCTCGGTGCGGTCGCCGCCCTGCACGCGGTGGGCGTCGACACCGCAACCGCGGTCGCCGGGATGGCAGCGCTGCCCGGCGTGCCGGGGCGGCTCGAGCGGGTCGACGTGGGCCAGGAGTTCCTCGCCCTCGTGGACTACGCGCACACGCCGGAGGCGGTCGCGTCGGTCCTCGCGGTGCTGCGCCCGCTGACGCCCGGTCGCCTGATCGTCGTCCTCGGGTGCGGTGGCGATCGCGACCGCTCCAAGCGTCCGCTCATGGGAGCCGCGGCAGCGCGCGGCGCCGACGTCGTGGTCGTGACGTCCGACAACCCGAGGTCCGAGGACCCCCTCGCGATCGTCGCGGTGGTGGAGCTCGGCGCGCGCGAGGTCCGCTCCGCGGACGTCGTGGTCGAGCCCGACCGGTCCGCGGCGATCGCGCTCGCCTGCGCCAGCGCGAGGTCGGGCGACACCGTGCTCGTCGCCGGCAAGGGCCATGAGCAGGGCCAGGTCCTCGCCGACCGCACGATTCCCTTCGACGACCGCGAGGTGCTGGCCCACCACCTCGCCGCCGCGGTGTCACCGTGATCGACCTGACGCTGCTTGACGTCGCCACCGCGGTCGGGGGCGTCGCGGTCGGTGACGTGGACCTCGTCGTCCGCGGGCCGGTGCTCGTCGACTCGCGCAGCGCGTCGCCCGGTGCCCTCTTCGCTGCCGTGGTGGGGGAGCACGCGGACGGCCACGACTTCGCGGCCGCCGCGGCGGCGAACGGCGCTGTCGCGGCGCTCACCACCCGGCCCCTGACGGTGCTGCCGTGCGTCGTCGTCGACGACGTCGTCGCGGCGCTCAGCCGACTTGCGGGCACCGTGCTGAGCCGCCTGCGAGAGGCCGGCCGGCCGCGCGTCGTCGGCGTCACCGGCTCGACGGGGAAGACCTCGACCAAGGACCTGCTCGCCCAGGTCCTCGCTCCCCGTGGGGAGACCGTCGCGCCGGTCGGCTCCTACAACAACGAGATCGGCCTCCCGCTGACCGTCCTTCGGGCGTCGCCCGCGACCGAGCACCTCGTGCTGGAGATGAGCGCGCGCGGGCTCGGTCACATCACTGCCCTGTGCCAGGTCGCACCCCTGGACGTCGGGGTCGTGCTGAACGTCGGCAGCGCACACGTGGGTGAGTTCGGATCTCGCGCGGCCATCGCCACGGCGAAGGCGGAGCTGGTGGCGGGTGTCGTCGACGACGGCGTGACGGTGCTCAACGCGGATGACGACCTGGTCGCCGCCATGAGGTCCCACGCCCGTGGGCGAGTGGTGACGTTCGGCTGCCGGCCGGACGCGGACGTCGCCGCCTCCGGGGTGCGCCTCGACGACCGCGGCCGCGCGGCCTTCCGGCTGGAGAGCACGGCCGGGTCCCACCCGGTGAGCATGCAGCTCGTGGGGGAGCACCACGTCGCCAACGCGCTCGCGGCTGCGGCCGCGGCGATCGAGTGCGGCGTGCCGCCGGCGGACGTCGCCGCCTCGCTGTCCACCGCCGTACCGCTCAGCCGGTGGCGGATGGAGATGCGGCGGACGAGCGACGGGGTCACGGTCATCAACGACGCCTACAACGCCAACCCCGAGTCGATGCAGGCCGCGCTGCGCGCTCTCGTGCGCGTCGCGGGGGACGGGCCGACCTGGGCGGTGCTCGGGATGATGGCGGAGCTCGGCGCCGAGACCGACCGCCAGCACGCGCTGCTCGGCGAGCTGTGCGCCGCGCTCGCCGTCAGTCACGTCGTCGTGGTCGGCGCGGAGGCGGCCGGGGTCGCGGACGCGGCTCGTCGCGGCGGGGTGGACACCGTGGAGTGCCCCGACGTCGAGTCGGCGGTCGCCCTGCTCGAGGAGCGGCTCGAGCCGGGAGACACCGTGCTGGTCAAGGCGTCGCGGTCCGTCGGCCTCGAGCGGGTCGCCGAGGCGCTCGCGCCGGCGACGGCGGGGGAGGCGGCGTGAAGTTCATCCTCGTAGCGGCGCTCGTCGGGCTGGTGCTGTCACTCGTCGGGACGCCGTTCGCGGTCCGCATCTTCCGGCGGCAGGGCTACGGCCAGCTGATCCGCGACGACGGCCCCGACTCGCATCACACGAAGCGCGGCACGCCGACGATGGGCGGCGCGGTGATCATCGCGGCGACGTTGATCGGGTACGGCGTCGCGCACGTCGGCGTCGGGTTCAGCTGGTCCGGCCTGCTCGTCGTGTTCACGATGGCGGGGCTCGGTGCGGTCGGGTTCATCGACGACTTCATCAAGATTCGCATGCAGCGGAGCCTCGGCCTGAACAAGACCGCGAAGCTTGTCGGGCAGCTGCTGATCGCCGTCGCTTTCGGCGTGCTCGCGCTGGAGCTCGCGGAGGCCTCCACCGCCGTGTCGTTCATCCGTGACACCTCGATCCGCCTCGGCGCCGTCGGCTTCATCGTGTGGGTCTACGTGATGGTGTCGGCGACGTCGAACGGGGTGAACCTCACCGACGGCCTCGACGGCCTCGCGGCAGGTTCCGCGGCGATGGTGTTCGCGGCCTACACCGTCATGACGTTCTGGATGAGCCGGAACCTGTGCGAGACCCAGGTGACCCCCGGTTGCTACGTCGTGGCGGACCCGCTCGACCTCGCCATCGTCTCCGCCGCGGCGATGGGCGCGTGCTTCGGCTTCCTGTGGTGGAACGCCGCCCCGGCCAAGATCTTCATGGGTGACACGGGCTCGCTCGCCCTCGGCGGGGCGCTGGCCAGCCTGGCCGTCCTGTCCCGCACCGAGCTCCTCCTCGTCGTGCTCGGCGGTCTGTTCGTCGTCGAGACGCTGTCGGTGATCCTGCAGGTCGTCGCGTTCCGCGGGCTGCACCGCCGGGTGTTCAACATGGCGCCGATCCACCACCACTTCGAGCTCGCCGGCTGGCCCGAGTTCACCGTCATCGTGCGGTTCTGGATCGTGGCCGGCCTGGCGGTCGCGTTCGGGCTCGGCTTGTTCTACGCCGAGTACCTGTCGCGTGGTCCGTTGCCGTGACGCACCGGTTCGGCGAGGACCCGCCGGACCCGTGGGCCGGTCGCGCGGTGCTCGTGTGCGGCATCGGAGTCAGCGGCGCCGCGGTCGCGCGGACCCTCCTCCGCCGGCGTGCCCGGGTCCGGGTCGTCGACGAGCGGCGCGGCGCGGACGAGCAGGTCGTGGCTGCGGCGCTCGAGTCGCTCGGCGCGACCGTCGAGCTCGGCTCGGCCGCCGTCGACGCCGATCGCCTTGGCGACGTCTCACTCGTGGTCACCTCGCCGGGCTGGCGCCCGGATCACCCGGTGCTGCGAGCAGCGGCCGACCGGGCCGTCCCGGTGTGGGGGGATGTCGAGCTCGCCTGGCGGGAGCAGGAGCCGGGCGCCCCCGGCTGGCTCGCCGTCACGGGGACGAACGGCAAGACGACCACGACCGAGATGCTCGCGTCGATGCTGGCCACCGCGGGGCACCCCGGCACGGCCGCCGGCAACATCGGGCTGCCCCTCGTGGAGGCGGTGGTCGACACCCCCGGGGATGCGTCGTCGCTGCTCGCGGTCGAGCTGTCGAGCTTCCAGCTGCACTGGTCGGAGTCGGTCAGCCCGCTCGCCGGAGCGCTGCTCAACCTGGCCGACGACCACCTCGACTGGCACGGCTCCTTCGCCTCGTACGCCGCGGCCAAGGCCAAGGTGTGGGGAACCGACGGCTCGACCGTCGCCGTGTTCAACGCCGACGACCAGCGTGTGGTCCGGCTGGTCGGCGAGCGGGCGGGCCTCGGGTTCACCCTCGGCGAGCCGGCCCGCGGCCAGCTGGGCGTCCGCGCGGGGAACCTCGTCGACGAGGCACTCGGCAGCGGGGTCCTGCTGCCCGTCGACGACCTGCGCGTCACCGGCGCCCACAACGTCGCCAACGCGCTCGCCGCATCCGCGCTCGCCCTTGCCGGCGGCGTCGCGCCGGACGCGGTGCGCGACGCGCTGCGCCGGTTCACCACCGGTGCGCACCGCAACGTCGTCGTCGCCGAGGTCGACGGCGTGCGCTACGTCAACGACAGCAAGGCGACCAACCCCCACGCCGCGCTGGCATCGCTGCGCTCGTACCCGCGAGTCGTGTGGATCGCGGGCGGTCTCAACAAGGGCCTCGAGTTCGACGACCTCGCGCGTGACGCCGGTGACCATCTGGTCGGCGCGGTCCTGATCGGCGAGTGCGCGCACGAGATCCGCGAGGCACTTGCGCGCCACGCGCCGGACGTCCCCGTCATCGACGCGGCGGACCTTCACACTGCGGTGCAGGCCGCACGGGGTCTCGCGCGGACCGGCGACGTCGTGCTGCTCGCTCCCGCCGCGGCCTCGATGGACATGTTCGCCAACTACGCCGAACGCGGCGACGTCTTCACGACGTCCGCCCGCGCCCTGGGAGGACAGCGGTGACGACGTACGGCGATGCCGCCGGGCGCCGCGTCACCACGTCCCCCGTGACCGCTCGGCGGGAGCGGGTGCCGCTCCTCGCCCGGCCGCTCACCTCCTACTACCTCCTGATCGGCAGCGTGCTGCTGCTGCTCGCCCTCGGGTTGGTGATGGTGCTCTCCGCGTCGAGCGTCGACGCCTACTCCGACTCCGGCTCGTCGTTCAGCGTGTTCCAGCGACAGCTCGTGTGGGTCGCCATCGGGCTGCCGATCCTCTGGGTTGCGTCGCGGCTGCCGGTCCGTGCCTACCGGCTGATGGCCTATCCACTGCTGCTCGCGTCCATCGTCGGCCTGCTGCTCGTCTTCGTCCCTGGGATCGGCGCGCCGCCGGTGTCCGGCGCGCGCCGCTGGATCGAGCTGGGCCCGGTGCGCTTCCAGCCCTCGGAGGTCGCGAAGCTCGGCCTCGCGCTGTGGGGGGCTGACCTCTACGCGCGCAAGCAGGCGCTCATCGGGGACTGGAAGCACCTGCTCGTCCCGTTCGTCCCGGTGGCCGCGGTGCTCGCCCTGCTCATCATGCTCGAGCCGGACATGGGCACCACGATGACGCTCGTAGCGGTCGTGCTCGCACTGCTCTGGGTCGTCGGCGCGCCCACCCCGATCTTCGTCCTCTTCCTCGGTGCGGTGACCGCGCTGTCGGCCCTGCTCGCGGTCGCGGCGCCGTACCGCCTCGCGCGGGTGATGACGTTCCTCGACCCGTGCTCGGTCGAGCACCGGCTCGCCGGCGGCTTCCAGGGGTGCCAGGGGCTGTACGCCATCGCGTCCGGCGGGTGGTTCGGGGTCGGTCTTGGCGGCAGTCGGCAGAAGTGGTCCTACCTGCCCAACGCGCACACCGACTACATCTTCGCGATCGTCGGCGAGGAGCTCGGCCTGCTCGGCACGCTGTTCGTGCTCCTGCTGTTCGCCGTCCTGGCGTACGCCGGAGTGCGAGTCGCCCAGCGGTCCCGTGACCCGTTCGTGCGACTGGCGGCGGCCGGGGTCACCGCGTGGCTCGTGGTCCAGGCGATCGTGAACATGGGCGCCGTCACCGGACTGCTGCCGATCACCGGCATCCCCTTGCCGTTCATCAGCTTCGGCGGCTCGTCGCTGGGGGTGTCGCTGTTCGCCGTCGGCATGCTCGCCGCGTTCGCTCGCCGGGAGCGCGGCGCGGCCGCCGCACTCGCCGCGCGCGGGCCGATGCCGGTTGCCCGGCTGCGGCGGAAGGTCGGCGCGTTCTACGGCTTCGGGCCTGGTCCGCGGCGACCGGCGGCTCGGCACGCCGCGCCGCCGCGGCGGACGGCGACGTCACGCCGGTGAACGTCGTCATCGCCGGCGGCGGCTCGGCGGGGCATGTCGAGCCGGCGCTGAACATCGCCGACGCGCTGCGGCGCCGGTCCACCGGAACCGTGGTCACGCTGCTGGGCACCGAGCGCGGCCTGGAGACGCGACTCGTGCCCGCCCGCGGCTACCAGCTCGACCTCATCCCGCCGGTGCCCCTGCCGCGCCACCTGAGCACGGACCTGCTGCGGGTGCCGCTCAGGCTGCTGCGCGCAGTTCGCGCCGCGGGACGCGTCATCGACCGCCGGTCGGCGGACGTCGTCGCGGGCGTCGGCGGGTACGTCGCGCTTCCGGCGTACCTCGCCGCCCGGCGCCGTGGCGTGCCCGTCGTCCTGCACGAGGCGAATGCCCGACCTGGGCTCGCCAACCGCGTCGGGGCGCGGTTCGCGACGGCGGTCGCGACGTCCTACCCCCAGACCCGTCTGCGCGGCTCCGTCGTCACCGGGATCCCCCTCCGCCAGGGGATCGTCGACCTCGACCGCCTGGCGTCGCGCACCGCGGCGCGCGCGGCGCTGGGGCTGCTCGAGCAGCGGCCGACCCTGCTCGTGTCGGGCGGCTCCCAGGGTGCGCGCCGGCTCAACCACGCCGCGGTGGGCCTCGCGCAGGATCTCGATGCAGTGGGTGCCCAGGTCCTGCATGCGACCGGCACCGGGCAGCACGACGAGGTGCTCCGGCTGCTGGCCGAGCAAGGGGTCGCGGGCGACCTGGCGCCGTACGTCGCCCGGCCGTACCTCGACCGGATGGACCTGGCCTACGCGGCGGCCGACCTGATGGTCTGCCGGGCGGGAGCGATGACGGTGGCCGAGGTGACCGCGGTCGGCTTGCCGGCGGTGTTCGTCCCGCTGCCGCACGGCAACGGCGAGCAGCGGCTCAACGCAGCCGACGTCGTCGCGGCCGGTGGCGCCGTCGAGGTCGCCGACGCCGAGCTCGACGCCGCGTGGCTCCGGGGGAACGTCCTGCCCTTGCTCGCCGACTCGGATCGTCTGGACGCGATGTCCCGCGCGGCGCGAGCCGCCGGGCACCGCGACGCGGCGGACCGGGTCGCCGCCATGATCGAGCAGGCGGCCCGGCGATGACCTTCGACACCGCGCGCGTGCATCTCGTCGGGGTCGGCGGTGCCGGCATGAGCGGGATCGCCCGCATCCTGCTGGCGCGTGGTGCGGTCGTGTCCGGCAGTGACGCCAAGCACTCCCGCACACTCGACGCGCTGACCGCGCTCGGCGGTCGTATCCAGGTAGGGCACGACGCGGCGCAGGTGGGTGATGCCGACTACGTCGTCGTGTCCACGGCGATCCGCGCCGACAATCCCGAGGTCGTCGAGGCTCGGCGGCGCTCGGTCCCGGTGCTCCCGCGCGCAGCCGCGCTGGCCGCGCTGATGCAGGGCCGCCGCGCGGTGGCAGTCGCCGGGACGCACGGCAAGACGACGACGACGTCGATGCTCACCGTCGCCTTGCAGCACTGCGGCGCCGATCCCTCCTTCGCGATCGGCGGCGACCTCAACGAGGCCGGCTCCAACGCGCACCACGGCACCGGTGACGTCTTCGTGGCCGAGGCCGACGAGAGCGACGGGTCGTTCCTGCTGTACTCGCCGTACGCCGCCGTCGTCACCAACGTCGAGGCGGACCACCTCGACCACCACGGCGACGAGTCGGCGGTCCACCGCGCGTTCGCGGAGTTCGCCGCGCTGGTCGACCCGGCCGGGTTCCTCGTCGCGTGCGCCGACGACGCGGGAGCGCTGCGTGCCGCGGCCGAGTGCCCGGCCCGGGTCCGGACCTATGGCGTCAGCGACCTGGCCGACCTGCGAGTGAGCGACGTGGTCCTCGAGGGCATGGGCAGCACGGCTGAGGTCTTCTATCTCGGCCAGCGTCTCGGCGAGCTGCGCCTGTCGGTGCCGGGACATCACAACGTTCTCAACGCGGCCGCCGCGCTCGCCACCGCTCTCGAGCTGGGCCTGCCGGCGAGCGACCTGCGATTCGGCCTCAGCGCGTTCACCGGTGCGCGCCGGCGGTTCGACCCACGCGGCACGGCGGGGGGCATCCGGGTCTTCGACGACTACGCGCACCACCCGACCGAGGTGTCTGCGGCACTGCGCGCGGCCAGGGTCGTCGCGGGGGAGGGTCGGGTGATCGTCGCGTTCCAGCCGCATCTCTACAGCCGCACCCAGGCGTTCGCGGCGCAGTTCGCCGAGGCGCTGGCCCTGGCGGACGCGGTGGTCGTGATGGAGGTGTACGGCGCCCGGGAGGACCCGGTGCCCGGGGTCACCGGCCGAGCCATCGCCGACGCGATCCCGCTGCCGCGTGAAGCGGTGGTGTTCGAGCCGTCGTGGGTCGCCGTCGCGGGGCGCCTGGCTGCCTGGGCGCGACCGGGAGACGTGGTGCTGACGATGGGTGCGGGAGACGTCACCCAGCTCGCCCCGGACGTCCTCGCGGCCCTCGGTGAGTTGACATGAGCGCGGCGCGGCCGACCGAGCTGCTGCCGCCGACGTGGGACCCGACGCTCGACGTCGAGGCTGTCGACGGGGTCGCGTCGGCGCTGTCGTCCGCGGGTCTCGCCGTCGCCCGCGAGGATCCCCTCGGTGCGCGGACCACGCTCGGTGTGGGCGGTGCCGCGCGGTGTGCCGTCGTTCCGAGGGACGCCGACGAGCTGACCGTGGTGCTGACCGTCCTCGCGTCCTACGACGAGTGCGCGGTGCCGCTCCTCGTCGTGGGCCGCGGGTCGAACCTGCTGGTGGGCGACCTGGGCTGGCCCGGGGTGGCGCTCAGGCTCGGCGCCGGCTTCAAGTGGCAGCAGCGAGCAGGGGCTCAGGTCAGTGCAGGTGGCGGGCTCGCGATGCCCGCGCTCGCGGCGTGGACCGCCGCGGAGGGTTTGAGCGGCCTGGAGTTCGCAGCCGGCATCCCGGCCTCGGTCGGCGGCTCCGTGCGCATGAACGCTGGCGCGCACCACGGCAGCACCGCTGACCGGCTGGTCGGTGTCCGGGTCGCGTCGGTGACCGAGCCGGCGGGTGCGGAGCTGGCTCCGGCCGAGCTGTCGTTCGGCTACCGGCGCAGCTTGCTGCCGCCCCGGTCGGTCGTGACCGCGGCCCGCTGGGAGCTGGCCCCCCTCGACCCGGCGCAGATCCGCGGCCGGCTCGACGAGCTGCGCGCATGGCGCCGCGCGACACAGCCGCTGCGGCAGCGCAACTGCGGGTCGGTGTTCACCAACCCGGACGGCGACTCAGCGGGCCGGCTCGTCGAGGCAGCGGGGTGCAAGGGTCGCCGCCGCGGCGGCGCCCGGATCAGCGAGAAGCACGCCAACTCCATCGTGGTCGACGAGCCCGCGACCGCGGCCGACGTCCGGGCGCTCATCGCCGAGGTCCGGGCCGAGGTCGTCCGTGCGGGCGGGCCGCTGCTCGAGCCCGAGGTGCGGCTGGTCGGCCGGTTCGACGCCACTGCGGAGACCCCGTGACCGACGCGACCGAGCGTTTCGCCGAGCGGGCGCGCCGCGAGCGGCAGGCCCGCCGCCGCCGCATGGCGCGCCGGAGCGCGGCCGTCGTCGCGCCCCTCGTCCTGATCGCGACTGTCGGGTTCTCGCCGCTGCTCGACGTGGACGAGGTTCGCATCGTCGGCACCAGCCGGCTGCCCCGCGACCAGGTCGTCGCCGCGGCACGGATCCCGGACGGTCGCGCACTCGCGCTCGTCGACCTCGACGAGGTGCGGCGCCGCGTCCGCTCCCTTTCGTACGTGCGGTCCGCCCGCGTGCGGCGCCAGTGGCCGGGGCGGGTCGTCATCGAGGTGCACGAGCGGGTGCCCGCGCTCGCCGTGCCGGTCGGCGGCGGCGTCGCGCTGTACGACGCGGAGGGCGTGCGGCTCGGCGGTGCGCGCAGCGTCCCGCGCGGGGTCCCCCTCCTGCGGGTCGCGGGTGGCCGGCCGACTGCGGAGCTGGTCCAGACGGTCGTCGCGGTCGTCGGCACGATCCCGGCGGACATCCGCCGACACGTCCTCGGCTACTCGGCCACGTCACCCGACGACGTCACCTTCGCCCTGGTGGGTGGCCGGGAAGTCGTGTGGGGGAGCGCGGAGGACGGCGCGGCGAAGGCGCTCGTGCTTCCCGCGCTGCTGCGGCGACCGGGCACGCACTACGACGTCCGCGCCCCGACTGCCCCGGCGGTCCGCTGAGCGGCCGCGCTGGTGGTGCCTCGGGTGCCGCGTCACGGGGACTGACGACACCCGTCGAGGGTCGGCGCTTGACCGCGCGCGCGAGCGGCTCGTACTGTGCGCCCGACCTCAGGTTGACATAACTCTAAGCGTCTACTAGACGGTGAGGGTTGGTCGCCCCGAAGTCGCCTCCGCTCCATCCCGCCCGGTGGCGGCTTCCCCGCACCACCGGGCGTGGAGTGCGAGACCGGCCGTCGGCCGGCCGATCCGGAGCTCGCTCCGGCCGGCCGTCGTCCGGGATCGCGGCCCCGTACCGACCGACTCAAGTCCCCGACCCGGAAGAGGCCCGATCGCGTGGCTGCACCGCAGAACTACCTCGCCGTCATCAAGGTCGTCGGCATCGGCGGGGGCGGTGTCAACGCCGTCAACCGCATGATCGAGGTCGGCCTGCGCGGCGTCGAGTTCATCGCCGTCAACACCGATGCGCAGGCGCTGCTCATGAGCGACGCCGACGTGAAGCTCGACGTCGGCCGCGAGCTGACGCGGGGTCTCGGCGCCGGCGCCGACCCCGACGTCGGCCGGCAGGCGGCGGAGGACCACCGCGACGAGATCGAGGAGGTCCTCAAAGGCGCCGACATGGTCTTCGTGACCGCCGGAGAGGGCGGCGGCACCGGCACCGGCGGCGCGCCGGTCGTCGCGAACGTCGCGAAGAAGCTCGGCGCGCTCACCATCGGCGTGGTGACGCGCCCGTTCGGGTTCGAGGGCCGGCGCCGCGCGACCCAGGCCGAGACCGGGATCGAGGCGCTGCGGGACGAGGTCGACACCCTCATCGTCATCCCGAACGACCGCCTGCTGCAGATCAGCGACAAGCAGGTGAGCGTCCTGGACGCGTTCCGGGCGGCGGACCAGGTCCTGCTCTCCGGCGTCCAGGGCATCACCGACCTCATCACGACGCCTGGCCTCATCA
>DATLNF010000051.1:0-7552 GCA_035536955.1 Mycobacteriales bacterium | reverse complement strand
CGCGTTCTACCCGGGCGACAACACCGCGGTCTGCACCGCGCAGCTGTGCTCCTACCAGGCCGATCTCGCCGTCTTCGCCGACCTCGACGCCACGCTCTGGGGCATCTCGACGCAGGGCATCGCCTCGCACGAGAAGTTCGCGGAGAAGCGCGGGCTGACGTTCCCCCTGCTCGCCGACACCGACAAGTCGGTCCATCGCCAGTACGGCGCGCTGCTCCCGGTTCTGGGCACTCGCCGCGCGGTCTTCGTCATCGACGCCGGCGGCATCGTGCGCTGGCGGCACGTCTCGACGGTCGGCCTGACCTACCAGGGAGTCACGCAGATCAGCGACGTGCTGAGGTCGATCGCGGTCTAGCGGTCGTCCTGCCGCGGTCCGGCCGCCCGGCCGACCGAGACCGAGTCGGCGTCCGGAGCGCGGTCGCTCTCCGCGGTCGTCGTACCCGTCCCGTCCACCAGCACGATGTCCTCGTACGTCGTCGGCTCGTCGTGCGACCGCGCGAGCAGCGGGCTGGCCCGCAGCTTGACGTCGTACCCGCCGAGTGCGCGGCGCCACGCGCCGACGCCGTCCCACTCCGTCACGAGCACCCACGCCCCCGCGTCGTCGGCGGCCCGGCCGACGCGACCGCGGCGGAACCCTGGGCGCTCGGCAAGGGCGGCGAGCGCGTCAGCCGCCTGCGAGCGGAACGCGCCGCCGTCCGCCTCAGGGACCGTGAAGCGGGTGATGACGAGCATCGCGGGGCTCCTCGATATGACGGCGGCGGGCGGCGGATGCCACGCTAGCCGCACCATGCCGAAGCAATCCCCGAAGCAATCCCCGAAGCGACCCCTGCCGCAGGCCAAGCCTGCGCCGTTCCTGACGCCGAACGCGTCGCCGGTCCGCCGCGAGGTCGAGCGCCGCAGCGCGATCGTCGTGCTGTTCCTCCGCGGCCTGCCCCGCGCGCTGCCGGCGCTCGTCGTCCTCGCGGTCGTCGCCGGCGGCCTCGCGCTGCCTGGGCCGGCTGGTGCGGTCTGCCTCGTGCTCTCCGCGCTGATCCTCGCCTGGCTCGTCTACCTCAGCTGGCCGGCTCTGTCCCCAGGCGGCCGGCTGATCCGGCTGCTGGTCATCGGCGCAGTGCTGACGATCGCGACCGGCCGCTTCTTCTAGCTGCCGGCCTGCACGAGACCCGTCTCGTAGGCGAGCACGACGGCCTGGACCCGGTCGCGGAGCCCGAGCTTCATCAGGATCCGAGCGACGTGGGTCTTCACCGTCGTCTCGCTGACGAACAGCTCGGCGGCGATCTCGGCGTTCGTCCGGGCGCGTGCGACCAGGCGGAGCACCTCCATCTCCCGCGGGGTCAGGGCGTCGTACGCCGGCTCCGCTGCAGGTGCTGCCGCGGGCAGCGCGGCGAACCGCTCGATCAGCCGACGCGTCACCGAGGGCGCGAGCAGGCGGTCGCCGGCCGCGACGGTGCGGATCCCCGCGACGAGCTGCTCCGGCGGGGCCTCCTTGAGCAGGAAGCCGCTCGCCCCGGCCCGTAGCGCGTCGTAGACGTACTCGTCGAGGTCGAACGTCGTCAGCATCAGCACGCGTGGCGCGTCCGGCGTCGCGGTGATCCGCCGGGTTGCCTCGATCCCGTCGACGTCCGGCATCCGGACGTCCATCAGCACGACGTCGGGGCCGGTTGCGGCGACCACCTGGACCGCCGCTGCGCCGTCGGCCGCCTCGCCGATCACCTCGAGGTCCGGCTCGGCCTCGAGGATCATCCGGAAGCCGGCCCGGACCAGCGCCTGGTCGTCGGCGAGGACGACCCGCAACGTCATACGGGTCCCCTCATCCGGGGCTCCGGTCGAGGGGGATGCGCGCGCGGACCGCGAACCCGCCGCCCGGTGCTGAGCCGGCGTCGACCCTTCCGCCGTACGCCGACACCCGCTCGCGCATGCCGGCGAGCCCGTGGCCGGTGGACACGGCACCGGCCGGCGCGCCGGGCCCGTCGTCGACGACGGCGACCTCGAGCTCGTCGCAGTCCCACCGCAGCTCGACCCGCGCCGAGGCACGGCCGGCGTGCTTGACCGCGTTCGTGAGCGCCTCCTGCACCACGCGGAAGACGGTCAGCTCGACGCCCGGGGGGAGCGGCTGTGCCGCGCCGTACTCCGCCATGTCGACGTCGAGACCCAGCTCGCGGATGCCCTCCACGAGCTTGCCCAGCTGAGCGGTGCCCGGCTGCGGCGTCAGCGCGAGCGGCTCCGGACCGCCCCGCAGCAGCCCCAGGACGCGACGCAGCTCGGCGAGGGCGTCGCGCCCCGCCGACTCGACCGCGAGCAGCGCGGTGCGGGCGCGGTCGGCGTCGACACCGATCATGCGTCGGGCCGCGCCGGCCTGGACCACCATGAGGCTGACGCTGTGTGCCACGACGTCATGCATCTCCCGGGCGATCCGGTTGCGCTCGTCGAGGACCGCGACCATCGCACGCTGCTCGCGCTCCTCGGCCAGCTGCCGGGTCAGCTCCTCCAGCTCGCGGGCGCGCTCGTTGCGCTCGCGCAGCGCCCGGCCGGCCAGGCTGGGCAGGGCGACGACGACGACCGAGGTGAACACGAGGTCCGAGGCGACGTCGGCACCGTCCAACTCGGACAACGCGGTGTCGACCAGCGCCGCCGCCAGGAACAGCGCGGCCCCGACGACCGCCCGCCGTCGCTCGAGATGCAGCGCGGCCGAGAACGTCACGATCATCGCGGCCACGGCCGTGGTGAGCATCGACGTCAACCAGCCGTCCGCCAGCGCCTGGGCGACGAGGGCGCCGCTCGCCACGGCGACCATGACCAGTGGGCGCGATCTCCGCAGCATCAGCGCCGCAGCGAGGACGAGGGCCGAGACGACCGTCGCCCACCGCGGCCCACGAGGCTCCTCGAGCAGCCAGATGTCGAGCTGCAGCGCGATCGCGAAGGCGCCGGAGAGCGCCAGGTCGCGCACGGGTGGCATGGCCCGAACGGTACCGGCGGCCCAGGGCCCCGGCGTCCTCCTCGGGGATGACGGCGATCTCGTCCCCATGGGGGACGACGGCGCGCCGCCCGCTCGGCATCGTCACGGGCCAGACGCCACACCACCTCCAGGGGGACACATGACCACCGACCAGCTCCGCCGCACCGGCGCGCGCGCGGCGATCGCCGCCGCCGTGATCGGCGTGCCGGCCGACCTGTACCACTTCACGATCGACAGCCGCGCTGCGGCCTCGCAGTCGCTCGGGTTCCGGCTGCACGGGCTCGGCCTGCTGGTGGCGTTCACGCTGACCCTCGTGGCGCTCGCCACGATCACCCTCAGCCGGGAGCCGCGCAGCGGTCCGCTCGGTGCGATCGCCGCGGCGCTCGCGCTCGTCGGCACGACTTTCGTCATCGGGGACATCGCCAAGGAGGCCTTCGCGCTGCCGGTGGCACCCGACGCGCTGTCCGACCCGAAGGGCTACTACCTCGCCGTGATCGTCGCCTCGTTCGCGGCACTGACGCTGGGCTGGCTGCTGACCGCCGTCGCGTCGAAGCGCGCCGGGATCATCGGCGGTGGTCCGACCGCCCTGCTCGTCGTGGGCGCGCTGCTCGCCTTCCCGCCGATCCCCGGCGCGTACGTCGTCCTGCTCGTCGGGATCGCGGTGGTCGCGACCCGCGCCGCCGAAACGCCGGCCGAAGGGGTGCCGTCGTACTCCGGCCGAGCGGCAGCGGGGATGGCCGGCGCGCGCCGCTAGGACGGCGTCTCGGCGACGGCGCCGTAGCGGCGGTCGCGACGGGCGTAGTCCTCGATCGCCTGCCAGAGGTGTCGGCGGTCGAAGTCCGGCCACAGCGTGTCGACGAACGCCAGCTCCGCGTAGGCGCTCTGCCACAGCAGGAAGTTGCTGATGCGCTGCTCGCCGGACGTGCGGATGAACAGGTCGACGTCAGGCATGTCCGGCTCGTCGAGGTAGCGGGCGATCGTCTTCTCGGAGACCTTCTCCGGGTTGAGGCGCCCCGACGCCACGTCGGCGGCGAGCCGTCGTACCCCGTCGGTGATCTCGGCCCGGCCGCCGTAGTTGACGCACATCGTCAGGGTCAGCACCCGGTTGTCCTTGGTGAGCTCCTCGGCCTCCTCGAGCCGCCGGATGACCCGCGGCCACAGCCGCTGGCGCCGGCCGGCCCACCGCACGCGGACCCCGAGCGCATGCATCTCGTCGCGGCGGCGTACCAGGACCGACTCGTTGAAGCCCATGAGGAAACGCACCTCCTCGGGCGAGCGCTTCCAGTTCTCGGTCGAGAACGCGTACGCCGAGAGCCACTGCACCCCGCACTCGATCGCGCCCTCGACGCAGTCGAAGAGGGAGTGCTCGCCGGCCTCGTGGCCCTTGACCCGGGGCAGTCCGCGCTGCTGCGCCCATCGCCCGTTGCCGTCCATCACGAGTGCGACGTGCCGCGGCACCGCCCTGGGGTCGACCGCCGGCGGCTTCGCGCCCGAGGGGTGCGGTGTCGGCCGCAGCGGCGTGGGGCGACGGCTCACCACGTCACCGGGGCACTCTGCTCATGGGACCGCTCACCGCGGCACCATCGCCAGTGCGCGCAGGCGACGGTCGAGGTGGAACTCGCAGTAGGCCGATACCAGCCCGCTCGTCTCCTTGCGCACCCTTCGGTCCGCGGCGACGGCCGCCGACCAGTCGCCGGTGAGGAGGTCGCCCATCAGCGTGACGGCCGCCGGCGACGGCGAGCCCGCTCCCGCCGGCCGGCAGCCCGCGCACACGACACCGCCGGACGCGACGTGGAACGAGCGGTGCGGTCCTGGGTCGCTGCAGCGGGCGCACGCCGCGATCGCCGGCTCGTAGCCGCTCAGCGACATCGCGCGCAGCAGGAACGCGTCGAGGACCAGCTCGCTGTCGCGGTCCGGGTCGTCGAGCGCGCCGAGCGCCCCGACGAGGAGCAGGTAGAGGCGCAGCGTCGGCTCGCGCTCCTCGGTGAGCCGGTCGGTCGCCTCGAGCATCACCGTGCCCGCCGTGTAGCGCGCGTAGTCACTGCCCAGCAGGCTGTGCGCGTCGAGGATCTCGGCCTGCGTCACCGTGTCGAGCGAGCGGCCGGTGTAGCACTGCAGGTCGACCCGGGTGAAGGGCTCGAGGCTCGCCCCCCATCTGCTGCGGGTACGGCGTACCCCCTTGGCCACCGCGCGGACCTTGCCGGTGCGCCGGGTGAGCATGGTGATGATCCGGTCGGCCTCGCCGAGCTTCTGGGTGCGCAGGACGATCGCCTCGTCCCGGTAGAGCGCCACCGCCCCATCATCCCCCGCGGTGGTGATAACCGGTGGCGCCCACGCCGCAGCCGCACTACAACCGCACGGTGGACGTCTTCCCGTTCGACCTGGCGACCGCGACCGCCCCCGAGGTCGCTCAGGTGGCCGAGCTGCAGGCGATCGTCTACGCCGAGGGTCGGCCCAGCCCGACTCCGGCGCCGCCCGAGCACTTCGTGGTCCGGCTGTGGGAGCCGTCGCCGACGCGCGAGTTCCATCACTGGGTCGCGCGCGAGGACGGGCGGGTCGTCGGGCTCGCGACGACCGGCTGGCTGACCAGTGGCGAGAACCCGCACATCGTCGAGATCACGGTCGAAGTCCATCCCGCTTGCCGGGGTCGCGGGGTGGCGACCGCGCTGCTGCCGCACCCCATCGCGGCGGGCCGCGCCGCCGACCGATCGGTCGCGATGACGGAGATCTCGCTGGACGGGCCCGGTACGGCGTACGCGAAGGCTCGTGGCCTCGAGCAGCGGTCGACCGATCGGCGCAGCGTGCTCGACCTGACGAAGGTCGACCTCGATGCCCTCGGCGAGTGGGGACGACCCGACGCTGACGCGGCGAACGACTACTCCCTGGTGCACTGGCGGGGTGCCTGCCCGCCGGAGCTGCGCGAGGAGTTCGCGCTGCTGTGCACCGCGATGAACGACGCGCCGCGTCAGGAGCTCGACTGGGAGGACCAGATCATCACGGCGGACATGGTCCGCGCCATCGACGAGACCACCGCGCGCCGCCGCGAGGACAGGTGGACGACCTGCGCGCGCCACGCCCGCTCCGGGCGGCTGGTCGCGATGACCGACATCATCGGACCCCTGCACTGGCCGGAATGGGCGATCCAGGACGACACCGTCGTACTCCGCGAACACCGGGGGCACGGCCTGGGCCGATGGATCAAGGCAGCGAACCTCGCGCGCATGGCGGCCGATCGCCCCACCGCCGTCGGCATCGAGACCTGGAACGCGGTGACCAACGCGCACATGCTCGCCATCAACGAGGCGATGGGTTTCCGCGCCGTCTGCCTCTGGGGCGAGTGGCAAGGCCCCCTCGACGCCGTGGAAGCCTCGATACGGCGCTGATCCCACTCAGCCAGCCGCCCGCCCTTCCCACTTCACCCACCCAGTCCACACGTTTTGGGTATCCATCCGCCCGTTTCGTGTGGAACAGGTGGGTGAAGTCGGGGCTTGGGGGGGTCAGACCTGGGTCATGAGGGCGGCGATGATGGCGACGCCGCCGAGCAGCGCCGAGACGCCGGCCAAGCCGTGCCACTGCCCCGACCGGGTCGACTTGTCGCGCGCGGCGAGCCCGCACACCATCGCGATGAGGCCGGTGGCGGCAGAGAGCACCCACACGCCGGCGACGAACGGCGCGACGAGCGCGGCGGAGAGGATCGCCAGGACGCTCAGGCCGAACCCGATGTTCGTCAGGGTGCGTGCGGACGACTCGTCGAACTGCTCTTTGGTCTCGGACTCCATGACAGCGTCGTACCCCTCAGCGCCTTTTCGACTCCACGACCAGATTCCGGGCCGCACACGTGGTCACCGGGTCGAAAAGGCGAAGAGCGGGGGTGCCTAGAACCCCAGCCGGCGCAGCTGCTTCGGGTCGCGCTGCCAGTCCTTGGCGACCTTCACCCGCAGGTCGAGGAAGACCCGCGAGCCGAGCAGGGCCTCGATCTGGGTACGGGCGCGCGTCCCGACGTCCCGGAGCCGCTCACCACCTGACCCGATGACGATCGCCTTCTGGCTGTCCCGCTCGACGAAGACGACCGCGTAGATGTCGACGAGGTCGCTGCTCTCCCGCGGGGCCATCTCCTCGACGACCACCGCCAGCGAGTGCGGCAGCTCGTCGCGGACGCCTTCCAGCGCGGCCTCCCGGATCAGCTCGGCCACCATCACCTGGTCCGGCTCGTCGGTGAGGTCGCCTTCCGGGTACAGCGGCGGTCCCGGAGGCAGCCGGTCGACCAGCAGGTCGGCGAGGAGGTCCACCTGCCACGACTGGGTCGCCGAGCACGGCACGATCTCGGCGAAGTCGCCGAGCTTGGACACCGCGAGGAGCTGCTCGCGCATCGTCGGGGGGTCGACGAGATCGCTCTTGGTGACGACGGCGATGACCGGTGTCTTGAGCGCGGCGAGCTCGCGGGCGATGAACCGGTCGCCGGTGCCCGCCGGCTGGTCGGCCGGCACGCAGAACCCGACCACGTCGACCGTGGCGAACGTCTCCCGGACGATCGCGTTGAGCCGCTCGCCGAGGAGCGTGCGCGGCTTGTGCAGCCCCGGCGTGTCGACGAGGACC
>DATLNF010000050.1:0-26074 GCA_035536955.1 Mycobacteriales bacterium | reverse complement strand
GCATCATCTACATCGACGAGGTCGACAAGATCGCCCGCAAGAGCGAGAACCCGTCGATCACCCGCGACGTCTCCGGCGAGGGCGTCCAGCAGGCGCTGCTGAAGATCCTGGAGGGCACCACCGCGAGCGTGCCGCCGCAGGGCGGGCGCAAGCACCCGCACCAGGAGTTCATCCAGATCGACACCACCAACGTGCTCTTCATCGTCGGCGGCGCGTTCGCCGGGCTCGACAAGATCATCGAGGCGCGGATCGGCAAGAAGGCGATCGGCTTCGGCGCCGTGCTGCACGGCAAGCACGAGGTGGACGCCGTCGACGTCTTCGGCGACGTGATGCCGGAGGACCTGCTCAAGTTCGGGATGATCCCGGAGTTCATCGGCCGGCTGCCGGTCATCTCCTCGGTGCACAATCTCGACCGGACCGCGCTGATCCGCATCCTCACCGAGCCGCGCAACGCGCTGGTCAAGCAGTACCGGAAGCTGTTCGAGCTCGACGGCGTCGAGCTCGAGTTCGCCGACGACGCGCTCGAGGCGATCGCGGACCAGGCGATCCTGCGCGGCACCGGCGCCCGCGGCTTGCGCGCGATCATGGAAGAGGTCCTGCTCTCGGTGATGTACGACATCCCCTCGCGCAAGGACGTCGCGCGCTGCGTGATCACCCGTGAGGTCGTGATGGACAAGGTCGTCCCGACCCTCGTTCCGCGCGACGCACAGCCGGAGATCCGCAAGCCGCGCGAGCGTCGCGAGAAGACGGCGTGACCTTGTCGATCCACGACATCCCGCTCCGCACCCTGCACGGCGAGCCGACCAGCCTCGCGGAGCACAAGGGCAAGGCGCTGCTGCTCGTCAACGTCGCGTCGAAGTGCGGGCAGACGCCGCAGTACACCGGGCTCGAGCAGCTGCACGAGGAGCTCGCCCCGCGGGGGTTCACGGTGCTCGGCTTCCCGTGCAACCAGTTCGGCGGTCAGGAGCCGGGTGCGCCCGAGGAGATCGAGCAGTTCTGCTCGACGACGTACGGCGTGACGTTCCCGCTCTACGAGAAGCTCGAGGTCAAGGACGCCGGGCAGCACCCGCTCTACGCCGCGCTGACGCAGGTCGCCGACGACGACGGGGTGGCCGGCGACGTCCAGTGGAACTTCGAGAAGTTCCTCGTCTCGCCGACCGGCGAGGTGGTCCGCCGCTTCCGGCCGCTCGTCAAGCCCGACGACCCGACGCTCGTCGAGGCAGTCACCGCCGTGCTGCCGGATCGAGACCGTTGATCGTCCGGATCGCGACCTTCGACTCGCTCTCGGCCGACGGACGCGACTGGGTCACCGAGGCCTTGCGCGGCGTGCCCGGGGTCCGGTCGTGCTACCACGCGAGCCGGCCTGGCGTCCCGGGCTACGTGTCGGTGTCCGTGATGGACGACGAGGCGGCGCTGACCGCCTCGAACGACGCCCTGACCCGACGGCGGGAGGACCTCGGCATCTCGTCGCAGGGTCCCGACCGTGTCGATGTCTACGTCGTCGACCACTTCGTCGAGAACGCCTAGAGCACTGACCGCGCGCTGCTCGTACGCCGTGTTCACCGAGCGGCCGGACGACCCGCCGGCGTCCCTGCTCGCGGCGGCCGACGTCCCGGCGCTCGACCCGGCCGCCTGGCGGGTCACGTCGGTCGACCTCGCTGACAGCGCCGCGCTGCGCGACGTCCTCAGCACCCTCGCCGACCAGCGGCAGCCCCCGATCCCGCGCCGGAGCTACCCCCGGGTCGCGTTCTACCGGCAGGCTCTGCTCGTCGACGTCGAGCGCGCGGACTCGCTTCACCCCGACGCGCTCGCCTTCGCGACGGGCGCGGTCGGCGCCCTGGCCCGGTGGGCCGACGGCGCCGTCGTGGACCTCACCGCGGAGCGGGTCTGGACGCAGAAGGAGTTCGCCAAGCAGGTGCTCGGCAAGGGCTTCGACGCACGCCGGCACGTCGCGATCCACACCGACTGGGCGCCGGACGGGCGGTCGGCCACGCTGCACACCCACGGGATGGCGAAGTTCGCCCACTCCGAGTTCGCCGCCCTCGACGTGCCCGACGAGGGCGTGCGCACCGTGGGCCAGCTGCTCGGCCATCTCGCACACGTCCGGGCCACCACCCTGGAGCCGCTGGAGCCGGGCCACGCCTTCGACCCCGGCTACGGCCAGCCGATGGTCGCCTTCGTCGCGTCGCCGCCGACGCACCCCGTCGCCGCCCACCTCGACTCCACGCCCAGCGTCGTCGTCGACTTCGACGTCGACACCGGTGAGGCGGTCGACGGCCTCTACTCGGTGCTGCGAGCGGCCCGCGCGCTGGATCGCCCGATCCCGACGGGGCGGCGCCGTATCCCGTTTGGGGCGCCATAGCCCGCGTCCATAGGATTTCGGTGTGACTGCCACCAGTGACCCCGCGAGCCGGATGCCCGAGAAGCCGTCGATCGACGGTCTCGAGGACAAGTGGGGTGCGCGCTGGGAGGCCGAGGGCGTCTACCGGTTCGATCGCACGAAGACGCGTGCCGAGATCTTCTCGATCGACACGCCGCCGCCCACCGTCAGCGGGACGCTGCACATGGGCTCGGTCTTCGGCTACGCGCAGACCGACAGCCTCGCGCGCTACCAGCGGATGCGGGGTCGGGAGCTCTTCTACCCGATGGGGTGGGACGACAACGGGCTGCCGACCGAGCGGCGGGTGCAGAACTACTACGGCGTGCGCTGCGACCCGGCGATCCCCTACGACCCCGACTTCACGCCGCCGGAGAAGCCCGGCAAGGAGCAGGTCCAGATCAGCCGGCCGAACTTCGTCGAGCTGTGCCTGCGGCTGACCGCGGAAGATGAGAAGCAGTTCGAAGCACTGTGGCGCCGCCTCGGGCTCTCCGTCGACTGGACGCAGACCTACACCACCATCGGCCCGGAGTCGCAGCGCGCGTCGCAGCGCGCCTTCCTGCGCAACCTCGCGCGCGGTGAGGCCTACTCCGCGGAGGCGCCGACTCTGTGGGACGTCGACTTCCGCACCGCCGTGGCGCAGGCCGAGCTGGAGGATCGCGAGACTCCGGGCGCCTACCACCGGATCCTGTTCCCCAGTGACCACGGCGAGGCCGTCGCCATCGAGACGACCCGGCCGGAGCTCATCCCGGCCTGCGTCGCGCTGGTCGCGCACCCGGACGACGACCGGTACAAGAACCGCTTCGGCACCACCGTGCGGACGCCGCTGTTCGGCGTCGAGGTGCCGATCAAGGCGCATCACCTCGCCGACCCCGAGAAGGGGAGCGGCATCGCGATGATCTGCACGTTCGGCGATGTCACCGACGTGACGTGGTGGCGGGAGCTCGACCTGCCGGTCCGCACGATCATCGGCCGCGACGGCCGCATCCTCGCCGCGCCGCCGCAGGACGTCCCGGCCGACGGCGCGTGGGCCGAGCTGACCGGCAAGACCGCGAAGCAGGCGCAGAAGCGGATCGTCGAGCTGCTCGCGGAGAGCGGGGCGCTCGTCGGCGAGCCGAAGCCGATCACGCACCCGGTGAAGTACTTCGAGAAGGGCGACCGCCCGCTCGAGATCGTGTCCAGTCGCCAGTGGTACATCCGCAACGGGGGTCGCGACGCCGAGCTGCGGGAGGCGCTGCTCGCCCGCGGCAAGGAGCTGACCTGGCAGCCCTCGCACATGCAGGCGCGCTACGACAACTGGGTCGGCGGCCTGGTGGGCGACTGGCTGATCAGCCGGCAGCGCTACTTCGGCGTCCCGTTCCCGGTCTGGTACCCGGTCGGCGACGACGGCGAGCCCCGGTACGACGAGCCGATCCTCGCTGACGAGGCCGCACTGCCGGTCGACCCCTCGGCCGACGTCCCCGCGGGGTACGACGAGTCGCAGCGCGGGAAGCCGGGCGGGTTCGTCGGCGACCTGGACATCATGGACACCTGGGCGACGTCGTCGCTGTCGCCGCAGATCGCGGGCGGCTGGGAGACCGATCCCGACCTGTTCGATCGGGTCTTCCCGATGGACCTGCGCCCGCAGGGCCCGGAGATCATCCGCACCTGGCTCTTCGCCACCGTGGTCCGCGCGCACTTCGAGCACGGCGGCCTGCCCTGGCGCGACACCTCGATAAACGGGTGGGTGCTCGACCCGGATCGCAAGAAGATGGCGAAGTCGAAGGGCAACGTCGTCACGCCGCTCCCGCTCCTCGAGGAGTACGGCACCGACGCGGTCCGCTACTGGGCATGCAGCGGCCGGCCCGGCACCGACACCGCGGTCGACTTCGGCCAGATGAAGGTCGGCCGCCGGCTCGCCATCAAGCTGCTGAACGCCTCGCGGTTCGTCCTGGGGCTGCCCTACGACGACGAGCGGGCATCGGCCGCCGAGATCACCGAGCCGCTCGACCGGGCCATGCTGGCCCGCCTGGCCGGCGTCGTGGCGGAGGCGACCACGGCGTACGACGCATACGACTACGCGCGGGCGCTCGAGCGCACGGAGGCGTTCTTCTGGGAGTTCTGCGACGACTACGTCGAGCTCGTGAAGAACCGCGCGTACGACGAGGCCGCGGCGCCATCCGCTGCCAAGGCGCTCCGGCTCGCGCTCTCGACCCTGCTCCGGCTCTTCGCGCCGACCCTGCCCTACGCGACCGAGGAGATCTGGTCGTGGTGGCAGGACGGCAGCGTGCACCGCGCGCCGTGGCCGGACGCGGCCGAGTTGCGCGCCGCGGGCGGATCGGGCGCCGATCCGCTGCTCCTCGAGGTGGCCGCCGCCGCCCTCGGCCGGATCCGGAAGGCGAAGAGCGAGGCGCAGCAGTCCATGCGCGCTCCGGTGTCCGAGGCGGTGGTCCGCGACACCGCCGAGCGCGTGGCCGCACTGGCGCAGGCGCGGGGCGACGTGATGAACGCCGGCGTCGTCGCATCGCTGGTCATCGAGGAGGGTGAGCCGGAGGTGCTGGTCACCCTCGCGCCGTCGCCCGCGTGATCAGGCCGGAGTGACCGACCTCGAGGGGACGCAGCGGGTCGAGCGCGCGCTGGCCGCGCGCATCGACGGTGAGCACGGGATGGGCGGCATCATCCCCGACATCTCGCGCATGACCGACCTCGTCGACGTGCTCGGCTCGCCGCAGCGCACCTACCCGGCGATCCACGTCGCCGGCACGAACGGGAAGACGTCGACGACCCGCATCGTCGACGCGCTGCTGCGCGCGTTCGGGCTGCGCACCGGCCGCTACACCAGCCCGCACCTCGCGTCGGTGCGCGAGCGCATCGCGCTGGACGGCGTGCCGATCTCCGCCGAGCTCTTCGCCGCGACGTACGACGAGATCGCGCCGTACCTGTCGTTCGTCGACAGCCGGCACGAGCACCGGGTGACGTACTTCGAGGCGCTCACCGCGATGGGCCTCGCCGCGTTCGCCGACGCGCCGGTCGACGTGGCCGTCGTGGAGGTCGGCCTCGGCGGTCGATGGGACGCCACCAACGTCCTGGCGGCCGGCACGTGCGTGCTGACGCCCGTCGGGCTCGACCACACCGAGCTGCTCGGCGACACGCTCGCCGCGGTCGCCGCGGAGAAGGCCGGGATCGTGCACGAGGGCGCGCGCGTGGTGAGCGGAGTGCAGGCACTCGAAGCCGCGGAGGTGATCGTCCGCCGGGTCGCCGACGTCGGCGCCGAGCTCGCCGTCGAGGGCGTCCACTTCGGCGTGGCCGACCGCCGCATCGCGGTCGGCGGCCAGACCATCACGGTCCAGGGGATCGCCGGCACGTACGACGAGCTGTTCCTGCCGCTGCACGGCGCGCACCAGGCCGCGAACGCCGCCTGCGCCGTCGCGGCGGTGGAGTCGTTCCTCGGTGGGGCGAGCGCGGCGCTCGACGTCGACGCCGTCCGCGAGGGCCTGCTCGCGGCCGACTCTCCCGGGCGCCTCGAGGTCGTCCGCCGCAGCCCGACGGTGCTTCTCGACGGCGCCCACAACCCGGACGGCGTCGCGGCGCTCGCCGTCGCGCTCGAGGAGTCGTTCGCGTTCGACCACGTCGTCGGGGTCGTCGGGATTCTCGCCGACAAGGACGTCGTCGCGATGCTCGAGGCGCTGGAGCCGATTCTCAACGAGATCGTGGTGACGACGAACCGCTCGCCGCGGGCGCTCTCGGCGGAGCGGCTCGCCGAGGTCGCGACGTCGGTCTTCGGCGCGGACCGGGTACGCCGCGCGGAGTCACTGCCCGACGCGATCGACGTCGCCGTGTCGCTCGCGGACACCGCGGGCGACTCGACGTCGGCCGTGCTGATCACCGGCTCGCTCTACACCGTCGGCGAGGCCCGCACCCTGCTCGTGCCATCCGGGTGACGCGACGGCGCGACTACGAGCCAGCCGACCGCCGTCCAGCCCACCCCGATCAGGATCAGGGGGATCTCCAGGAGGCGCTCGCCGAGTGACTCGAGCGCCCCGCCGACCATGATCAACGGGATGGTCGCGAGGCCGAGCGCAAACGGGACGACCCGTCGGACCCGGGGGAGCTCCGGGAGATGGCGAGCTGTGCGGCCCAGGACCACGAGCCCGACCACCAGTCCCAACGAGCACAGGGCGAGGGCGACACCGACCGTCACCGTGTCCTCGCGGGTGGCGAGGCCGCCGACCGTCGCGATCGTCGCCGCGCCGAGCACGCTTGCGGTCAGCGGACCGGCGATCCCCTCACCGCGGCCGGCGTCGCGGAGCCGGAGGTAGAGCGCCCGCAGCCCCACCGCGAGGAAGATCGGCGCGATCTCGAAGAGCACGGGAGGCTGGTGTCCCGTCGCGAGGATGACCCCGCCCTTGACGACGTAGCACAGCCCACCGATCGCGGCGGCGGCGCCGCCGAGCCAGGAAGACCTCGTCGGGCCTACGGCTCCCTCCACGGCTCGGAGCCTAGTAGCGCGTCGCCGCCGCTCGACCAGCCGGTAGGCTCGACCCCAACCCACTGACCATCCAGGGAGATCCGTCGTGTCTGCGTCCACCGATGTCTGAGCGCACGCTTGTCCTGGTGAAGCCCGACGGCGTGCGCCGCGGCCTCGTCGGCGAAGTCATCTCGCGGATCGAGCGCAAGGGTCTCAAGCTGCTCGCGGTGGAGATGCGCACTCTCGACAAGGACACCGCGGGGCGCCACTACGCCGAGCACGCCGAGCGGCCGTTCTTCGGCGAGCTGGTCGACTTCATCACCGGCGGTCCGCTGGTCGCGCTCGCGGTCGAGGGACCGCGGGCCGTCGAGTCCGTCCGCACGCTCATGGGCGTGACGGACCCGGTCAAGTCCCTCCCGGGCACGCTGCGTGGGGACTACGCCCTGGAGATCGGGCAGAACCTCGTGCACGGCTCGGACTCGCCCGAGTCCGGCACGCGTGAGCTCGGGATCTTCTTCCCGAACCTGTGACCGCTGGTCGAATGACCCTCGACGTGAGGTCGAGGGCACGTTCGGCATGTCGCCGTACCTCGGCTACCATCGGGCCGGACCTGTGGCGCGCCCCGGCGGGGGAGTGACGCCCGGCGGACTTCGAGAGGCCCCCTAGAGCGATGGCATCGAGCACCCTGTCCTTCCTCGGCCGTGACATGGCTGTCGACCTCGGCACCGCGAACACGCTGGTGTACGTCCGCGGCCGCGGCATCGTGCTCAACGAGCCGAGCGTCGTGGCGATCAACACGAACAACAAGGGCATCCTCGCCGTCGGCACCGAGGCGAAGCGGATGATCGGCCGCACGCCGGGCAACATCGTCGCGATCCGGCCGCTCAAGGACGGCGTCATCGCCGACTTCGAGACGACCGAGCGGATGCTGCGCTACTTCATCCAGAAGGTGCACCGCCGCCGCCACTTCGCGAAGCCGCGCATCGTCGTCTGCGTGCCGTCCGGGATCACCGGCGTCGAGCAGCGCGCCGTCGAGCAGGCCGGCTACCAGGCCGGCGCCCGACGGGTCTACATCATCGAAGAGCCCATGGCGGCGGCGATCGGCGCCGGCCTGCCGGTGCACGAGCCGACCGGCAACATGGTTGTCGACATCGGCGGCGGCACGACCGAGGTCGCTGTCATCTCCCTGGGCGGCATCGTGACCAGCCAGAGCATCCGCGTCGGCGGTGACGAGCTCGACAGCTCGATCATCAGCTACGTGAAGAAGGAGTACTCGCTGATGCTCGGCGAGCGCACGGCCGAGGAGATCAAGATGACGATCGGCTCGGCTTTCCCGATGCCCGACGAGCCGCATGCGGAGATCCGTGGCCGTGACCTCGTCTCGGGTCTGCCGAAGACGATCGTGGTCAGCGCGGAGGAGATCCGGAAGGCGATCGAGGAGCCGGTCAACGCGATCGTGGACGCGGTGAAGACAACCCTGGACAAGTGCCCGCCCGAGCTCTCCGGAGACGTGATGGACCGCGGCATCGTCCTCACCGGTGGTGGTGCGCTCCTCAAGGGCCTGGACGAGCGACTGAAGCACGAGACCGGCATGCCGATCCACATCACGGACAACCCGCTGCACTCCGTCGCCATGGGCTCCGGCAAGTGCGTCGAGGAGTTCGAGGCGCTCAAGCCGGTCCTCATCTCCTCGCCGCGGCACTAGCGCCAGGAGCGTCGGCGCTCCCGCCGACCGGACACCGTGTACCGGGACTCTCGCCGCCTCCGCCTCATCCTCGCGCTGCTCGTGGTCATCTCGTTCACGCTGATCACGGTCGACTACCGCAGCGGGGAGGGCACCGCCCTGGCCGGGCTGCGCCGTGGTGCAGCGACGGTCGTCGGCCCCGTCCAGCGTGCCGTCACACGCGTCGTGCGCCCGATCGGCCAGGCGCTGTCGAGCGTGGGTGACCTCGGCACGCTCGACGAGGAGGTCGATCGGCTGCGGAAGGAGAACGCGCAGCTGCGCACGCGGCTGCGCGCCGCGGAGGACCTCGAGCGCCGGGTGGCCGAGCTCGACCGCCTGCTCGGCGCGTCCGGTGGCCGCGGCGCCGAGATCCTGCCGGCGACGGTCATCGCGGAGACCCCCAACAACTTCGAGTGGACGATCACCCTCGACCGCGGCAGCCGCGACGGCGTACGCGCCGACATGACGGTGATCACCGGCGACGGGCTGGTCGGCCGAGTGCTCGACGTGGCGCCGTTCACCTCCCAGGTGCTGCTCGCCATCGACCCGCAGTCGGCCGTCGCCGCCCGGCTCGCGAACGGCCAGGTCGGCCTCGTGCGCGGGAACGGCATCGAGCCGATGGTGCTCGAGCTCCGGGAGCCGGACGTCAAGGTCGCCAAGGGTGACGTCGTCCTGACCAGTGACCAGGGCACGTACGTCGGCGGCATCCCCATCGGCGTGGCCGAGACGATCACCCGCCAGCCCACGCTGACCATGCGCGTGACGATCAAGCCGTACGTCCGGTACACCGCGCTGGACATCGTCGGCGTGATCCTCAGCGCTCCGCGGGAGACCCCCGCGGCCGCGGTCCGCCCGACGCCGTCCGCCTCGGCTGCGCCGGACCCGCGCGCGACCTCGACCCCGAAGCCGACCCCGACTCCCACTCCCGCCCCGACCGCGACGCCGGCGGCGTCGCCGACCGGCTGACGTGTCCGCGAACCGCGCGCTGGTGGTCGTGCTGTTCGTCTTCACCGCGTTGCTCGTGCAGACCACGGTCCTGTCCCGCCTGGGCTTCCTCGGCGCCCGCCCCGACCTCGTCCTCGTCGTCGTCGTGTGCCTCGCCCTGACCGACGGGCCGGGCGTCGGGATGTTCGCCGGGTTCGGCGCGGGGCTGCTCCAGGACCTGCTCAGCGATCACACCCTCGGCATGCTCGCGCTGGTGCTGTGCTGCGTCGGCTACGCCGCCGGCATCGTGCGCGCGTACCTGGACCGCCTGGCGATCACGACACCGATGCTGTTCGTGGGAGTCGCCACGACGGGAGCGACGCTGGGATTCGGCGCGCTGCTCGCGCTCCTCGGCGACCCCCGGGTCTCACCCGTCGGGCTGGTCCGGTCGGTCGCGCTGACCGCCTTGTACGATGTGGTCCTCACCCCGTTCGTCTTCGCGGCGGTGTCTGCGTTGTCCGACCGGGTCGACGACGCGAAGCGGGTGGGCTGACCGACTGCGGGAGTTGCGAGAGGGTGCCGGTGTGAGCGATCGGTCCCGGCTTCGGCTCGCCGTGCTGCGCATCCTCGTCCTGAGCCTGTTCCTCACCCTGCTCGGGCGGCTGTGGTTCCTGCAGGTCATGGCCGGGGAGCGGTACGCCAAGATCGCCAAGAGCAACCGCGTGCGACCGGTGATCACGGCCGCGCCGCGCGGGCGCATCCTCGACTCCGTCGGCCGGCAGCTGGTCCGCAACCGCACGGTCTCCGTCGTCACGATCGACCGCACCGCCCTCGACCGGCTGCCCGACGACGGCGACGACGTCGTCGAGCGGCTGGGCGGCGTGCTCGGCATGTCCCCGGCCGAGATCCGCGCGCGGATCTCGCCGTGCGTGGCCAAGCGCGACCGCAAGGCCAAGGCGGCGCCCGACGTGCCGTGCTGGAACGGCAGCCCGTTCCAGCCGGTCCCGATCATGACCGACGTCGACGACGAGGTCGCTTTCCGTATCGAGGAGCACGCCGAGGACTTCCCGGGCGTCGAGGCGAGCCTGCAGGCCGTCCGGCACTACCCGAACAAAAGCCTCGCGGCCCACCTGCTCGGCTACATCTCGCCGGTGACCGAGAAGGAGCTGGCCGACGACACCGACGACGTCCTGCAGCGCACCGACCTGACGGGCCGCGCCGGACTCGAGCAGTCCTACGACGCGGACCTGCGCGGCAGGTCCGGCGTCAAGCAGTACCTCGTCGACTCGCGCGGGCGCGTCACCGGGTTGGCGGCCGACACCCCGGCCGAGTCCGGCAACGACCTCGTGACGACGATCGACGCGCGGGCGCAGCGCGTGCTCGAGACCGCTCTGGAGAACGCGGTCCTGAAGGCTCGGTCGATGATCGACAAACGCGGCAACAAGCTGCCGTTCAAGGCGCCGTCCGCGGCTGGCGTCATCCTCGACGTGCACACGGGCGAGGTCGTCGGGATGGCGAGCTACCCGTCCTACGACCCGGGCCTGTTCATCGGCGGCATCTCGCAGCGCGACTTCGCCTACCTCAACAGCAAGGAGGCCGGCGTCCCGCTCATCTCGCGAGCGACCCAGGGCCTGTTCGCTCCGGCGTCGACCTTCAAGATCGTCAGCACCGCGGATGCCGTCAGGAGGGGGAACTCCCTCTACGGCACGTACAACTGCCCCGGCTCGGTCAAGCTCGGTCCCCGTACGTTCCACAACTTCGACAGCGCGCGCCTCGGTCCGATCTCCCTGCGGACGTCGTTGGTCAAGTCGTGCGACACGGTCTACTACCGGTTCGCCATCGACGAGTACGTCGCCGACCTCGCCCGGATCGAGCGCAAGCAGAAGCCGGCTGAGGGTCTGCAGGGCATGGCCCGCGCGTTCGGGCTCGGCGCGAAGACCGGGATCGACCTGCCGAGCGAGTCCGCCGGCCGGGTCCTCGACCGGGCGTTCAAGAAGAAGCGCTGGGACGCGATGCGGGCGACGTACTGCAAGCAGGCGAAGGCCTACCAGGACCCGTATCTGCGCGCGCTGTCGCAGGAGAACTGCACCGACGGGTACCGCTACAACGGCGGTGACCACGTCAACCTCTCCATCGGGCAGGGCGAGACGCTGGTGACCCCCTTGCAGCTGGCGCGGGCGTACGCCGCGCTGGCCAACGGCGGGAAGCTCATCAAGCCGCGGCTCGGCAAGGCCGTGATCGACCGCACCGGCAAGGTCGTGCGCCTGGTGCCGACCGAGCAGACGGGAACCCTGCCCGTGTCAGCGGAGGTGCTCGCCTACATCCGGGAGTCGCTCACGGGGGTGACGAAGCCCGGTGGGACCGCGAGCTCGGCGTTCGCCGGCTTCGACTTCTCCCGGCTCGACGTCGCCGGGAAGACCGGCACGGCCGAGGTGAACAACAAGCAGGACACGTCGTGGTTCGCGTCGTTCGCCCCGGCGCAGGCGCCGAAGTACGCCGTCGTCGTCATGGTCGAGCAGGCTGGGACCGGCGGCACGATCGCGGCGCCAGCCGTGCGCGAGGTCTACGAGGGCCTCTACGGGCTCGGCGGCAGATCCGCAGCCATGGCGTGCGGGCTCACGCCGCGTGAGCTGCCGGTCGTGCGGCCGGACGGGTCGGTCCAGCCACCTCCGCCGCCATGCCCGCAGGGTGGACCGTGACCGACTGGAGCACCCCCCGCGTCTCCCCGGTGCAGCTGCGTCACCGGGAGACCTGGCGCGAGCGCATCCTCGAGCGTGACTCGCCGCTTCGCCGCCTCGACTGGATCCTCGTCGCCGCGGCGACGTCCCTCGGCGTGATCGGCGCGGTCCTCGTCTGGTCGGCTACGCGGCCGCGCCTCGAGGCCGCCGACGGTGATCCGCAGGCGTACCTGAAGCGGCACTGCCTCAACCTGCTGATCGGGCTCGCGCTCGGCGCGGTCGCCGCGCTGGTCGACTACCGGATGCTGCGCGCTTACGCGCCGATCGTCTACGCGGCGTCGTGCCTCGGGCTGGTTGCGGTCCTCATCCCCGGAGTCGGGTCGGTGATCAACGGGTCGCAGTCCTGGATCGAGGTGGGCGGCGGCTTCCAGATCCAGCCGTCGGAGTTCGCCAAGGTCGCCCTCGTCGTGGGGATGGCGATGATCCTCGGTGAGAAGCGCGACGGCGAGGACGACCCCCGCGACAGCGATGTCCTGCTCGTCCTGGCCCTCGCCGCGGTGCCGATGCTGCTCATCTTCCTGCAGCCCGACTTCGGCACGATGATGGTCTTCGTCTTCACGATCCTCGGCGTGATCGCGGTGTCGGGAGCCCCCGCGCGCTGGGTCGCCGGACTCGTCACCCTCGGCGTGGCCGCCGGCTGGGCGATCCTGCACTTCGACATGCTCAAGGACTACCAGGTCGAGCGGTTCACCTCGTTCGCCAACCCGACCGCGAACCTCGGCACCGCCGGCTACAACGTCAACCAGGCGCGCATCGCGATCGGCTCGGGCGGGTTCCGCGGCTCCGGGCTGTTCAAGGGCACCCAGACCACCGGTCAATTCGTGCCCGAGCAGCAGACCGACTTCGTGTTCACCGTCGCCGGCGAGGAGCTCGGCTTCGTCGGCGCGGGCCTGGTGCTGCTGCTGCTCGCGATCGTGCTGTGGCGCGGCATCCAGATCGCGGCGAACGCGGGCGACGCGTTCGGCACCCTGGTCGCATCAGGCGTCGTGTCCTGGTTCGCGTTCCAGAGCTTCGTCAACATCGGGATGACGCTCGGCATCATGCCGGTGACCGGCCTGCCGCTGCCGTTCGTGTCCTACGGCGGGTCGTCGATGTTCGCGACGATGATCGCCATCGGCCTGCTCTGCAACGTCCACATGCGCTCCAGAGAGTGGGACTAGCCGCAGACTTCGGGGCCAGCCCGCATCCGGGCTCTGGCGCCGTACGCGCGGTCCCGAACTTGGGGCAGGTCTGAGCAGGGGCGCCGGACAGTTCCGGACAAAGTTCGGTTGGGGTGCGACCGCGGTTACGCTGGGGGAGCCATGGAATCCCTCTTCCCCGCCCTCGAGCGGCTGCTGCCGCGCGTGCAGAAGCCGATCCAGTACGTCGGCGGCGAGCTCAACTCGCAGGTGAAGGAGTGGGACGCCGCTGAGGTCCGCTGGGCGCTGATGTACCCGGACGCGTACGAGGTGGGGCTGCCCAACCAGGGCGTCATGATCCTCTACGAGGTGCTGAACGAGGTGCCCGGCGTCCTGGCCGAGCGCACGTACAGCGTCTGGCCGGACCTCGCCGCCCTGATGCGCGAGAGCGGCGTTCCGCAGTTCACCGTGGACGGACACCGCCCGGTCGCGGCTTTCGACCTGCTCGGCGTCAGCTTCTCGACCGAGCTCGGCTACACGAACATGCTCGAGGCGCTCGACCTCGCCGGCATCCCGATCTCGGCTTCCGAGCGGACGGCCGACCACCCCATCGTCGTCGCGGGCGGTCACGCGGCGTTCAACCCCGAGCCGATCGCCGACTTCGTCGACGCGGCGGTGCTCGGCGACGGCGAGCAGGCCGTGCTCGAGATCACCGAGGTCGTACGCGAGTTCAAGCGGGCGGGCGCGCCCGGCGGCCGCGCGGAGCTGCTGCTGCGGCTGGCCGGCGTCGAGGGCGTCTACGTGCCGAGCCTGTACGACGTCGAGTACCTCGCCGACGGCCGGATCAAGCGCGTCGTCCCGACGACGTCGCGCGCGCCGTACCGCGTGGCGAAGCGCACGGGGATGGACCTCGACGAGTGGCCCTACCCCAAGGCGCCGCTGGTGCCGCTCGCCGAGACCGTGCACGAACGGATGAGCGTCGAGATCTTCCGCGGATGCACGCGCGGCTGCCGGTTCTGCCAGGCCGGGATGATCACCCGGCCGGTGCGCGAGCGGAGCATCACCGGGATCGGCGAGATGGTGGAGCGCGGGCTGGCAGCCACCGGCTACGAGGAGGTCGGCCTCCTCTCCCTGTCGAGTGCGGACCACTCCGAGATCGGCGACATCGCCCGCGGCCTCGCCGACCGCTACCAGGGGACGCAGACCTCGCTGTCCCTGCCGAGCACTCGGGTCGACGCGTTCAACGTGACGCTGGCCCAGGAGCTGTCCCGCAACGGCCGCCGGTCGGGGCTGACATTCGCACCCGAGGGGGGCAGCGAGCGGCTGCGCCGTGTCATCAACAAGACCGTGAGCAAGGACGACCTGATCCGGACCGTGACCACGGCGTACGCCGGGGGCTGGCGGCAGGTGAAGCTCTACTTCATGTGCGGCCTGCCCACCGAGACCGACGAGGACGTCCTCGAGATCGCCGACCTCGCGCGCGCCGTCATCAGCGCGGGCCGGGAGGCGACGGGGCAGAAGGACATCCGCTGCACGGTCTCGATCGGCGGGTTCGTGCCCAAGCCGCACACGCCGTTCCAGTGGGCGGCACAGGCCGACCACGCCACGACCGACCGGCGGCTGCGGCTGCTCAAGGACGCGCTCGGCCGGGACAAGGCCATCGGCTTCCGCTACCACGACGGCAAGCCCGGCATCGTCGAGGGCCTGCTCTCCCGCGGCGACCGGCGGGTCGGCGCGGTCATCCGGCAGGCGTGGCTCGACGGCGCCCGGTTCGACGGCTGGAGCGAGCACTTCTCGTTCGACCGATGGATGTCCGCTGCCGCTGCCGCCGGCGTCGACGTGGACTGGTACACCACGCGCGAGCGCGGTGAGAACGAGGTCCTGCCGTGGGACCACCTCGACTCGGGCCTGGAGAAGGACTGGCTCTGGTCGGACTGGCAGGACGCGCTGCGGGAGCAGACGGTCGACGACTGCCGAGACGTGCCGTGCTTCGACTGCGGCGTCTGCCCGGGGATGAACACCGAGATCCAGGTCGGCCCCACCGGCCGCACGCTGCTGCCGCTGACCGTCTCCGGCTAGCCGTGGCCAAGCAGCGCACACCAGACGGGCCGCCGCCGCCGCCCGTCGTCCAGCGGCTCCGGCTGCAGTACGCCAAGCGCGGGCGCCTGCGGTTCACGTCACACCGCGACTTCGCCCGCGCCTTCGAGCGCGCACTGCGCCGCGCCGGCGTGCCGATGGCCTTCAGCGCCGGCTTCTCGCCCCACCCGAAGATCTCCTACGTCAACGCGACGCCGACCGGGGTCGCCAGCGAGGCGGAGTACGTCGAGATCGCGCTCGCGCGGCGCTGCGAGCCCGACGACGTCCGGCGGGCTCTCGACACGTCCCTCCCCGACGGGCTGGACATCCTGGCGTGTGTCGAGGCGCCGGCCGACGGACCCTCGCTCGCCGACCTCGTCTCCGGCTCCTCGTGGGAGATCCGGCTGGCCGGGGTCACTGCGGCCGCGCTCGGCGACGCGCTCGAGCGGTTCCTCCGCGAGCCGGAGGTGCTGGTGGAGCGGCGGACGAAGGACGGCGTACGGCGACTCGATGCGCGGGCCGCGGTTCACCACGCCGACGTCGTCGCGGATCCGGCCGCAGCCGGCCCATGTGCGATACTCCGCTGTGTCGTGCGGCACGTGACACCCGCCGTACGACCCGACGACATCCTGTCGGGGCTGCGCTCCGTCGCCCCTGGACTGCAGCCGGCGGCGCCTCCCGAGGCGCGTCGGCTCGCGCAGGGGCTGCTCGACGAAGCCGGTCTGCTGAGCGACCCGCTGGGCGCCGGCCGCGTGCTGTCTTCCTGACGGCCGGCCGCGAAGCCCGCCGGTGAGCCCGGCGTCCGTCGCCAGGATGGCGTCACGCTGACTTCCGGCGGCTCCGCCGCCGGTACCCGACCAGCTCCCGCGAGGCCGCGATCCGCGCCCGGGAGCGCGAGTGAGAAGGCTCCGCAGCCCATGCCTCCAGTCCCCACGGACAACCCCGACGGTGCGGCCAAGCCGGTCCGTGCCCGGCGCAGCCGCGCGAAGGCCGCCCCGGACGCGGCACCCCCCGCCCAGCCCGCCGAGTCCGCCGAGCCCACCGAGGCCGGCGCGCCGCCGGCCGCCGAAGCCGCGGCGAAGCCCGCGAAGCGCACCCGCGCCCGCAAGGCGACCGCCCCGGCCGAGCCGGCGGTCGACGCCCTGCCTGCCGAGACCCCGGCAACCGACGCCGCTGAGGCTGCCGCGACGGAGGCGGCTCCCGCCCCGCGCACCAGGCGGCGCAAGGCCGTCCCGGCCGACGAGCCGGCCGCCCCTGCCGCGCCGTCGCTCGCCGCGGCGCCCGCGCCGCGGACCCGACGCCGCAAGGCCGCCGACGCGCCGCTCGTGGCGGAAGCCCCGGAGCCGGCGGCCCTCGAGTCCGAGGCCGACGTCGTCGACCCTGACGTCGACACGCCGGACGAGTGGGCGTTCGCCGCCAAGCCGATCGCCGCGCAGCCGACCCGCCGGCCGGCCAGCCGACCGCCGGCCGTCGCCTTCACGCCGCCGATCGCACCGCCCGTCTCCACCCGAGCCGCCAAGCCCGCGGCAGCGACTCCGGCTGCTGACGCCGCGGACGGGGACGTGCCCGCGCCGCGAACCCGCACCCGCCGGCCGCGGATCGCGATCGAGGGCGGCGAGCCGGTCGCGACCGAGAGCGACGAGGTCCCTGCAGAGGGCGCCGAGCCGTCGGCTGACGGCGAGGTCGGCGAGGCAGCCGAGCGGAGTCGGTCCCGCCGTCGCCGGGGCCGCCGTGGCCGCGGGCGGGGCAAGGGCGGGGAAGGTGCGCCCGACGACACGGACAGCGCCGACAGCGGCGCCACCGAAGAGGCCGACGACGGGGCCGCGACCGCTGCGGAGCCGACCGACCTGGCGGCGGGCGACGACGGCGACGAGACGACGCCCGGAGGCACCCGACGTCGGCGTCGGCGCCGGCGCGGCGGCGGTGGTCCCGACGCCGTCGAGCCGAGCCCGGACGACCCGCCCCGCACCGTCGTCCGGGTCCGCGAGCCCCGCAAGCCGGCGGCCGCGCGCGAGGACGACGGCGTCCGCGGCGTCGGCGGCTCGACGCGGCTGGAGGCGAAGCGGCAGCGCCGCCGCGACGGACGCACCGATCGCAAGCGGCCGAGCATCGTCACCGAGTCGGAGTTCCTGGCCCGTCGCGAGGCCGTCGAGCGGACCATGCTCGTCCGCCAGTCCGACGACCGGACCCAGATCGCTGTCCTCGAGGACGGGGTGCTCGTCGAGCACTACGTCACGAAGGCGAGCGCGACGTCGTACGCCGGGAACGTCTACCTCGGCAAGGTGCAGAACGTGCTGCCGTCGATGGAGGCCGCGTTCGTCGACATCGGCAAGGGGCGCAACGCGGTCCTCTACGCGGGCGAGGTCAACTACGACGCCAGCGCCCTCGAGGGCCGCGCCCCCCGGATCGAGCAGGCCCTCAAGAGCGGCCAGCAGGTGCTCGTGCAGGTGACCAAGGACCCGATCGGGCACAAGGGCTCGCGGCTCACGTCGCAGATCTCACTGCCCGGGCGGTACATGGTCTACGTCCCCGAGCAGTCGATGACGGGCATCAGCCGCAAACTGCCCGACACCGAGCGTGCTCGGCTCAAGGGGATCCTCAAGAGCCTCAAACCGGAGGGCGCGGGGATCATCATCCGCACCGCCGCGGAGGGCGCCTCGGAGGAGGACCTGACCCGCGACCTCGACCGCCTCAAGGCGCAGTGGGAGGTCATCGAGAAGAAGGCCAAGAAGGAGTCCGCGCCGGCGCTGCTCCATGCCGAGCCGGACCTCGTCATCAAGGTCATCCGCGACAACTTCAACGAGGACTTCGCCGGACTCGTCGTCGAAGCCGGCAGTGAGTACGACCTGATCGAGGGCTACCTCTCGACGCTCGCGCCCGACCTGCTGCCGCGGCTGGCGCGGTACGACGGCGCGACGCCGATGTTCGAGCACTACCGGGTCAACGAGCAGCTGCAGAAGGCGCTCGACCGCAAGGTCTCGCTGCCGAGCGGCGGCTCGCTCGTCATCGACCGCACCGAGGCGATGACCGTCGTCGACGTGAACACCGGCAAGTTCACCGGCAAGGGCGGCAACCTCGAGGAGACGGTCACGCGCAACAACCTCGAGGCCGCCGAGGAGATCGTCCGGCAGATGCGGCTGCGCGACATCGGCGGGATCATCGTCGTCGACTTCATCGACATGATCCTCGAGAGCAACCGCGACCTGGTGACCCGTCGGCTGACCGAGTGCCTCGGCCGTGACCGCACCAAGCACCAGGTGGCGGAGATCACCTCCCTCGGGCTGCTGCAGATGACCCGCAAGCGGATCAGCCAGGGGCTGCTGGAGTCGTTCAGCGACCAGTGCCCCGAGTGCGCCGGGCGTGGCGTGATCGTCCACCAGGAGCTGCTCGCCAGCACGCCGAGCAAGGGCAAGGGCCGCAGCCGCGGGCCGAGCCCCGCCTCGGTCGCGGCCGCGGCTGCCGGCGCCCGCGAGTCGGCAGCGGCCGACGACGTCGCCGGCGGCGGGTCGAACGGCGCGGCGCCCGTCGAGGCCGCGTCGGCACCGAGTGAGGCCGTCGCGCTCCTGCCGTGACGACGCCGCGCTTCGACGAGATACCGCCGATCGGCAGGCCGTTCGCGGCCCGGGGCCGCCGTGACCTGTCGCTCCTGCTGGACGCATTCGCGCCGACCCACCTCGACGCGTGGACCGGCCGGGCGGTCGTGCTGCCGGCCGGCGTCCTCGGGGTGCCCTCCGACGCCCCCGACCTCGCGCCGGCCGATCCGGAGGGCGCGCTGGTCGCGCGGGCCGTCGTGGTGAGGCACGCCGGCGCGGTGTCCGGTCGCCGGCCGTGGTTCGGCTCACGCCGCGGGCGGCTCGACGTGCTGCTGAGCGCCGATCCACCCTCGGCGCCTCTCCTCGGCGTGGTCGTCGAGCCCGGTGGGGTGACCGCGGTGTGGGTGCAAGGCCGGTCGGCGGAGGTCGCCGTCCGCCTCTCCCAGCCCGGATGGCGCAGCGCGACCGGCTGACCGAGGTTTGCGCAGGCTCCTGGGCGCCAACGAACCGGTTATGCGATGGCAGTCGGGTGGACGCAGCGGCAACCTGGAGGACCGGCGCGGATCCCGCGCGGGTGGCATGGGCGGGCTCGGCGGACTCCCGCTGGGGCGCGGTGGTGGCATCGGCGGCGTCATCGTCATGCTGGTGCTCGCGATCCTCGGCGGGTCTCGCGTCCTCGGCGGCGGTGGCGGTGGCGGCTTCCAGATCGAGGACGTGCTCAACCAGATTCCCGCAGCGCAGGCTCCGGCCGGGGGGCAGCCGCTGCCCGGGGCGCCCGACCCGGACGCGAAGCTGGTCGACTTCGTCTCGTTCGTCCTCGACGACGTCCAGACGATGTGGGCCGAGCAGTTCCGCGCCGGCGGCCAGCGCTACGGCGACGCCAAGCTGGTGCTGTTCACCGCGGCTGTCTCCTCCGGCTGCGGGCAGGCGTCGAGCGAGACCGGGCCGTTCTACTGCCAGCTCGACCGGACCGTGTACGTCGACCTGGAGTTCTTCCGCGAGCTGTCGCGCCGGTTCAAGGCGCCGGGCGACTTCGCGCAGGCGTACGTCATCGCTCACGAGATCGCCCACCATGTGCAGAACGAGCTCGGCATCGCCAACCGGGTGCGCGCGCTCCGGGAGAAGAACCCGGACGACTCCAACGAGCTGTCCGTCCGCCAGGAGCTGCAGGCCGACTGCCTGGCTGGCGTGTGGGCCCACTCGACGTACCAGCGCGGGATCCTCGAGGCCGGTGACCTCGAGGAGGGCCTCGGTGCCGCTGCCGCGGTCGGCGACGACCGGATCCAGAAGTCCGTCACCGGCCGGGTCGATCCCGAGAGCTTCACGCACGGGACGTCCGAGCAGCGGATGACCTGGTTCCGACGCGGCTTCGAGAACGGTGACGCGGACAACTGCGACAGCTTCGCGGCCGACGAGATCTGACGACCGCTTCCTCAGCTGTCCTCGAGCAGCTCGTTGTCGACGACGCGATACCGGGTGAAGTACGTCGACGCGAAGGACTGCGTCGTCGCGACCACCGGCAGCGCGAGCAGCGCCCCGATCGGGCCGAAGAGGGCCAGCCCGGCAAGAGCGGCGATGAACCCGATTGCGGGGTGCACCTTCATCGTCCGCGCTGACAGCGGCGGTGAGATGACGTAGTTCTCGACCTGTTGGTACGTCACGACGAACAGCAGGACGATGAGCGCAGTGCGCGGGCTCTGCGTGAGCGCGACGACGACCGGCAGCACGCCGGCGAGGTAGGTGCCGACCGCGGGCAGGAACTGCGACACGACACCGACCCACACACCGAGGGCCACCGCCGACGGGACGTCGAGGATCGACAGGACGACGACGTGGACCACCGCCGAGAGCACCGCGAGCGTCACGCGGTACACGACGTAGCTCGCGGTGCTGTCGATGGCCAGATCCCACGCGCGCAGCACCTCCTGCTGCCGGCCGGCCGGCAGCAGCGAGCAGACCGCGCGCCGCATCCGCGGGCCGTCCTTCGCGAAGTAGAAGGTGAGCGTCGCGACGGTCAGCAGCTGGAAGAGCAGCGCGAGCACCGTGGTGCCGAACCCGAGCGCGTTGCGCGCGACCAGCTGGCCGAGCTGACCCGCCTGCCCGGCGGCGCCGGCGACGTCGGCCTGGCTGAGGTCAACGCCGACCTTGTCCTCGATGAACTCCGCCGCGGTCCGGACGTAGTCCGGCAGACCTTCGACCAGGTCGGACACCTGGCGCACGACCACCGTCCCGAGCACCGCGGCGAACGCGCCGAAGACCGCGAACAGCGCGCCGAAGACAGTGAGCGTCGCCCGGCCCCGTGCCCACCCGCGCCTGGCCAGCCGGTTGACCGCCGGCTCGATCGCGAACCCGAGGAAGAAGCTCAGCGCGACCAGGAGCAGGACGTTGCGCAGCCGCTCCAGCGCCCAGAGCGCGACGACGAGTCCGAACAGCCCGAGGACGGACAGCAGCACCGCCTGGCGCAGCCGCGCCGTGAACTGATCGTCCGAGGTACGCCGGGTGGTGGCCACCGCGCAACTCTGCCAGGTCCGCAGGATCGAGCCCGGTCGACGACGAAGTCCCCAGCGACGTCCGCACCCAGAGGAGGCCGTCATGCGCGTCCGCGCTGCGCTCGTGTCTGTCATGGTGCTGCTCACGGCGACGTTGTCGGCAGCGGCCGACGCCAAGCCGTTGCCGAAGCCGCAGATCGTGGACCCGAAGGGCGACGCCGCGGCGGGCCAGGGTTCGCTGGACATCGTGAGCGTCCAGTACTCCACCACCGGCTCGGGGTCGGGCAAGGCATATGTGCCGAAGAAGCTCGTCGTCGCGCTCACCCTCGTCGCGCCGCCGAACACGAGCGGGCTCGTGGCGTACAACCTGCGCGCCATGACGGACACGTGCTCCTCGATCCGGCTCCGGTACTTCCCCGGTACGCCGCTCGGCGGCCTGGTAGGCGACTCGTACGCGCACTTCGGCAGCTGCTCGCCCGACGGCGGCATGTTCTTCAACGCGAAGGTCAAGGGCTCGGTCGTGACGATGGAGTTCTCGCTCAAGGCGACCGGCCTCGAGCGCGGCAGCGAGCTGAGTGAGTTCCGCGCCACCGTAGACGCCAGCGACCCGGCCGGTGCCCTCACCGCCGGCTCCGAGCTGGTCATGCCCGGCCTCGGGGACAGCGGGGCCGGCGACGGGACCTGGATCGTGCCGTGACCGCCTTCCGGAGGTCCACGGTCACCGTCGTCGCTGTCGCTGCGCTCTGGGCGGCCGCTCCCACGGCGCTGGCGCGTCCCGTGCCGAAGCCTCAGATCGTGGACGCGGTGGGTGATGCGCTGGCCGGCGAGCCGTCCGCCGACATCGTCAGCGTGACGTACACGACGGGCGGCAAAGGGAACGGCCGAGCGTACGTGCCCCAGAAGCTCATCGTGACCTTGGTCCTCGCTGACGCGCCCAAGGGGATCGCGGCCGTCGGCTACAACCTGCGCGCCGAAACCGACGGGTGCGGTCCCGTTCGGATCCGCTTCTCGCCGGGCGCGGCGTCCCGAGCCGGCGACACCTCGGCCCACTTCGGAGGCTGCTCACAGCAGGGTCCCGTCTTCTTCAACGCGCGGGTTGACGGCAACGTCGTCTCGTTCGGCTTCGGGCTGAGCTCCGCCAACATCGAGCGGGGCACGAGGTTCAGCGACTTCACGGCCACCGTGGACATCAACGACCCTGTTACGGGCGAGTTCGGAACCGCGGGACCGGCGTCGGACGGCATCGTCGACTCCGCATCCGGCGACGCCACCTGGGTGATCCCGTAGCTCGCTTCGACCGCACCGAACTCATAGGGGGAGAGACGATGCTGCTACGGCCGCTGATGGGAACCACGCTCGCCGTGCTGCTGACGGCGTCCGCTGCGCTGGCTGCGCCGACCCCGCCGAAGCCGCAGATCGTCGACCCCAAGGGCGACTCCGTCGGTTCGCGCAGTGACGTCGACATCGTCAGCGTGCAGTACTCCACGACCGGGACCGGATCCGGCAGGTCCTACGTGTCGAAGAAGCTCATTGTCGCGCTGACCCTCGCCGGGCCCCCCGCGAGCAACGGCGTGACGACGTACGTCGTCCGCTCCGACACCGACAGCTGCGGGGTCATCGAGTTCAAGTGGGCGCCTGGCACGGTCGGCGGCGGTCTCATCGGCGACACGACGGCGTCCTTCGGCAGCTGCAAGGTGGACGATGACAGCACCGCGTTCTTCGCGGCGAAGGTCAAGGGCAGCACCGCGACGTTCGAGGTGGCGCTCAAGCCGCTCAAGGACATCACCCGCGGGACGGTCTTCAGTGAGTTCCGGGCCGCCGTCGACGTCGGCGATCCGGTGTTCGGCATCTTCCCGGGCAACGACAGCGGGCTGTTGGACTCCGCATCCGGCGACGGCACGTGGGTGATCCCGTAGCCCGGTGAGACCGCGGGTACCCTGGCGCACATGACTCCTGAGGACATCGCCGCGGGGCGCGCGCGCTGGCAGGCTCGCTACGACGCCGCGAAGAAGCGGGACGCGGACTTCACCACCCTGTCCGGGGTCGAGGTCGAGCCCGTGTACGGCCCTCGTGACGGGGCCGACTACGACGGGTTCGAGCGCATCGGCTGGCCCGGCGAGTTCCCCTTCACCCGTGGGCTCTACCCGACGGGTTACCGCACCCGGCCGTGGACGATCCGGCAGTTCGCCGGGTTCGGAAACGCGGTGCAGACCAACGAGCGCTACAAGATGATCCTGGCCGAGGGCGGCGGCGGGCTGAGTGTCGCGTTCGACATGCCGACCCTCATGGGCCGTGACTCCGACGACCCGCGGTCGCTCGGTGAGGTGGGCCACTGCGGCGTGGCGATCGACTCCGCGGTCGACATGGACTCGCTGTTCGCCGACATCCCGCTCGGCGGCGTGACGACGTCGATGACCATCAGCGGTCCCGCCGTACCGGTCTTCTGCATGTACCTCGTCGCAGCCGAGCGCCAGGGCGTGGACATCGGGACGCTCGACGGGACCCTGCAGACGGACATCTTCAAGGAGTACATCGCGCAGAAGGAGTGGCTGTTCCCCCCGCAGCCGCACCTGCGCCTCATCGGCGACCTGATGGAGTACTGCGCGGCGGAGATCCCGCGGTACAAGCCGATCAGTGTGTCCGGCTACCACATCCGGGAGGCCGGCTCGACCGCGGCCCAGGAGCTCGCCTTCACGCTGGCTGTCGGGTTCGCCTACGTCGAGCTCGGGGTCTCGCGCGGCATGGACGTCGACGTCTTCGCGCCCGGGCTGTCGTTCTTCTTCGACAGTCACATCGACTTCTTCGAGGAGATCGCCAAGTTCCGCGCGGCCCGGCGCATCTGGGCGCGCTGGCTGCGCGACGTGTACGGCGCGCGTTCCGAGAAGGCGCAGTGGCTGCGGTTCCACACCCAGACGGCCGGGGTGTCGCTGACCGCGCAGCAGCCCGACAACAACATCGTCCGCACCGCGGTCGAGGCCCTCGCCGCGGTGCTCGGCGGCACCAACAGCCTGCACACCAACGCTCTCGACGAGGTGCTCGCGCTGCCGAGCGCGCGCGCGGCGCAGATCGCGCTGCGCACGCAGCAGGTCATCGCCGAGGAGACCGGCGTGGTCAACGTCGTCGACCCGCTCGGCGGGTCCTGGTACGTCGAGGCGCTGACCGACGAGCTGGAGCGCCAGGCGGAGGAGATCTTCGCGCGGATCAAGCGGATGGGCGGGCAGTCGGAGGGCTCGGTCGGGCCGATGACGTCGGGCATCCTGCGCGGGATCGAGGAGGGCTGGTTCATGAGCGAGATCGCGGAGTCGGCCTTCGTCTACCAGACCGCGCTGGAGAAGGGCGACAAGCGCATCGTGGGCGTGAACACCCTCATGTCCGACGACGACGACGAGCTCGAGATCCTGCGCGTCAGCCACGAGGTCGAGGTCGAGCAGAAGCGGGCGCTCACCGAGCGCCGCGGTGCCCGCGACGAGGCCGCCGTCGCGGCCGCGGTGCGGCACATGGTCGACGTCGCGCGCACCGAGGCGAACCTGGTGCCCCCGATGCTCGACGCCGTTCGCGCGGAGGCGACGCTCGGCGAGATCTGTGGTGCCCTGCGGGACGAGTGGGGTTCCTACACCGAGCCGCCGCGCTTCTAGTCTCGCCGGACGGAAACGGGACGTCCCGGACACTCCGACAGGAGACCACCGCCCGGAGGTCGAAGGCTGGGGCAGGACGTCGTCGATTGTCCCCGGGAGCTGTCGTGCTGCGTCGTATCGCCCTGATCGTCGTTCCATGCACCCTCGTCGCCCTCGCGCTGCCGGGCCACGCCGCGCAGGCGCCGCAGATCAGTGACGCGAAGGGCGACGCGATCGGCGCGCAGGCCAGCATGGACGTCGTCAGCGGGACCTTCGCCACGACGGGCACGGGGTCGGGTCGGCGCTACCGCCCGACGAAGCTGGTCGTGACGCTGGAGCTCGCCGCGCCGCCGAGCGCCGGCCCCGGGCTCACCTACGAGATCGGCGCGACCACGTCGACCTGCGGTGACGTGGTGTTCACCTACGAGCCAGGGACGCCGTACGGCGCGCTCACCGGCCTGCACGGCTGGGCCGACTGGGGCGACTGCGTGCTCGGCGACGACAGCGCTGTCGAGCTCCTCGCGCCGAAGGTGGCGGGCAGCACGATCAGCTGGAGCTTCGGCCTGAAGGCGGCTCCGAAGGGGTTGAAGGTCGGCTCGGTGTTCAGCGAGTTCGTGGCCCGCGTCGACCCGTCCAACCCGGTGGTCCCGTTCCCGTCCAGCGCGACAAGGACCGACCTCGGGCTGGTCGACAAGGGGACCGGCACCGGCACCTGGAAGATGGGCTAGCCCCCACCGGTCAGCGCTCGACGACGCGGCGAGTCGACCGCGCCCTGCCGGACCAGTCCGGTCGCGGCGGCGGCAATCAGCAGCCAGGCCAGGCCGGAGGCGGTACGCCGGTCGGCCGCGCGATCCCGAGACGCAGCAGCCGGAGGTCGCGGCCGCGCTCCCGGCGGCGCGCCGACGACGCCGAGGGCGATCCTCGGCGCCGCGCCCGTGCGCGGCACGGCGGCGGTCTTCGCGGCCGGCATCGGGCGGACCACGGCGACCAACGTGGAGCGCAGTCCGAGACGCTCGGCGACGGCGAGCCCGGAGA
>DATLNF010000049.1:0-15201 GCA_035536955.1 Mycobacteriales bacterium | reverse complement strand
CGGACGACCACGCTGCTCGCGTCCGTGCAGCGCTACGCCACCTCGGCCGGGCTCGCCTACGACATGTGCCTGGCGCCGCGCGGCGCGCTCTGCCAGACCGGCTCCGTCGGCGGCGGGTCGGGGGTCGCGTTGACCGACGCGACGGCGACCACCTCGATCACGGCGATGTACTTCTACCCGGGGGAGATCTCTCCGTCGGCGTACGACGCCGTGTTCACCACGGCCGGCGCCGGGGTGCCCGACCGGGTGCGCGCCTTCGCGCTCAGCATCGGCTGAGCCCACTCCCGTGCGACGATGCGCCGTGTGACTCCGCCGATCGACGACTCGCCGTTCCTGCGCGCGTGTCGTGGCGAGCCGGTCCCGCACACGCCGGTGTGGTTCATGCGCCAGGCCGGCCGGTCGCTGCCGGAGTACCGCGCGATCCGCGCCGGCACCAGCATGCTCGACAGCTGCATGCGGCCCGACCTCGTCACCGAGATCACCCTGCAACCGGTCCGCCGGCTCGGCGTCGACGCGGCGATCCTGTTCAGCGACATCGTCGTCCCGCTCAAGGCGATCGGGGTGGCCCTCACCATCGAGCCCGGGGTCGGGCCGGTCGTCGAGGAGCCGTTCCGGGGGCCCGCCGACCTGGCTCGACTCCGCCCGTTGGAGCCGGAAGCCGACGTGCCCTACGTCCTCGAGGCGGTGCGCCTGCTCGTCAAGGAGCTCGAGGTGCCCCTCATCGGCTTCGCGGGCGCGCCGTTCACCCTCGCCAGCTACCTGATCGAGGGCGGGCCGTCGAAGACGCACAGCCGGACGAAGGCGCTCATGTACGCCGACCCGGCCGGCTGGGCCGACCTGCTCGATCGCCTGGCCGACATCACCCTCGAGTTCCTCCGCGCGCAGGTCCTCGCCGGAGCCGCCGCGGTCCAGCTGTTCGACTCGTGGGCGGGCGCCCTGCCGGCCGCCGAGTACGAGCGGCACGTCCTGCCGGCGTCCCGGCGGATCTTCGCCGGGCTGGCCGACCTCGACGTGCCCCGGATCCACTTCGGCGTCGGCACCGGCGAGCTGCTCGGTCTGCTGTCGGCCGCGGGCGCCGACGTGGTCGGGGTCGACTTCCGGGTGCCGATCGACGAGGGCGCCCGCCGCGCCGGGCCGCACGTCGCGGTCCAGGGCAACCTCGACCCGGCGGTCGTGCTCGCGCCCTGGCCGGTCGTCCGCGAGCGCACGCTCGACGTGCTCGAGCGAGCCCGTGGGCTGCGCGGCCACGTGTTCAACCTCGGCCACGGCGTCCTGCCGGAGACCGACCCCGACGTCCTGCGTCGCGTCGTCGACCTGGTGCACGAGGCGACCGCTTCGTGAGACGGGCGGCGCCGTGACCGGCCGGGTCGGCGTCCTCGCGATGGCCTACGGCACGCCGCGCGACCGCGCGGACATCGAGGCGTACTACACCGACATCCGGCGCGGCCGCCCGCCCGCGCCGGCCCAGCTCGCCGAGCTCACCGCGCGGTACGACGCCCTCGGGGGGACCTTCCCGCTGCGCGAGATCACCGACGCGCAGGTCGACGAGCTGCAGCGCGCCCTGGACGCCATCGAGGCGGAGCGCTTCACGGTCGTCCTCGGCACGAAGCACTCGACGCCGTCCATCGACGAGGGGGTCGCAGCGCTGGCCGCCGACGGGCTGGACCGCGCGGTCGGCCTCGTGCTCGCGCCGCACTGGTCCACCGTCTCCGTCGGCCAGTACGCCGCTCGTGCCGCTGCGGCCGGTGACGTGCACGGCGTCGCGGTCGAGACGATCCCCTCGTGGCACCTGCTCCCGCCGTACCTCGCCTTCCTCGCGAAGGCGGTCACCGATGCGACGGCGGCCGTGCCCGGCGCCGAGGTCGTCTTCACGGCGCACTCGGTCCCCGCCCGGCTCGCCGAGATGGGCGACCCCTACCCGCAGCAGCTGCGCGACACGGCTCAAGCGGTCGCCGACCGCGCCGGGCTCGACTCGTGGTCGGTCGGCTGGCAGAGCGCGGGGCGCACGGCTGACCCGTGGCTCGGCCCGGACGTGCTGGAGATCCTCCGCGACCGGGCCGCGGCCGGAGCCCGCGGGGTCGTCGTCTGCGCATGCGGCTTCACCGCCGACCATCTCGAGGTGGCCTATGACCTCGACATCGAGGCCGCGCGGCTCGCCGAGTCGCTCGGCCTGCCGTTCGCGCGCACGCGGTCGGTCAACGCCGACCCGGCGGTCATCGCCGGGCTCGCCGGGCTGGTCAGCGCCGCCGCGTCGCTCCCGTAGGCTCGGCCGGTGCCGTCTGTCACCCCGCGCAGCGCGCTGCTGCGCCTCGCCGTGCTGGGTGGGATCTGGGGCACCAGCTTCCTGTTCATCAAGGTCGCGCTGGAGGGGCTCGCCCCGCTCCAGGTCGCGCTCGGCCGCTCCGTCGCCGGGGCGGCCGCGCTGTGGCTCATCGTGGCGCTGCGGCGCATGCCGGTGCCGCGCGCGGCGCGGACGTGGGGCCACATCGCCGTGCTCGCCGTGGTCGGCGTGATCGTGCCCTTCCTCGGGTTCGCCTGGGCGGGTGAGCGGGTGTCCAGCGGCGTGTCCGGCGTGTACAACGCGACGACGCCGCTGATGACGATGCTGATCGCGCTCGCGGTGCTGTCGGAGGAGCGGGCGACGCGCGAGCGCGTGGCGGGGCTGCTGCTCGGCTTCGTCGGCGTCGTGGTGGTGCTCGGCCCGTGGCGCGGTGCGGACGACGACAACCAGGTCAGCGGTCAGCTCGCCGCGCTCGCGGCCTCGGCGTCGTACGGCGTCGCGCTCAACTACGCGCGCCGGTTCCTGTCGACCACCGGCATCTCGCCGGTGGTGCTGTCCAGCTGCCAGCTGAGCATCGGCGTGGTCGTGCTCGCGCTGGCCGCACCCCTCGCCGGATGGCAGCCGGTGACGCTGACGTCCCGCGTCGTCGGCGCCATGCTCGCGCTGGGCGTCCTCGGCACCGGCGTCGCGTTCGTGATCTACCACGGGCTGATCCGCGACGTCGGCGCGACCACCGCGTCGATGGTGACGTTCCTCATCCCGGTCGTCGCCGTCGCGCTCGGGGTCGTGGTCCTCGACGAGCCCCTCGGGTGGAACCTGTTCGTGGGCGGCGCCGTGGTGATCTTCGGGGTCGCCCTGGCCGAAGGCCGTCTCCGCCGCCGCCGGCGCGTCCCGGTTCCGTCGGCCGCGACGACCGAGGCCGTGCCGGCAGCGGGTCGCTGACGTGAGCCGGGCCGAGGTCGTCGTCGTGGGCGCCGGCATCTCGGGACTGGCCGCGGCGCACGCGCTGCAGGGCGATCGCGAGCTGGACGCTGACGTCACCGTGCTCGAGGGGGCCACGCAGGTCGGCGGCGTGCTGCACACCAGTGAGGTCGCCGGCTTCCCGGTCGACGCCGGTGCGGACGCGTTCCTCGCCCGAGCGCCGGAGGGACTGCGACTCGCCGGGGAGGCGGGACTGGCGGGCGAGGTCGTCCACCCGGCGACGGGCCGCGCCTACGTGTGGGTCGGCGGCCGGCTGCGGCCGCTGCCGGCCCGCACGGTGCTCGGCGTGCCCTCGTCACTGCGCGCGCTGGCCCGCAGCCGGGTGCTCTCCCCGTGGGGCAGCGTCCGCGCGGCGCTGGACCTCGTGCGCCCGGGCCGGCCACCCGGAGCCGACGTGCCGGTCGGCGCGCTGGTCGCCCGCCGGCTCGGGCCCCAGGTCTCCGAGCGGCTCGTCGACCCGCTGCTCGGCGGGGTCTACGCCGGCCGCGCGGACCACCTGGGCCTGGACGCGGCGCTGCCGCAGCTGGCCGAGGTGGCGCATCGGCACCGCTCGCTGCTCCGCGCCGCCCGCGAGGTCCAGCCGACGACTACGGCCGGGGACGGGCCGGTCTTCGCCTCGGTGGCGGGCGGCCTCGGCCGGCTGCCAGAGGCGCTCGCGGCGCGGCTCGGACCGGACGCGATCCGGCTGTCCACCAGGGCCGCGCTCGTCGAGCGGGTGGGCACCGCCTGGCGCGTGACGATGGTCGGCGGTCGGGCCGTCGTGGCCGACGCGATCGTGCTGGCCACACCGGCGCCGGTGACCGCGCGGCTCCTCCGCTACGCGGCTCCCGCGGTCAGCGCGCGGTTGGCCGCGGTGGAGACGGCGTCGGTTGCGATCGTGACGCTGGCCGTGCCGAGCGGTGCTCTCGCACGTGCGCCGGTCGGCAGCGGCTTCCTCGTCCCGGCCACCGAGGGCCGCACGGTGAAGGCCTGCACCTTCACGTCGCAGAAGTGGCCCGCTCTGGGGTCGGCGGATGTCGAGCTCGTGCGGTGCTCGGTCGGCCGCGCCGGCGAGCCCCCCACGCCCGACGACGACGAGCTGGTCGCTGCGGTCCGGGCCGACCTCGAGGCCGCGGTCGGCCTCGACGCGGCACCCGTCGAGACTCGGGTGACGCGCTGGCCGGACGGCCTGCCGCAGTACGGCGTCGGCCACCTCGACCTCGTCACGGAGGTGCTGTCGGAGGTGGCCGCACTCCCGGGACTCGCGCTCGCCGGGTCGGCGTACGGCGGTGTGGGCATCCCGGCCTGCATCCGGTCCGGCGAGACGGCGGCCAGCGCGGTCGCGGCGCACCTGCGGTCGCTGCGCCGGGCCTAGATGGCCGGGGCCCGGATGTCGGCGAGGGCCGCACCGGCGAGGCCCAGCACGAGCAGCGCGCCGGCGCGGCGGGTGTGCACGAACGCGATGGCGGCGAACCACAGCGGCCACACCGGGAAGCCCGCGGGCGGCGCGGCCGGGCGGGGGGCGGCGAGGTGGCGCAGCGTCGTGACGAGGACCGGCAGCGCGGCGACGGTCGCCAGCGCGGGCCACGGCAGCGCGCCGCCGAGCACGCACGCCACGACCGCGACGTAGTACCCCACGACGAGCCCGCGGGTCACGATCCGGGCGCGGGTTTCGCCGAGGACGACGGGCAGGGTCCGGACGCCGGCCGGCGCGTCCCAGGGGATCTTGTCGATGTGCTTGCCCATCAGCACGGCCGTGCAGAGCAGCCCGTAGGGGAGCGAGGCGGCGACGACGGCCCAGGAGACGTCCCCGACGGCGGCGTAGTAGGTCCCCGCGACCATCAGCGGACCCCACACGACGAGGACGTCGGGCTCGCCGAGCCCGCGCTTCTTCAGCCGCAGGGGCGGAGCCGTGTACGCCGCGCTGAGGACGAAGCCGGCGACCGCGAAGGCGAGCACCGGCCACCCGCGGGCGGCGTACAGGACGAGCGCGATGGCGAGGTCGACCAGGTTGACGCAGAGCGCCACGGAGGCGAGTCGGCGCCGGGTGACCATGCCCGACAGGATCGGATGCGGGGCGTAGAGCGCCCGCGGGTAGCTGCCGGTGTCCAGGCCGACGTCACTGTCGAACAGGTCGTTCATGAGGTTGTTGGACACGTGCGCGAGGGTGATGCCGAGCAGGGCGAGCGCGTACCAGCCGGGCGAGAACCCGTCCTGGCGCACCGCGAGCAGGCCGGCGACGAGACCCGCGGTGAGCGTCATCGGCAGGACCGCGGCCCGGGTGAGCACGAGCCAGCGCGACACCGGGTCGAGGGCGACGCCGGGCGGCAGGTCCGGCGGGTTGGTGGTCCGCAGGACCTCTCGCCACCGCGAGGGCAGGCTTCGGTCGGCGGCCCGGGCGGCTTCGGTCATCACGCGAGGGTAACGGTGACACTCCCCGCCGCGACGCCAGAAGGATGAGCGGGCTCGTTGCCGAATCCCCTGGCGCATGAGACCCCGTCACGCCATCGCTGCCGCCTGCGCTCTTGTCGTCCTCGGCGGCACCCTGTCCGCCTCCGTCGCCGCGCCGCCCACCGGGATGAAGGCCACCGGCCGGCCCACCAAGACCACGGGCGCACCCAAGGACTACACCAAGTCCGTCGGGCTGTCGAAGCCCCGCTTCGGCATCGTCCGCGAGGCCTACAACGTGCCGATGAGCGACGGGATCTCGATGTACGTCGAGGTCGTCCGGCCGACTGCGCGGGGGCGCTACGGCACGATCCTGGAGCTGTCGCCGTACCACGGCACGCTCGCCGACCGGTCCGGCACCCGCATCTTCCCCGGACCCGTCGACGCCGAGGACAACAAGATCGGCATGGCCGGCTACTTCGCGCCGCGCGGCTATGCCGTCGTCTTCGCCGACCTGCGCGGCACCGGCCGTTCCGGCGGTTGCCTGGACCACATGGGCAAGAAGGACCAGAAGGACGCCAAGACGATCGTCGAGTGGGCCGCCAAGCAGCCCTGGTCCAACGGCCGGGTCGGCATGACCGGTCACTCCTACGTCGGCTCCACGCCGCAGATGGCCGCCGCGCAGAACCCGAAGGGTCTCGTCACGATCGTGCCGAGCGCCGGGCTCGCGTCGATGTACCACCACGAGTTCCAGAACGGCGTGCCGTACATGCTCCAGTGGGCCGGCCCGCTCTTCGCCTACGAGCAGCTCGCGATCGAGCGGCACCTGCCGGGCGGGGACAATGAGCTCGGCAACATGCAGTACTTCGGCTGCGGCCTCTCCAACTCCGCGGGCGTCACCGGCGAGGCGTACTTCAGCGGCGCCGAGGTGGCGTGGCACAAGGAGCGCGACTTCCGGAAGGGCGCGACCGCCTCGAAGATCCCGATGTTCGTGATCCACGGGGTCAACGACAACGCGGCCCGCATCGCCGCCCTCGACTGGTTCCACCACCGCGGCGGGCGACCCGGGGACAAGGCGTGGATCGGGCAGTGGGACCACGGGTCGGGCTGCTGCCCCAACTCGCGTGAGGCGCAGTGGACCTTCGCGCTGCACGCTTGGTTCGACAAGCACCTCCTGCGCCGCAACGTCGACACCGGGCCGCCGGTCGAGGTGTTCCTCAACGACCGCCGCGTCTTCACGCCTACCGCCTGGCCGCCGGTCCCGTCGCGCGCGCTGACCTTCCGCGCCAACGACAGCGGGCTCAGCACCGAGATCGACGAGCCGGGCACCGCGAGGTTCGTCGCCAACCCGAGCGGCGGGGAGTTCTCCTCCCAGGCCGCGGTCTTCACGACCGACCCGCTGCCGCGCGAGATGCTGATCGCCGGCATCCCGACCATGAAGCTGGTCGCCGCCGTGTACGGCGAGCGCATCCACATCAACGCGACGCTCTACGACGTCTCGCCCGACGGGGAGCGCGACCGCATCTCCATGTCCGGGTGGGCGATCCAGCCCGAGCTGCGGAACGGCAACGACAAGCCGTCGCCGGTCGTCCCGGGCGCGAAGATGGTCATGAACCTGATCGCCCAGGCAGAGGCGCACGTCCTGGCCAAGGGGCACTCGCTCGAGCTGCGGATCCAGTCGACGCACCCGGACAAGGTGCCGACGTTCGCCGCCGGTGCGGTCATCGACATCTTCACCGGTGAAGGCGGCACGGAGTTCACGATCCCGGTGCACGACCGGGTGCGGCTCTACCCGGACCCGCTGCCCGAGTAGCTCCGTCCGGCGTCTGGGAGACTGGCCGCATGGCCGAGTCGACGAAGTCCGCCCGTGAGCTGAACGACGAGCTGCTCTACACGTCGTACTCCGTCTTCCGCGCGCGCACGGACTCGGCTCGTCTCGACGACGCCGCGCGCGACGGCGCGGCAGCAGAGGCGAGCGCGCTGCTCGACGAGCTGCTCGCGAAGGACGTCTACACGCGCGGGACGTACGCCGTTTCCGGCTACCGCGCGGACGCCGACCTGCTCGTGTGGTGGACCTGTCCGGACCCCGACGGTCTGCAGGCGGCGTACACCCGGTTCCGGCAGACCCGGCTCGGCCGGTCGCTCGACCCGGTCTGGTCGGTGGTCGGCCTGCACCGGCCCGCCGAGTTCAACAAGAGCCACATCCCCGCGTTCGTGAAGCGGGAGGACCCGAAGCGCTACGTCTGCGTGTACCCCTTCGTGCGGTCGCTCGACTGGTACCTGCTGGCGCCGGACGAGCGGCGGGACATGCTCGCCGAGCACGGCAAGATGGCGCGCGAGTTCCCGGACGTCCGGTCGAACACCGTCGCCTGCTTCGCGCTGAACGACTACGAGTGGCTGCTCGCGTTCGAGGCCGACGAGCTGCACCGGATCGTGGACCTCATGCGGCACCTGCGCGGCGCCGAGGCCCGGCGGCACACCCGCGAGGAGGTGCCGTTCTACACCGGCGTACGGCGGCCACTCGCGGAGATCGTCGCCGACCTCCCGTGAGCTCGACCGACGAGGCCGAGCCGCGGACGTACACCGGCTGGAAGGTCACCCTCGGTGTCATCGCCGTCGTCGCGGTCGCCGCGTTGCTGCTGAACCTGCTGGGGGAGCGGGCGGCGCCGACGACGGACCGGACCCCGCCGGTGGTCGTCTCGGTGACTCCGTCGCCGTAGCCACCAGGTGGCAGCCGAGCGGTGCCCCTCACTCCGGTCAGGGCCGGACTGAGCGGCACCGCGCGTCCAGGTCCCGCCGAGCGGTGCCCCTCACTCCGGTCAGGACCGGACTGAGCGGCACCGCGGCCGCGGCGACGGGTTGAGGCGCTAGTTTCTGGCGCCATGGCCGCCAGCCCGTTCATCGAGATCGAGGTCGACACGCCGACCGGGGTGCGCACCGTCAAGGTGACGAACCCGGACAAGGTCTACTTCAGCGCGCTCGGCACCGACGGCGGCACGAAGCGGCACCTGGTCGAGTACTACCTCGCGGTGGGCGAGGGGATCGTCCGCGCGCTCTACGAGCGGCCGACCGTCCTCAAGCGCCACCCCGACGGCGCTGAGGGGGAGGCGATCTACCAGAAGCGGGCTCCGGAGCACCGGCCGCCGTGGGTGGAGACCGCGCGAGTGACCTTTCCGAGCGGCCGCCATGCCGACGAGCTCTGCGTCGTCGACGTCGCGCACGTCGCGTGGGCGGCGAACCTCGGCACGCTCGACTTCCACCCGTGGCCGTCCCGGCGCGACGACACCGAGCATCCGGACGAGCTGCGCATCGACCTCGACCCGCAGCCCGGCACCGGGTACGACGACGTCCTCACGGTGGCGGGCGTCGTACGCGAGCTGTTCGCCGAGCTCGGCTACGTGGCCTTCCCGAAGACGTCCGGGTCGAAGGGCCTGCATGTCTACCTGCGCATCGCGCCGCGGTACACGTTCCTGGAGTGCCGCCGTGCCGCGCTCGCGGTCGCGCGCGAGGTCGAACGGCGCATCCCCGACCTCGCGACGAGCGCCTGGTGGAAGGAGGAGCGCGGCGAGCGGGTGTTCCTCGACTACAACCGCATGGCGCGTGATCAAACAGTAGCCGCCGCCTACAGCGTCCGCGCGAGGCCGAATGGGGCAGTTAGCGCCCCTTTGACGTGGGACGAAGTACCCGACGCAGAGATCGACGACTTCACCATCAAAACAATGCCTGCGCGTTTTGCCGAGCTAGGCGACGTTCACGCCGCGATCGACGACGTCGCCCATGACCTCGAGCCTTTGCTGGAACTGGTGGAGCGGCACGAGAAGGATCTCGGCCTTGGCGACGCTGCGTACCCCCCGCAGTTCCCCAAGATGGAAGGCGAACCGTTGCGCGTACAACCGTCCCGGAAGAAGCGCGTGACACCTCCGCCGTCGGAGTGATGCCAGCCTGTGCGCCGAGCGCGAGTACCTCCCGCGGGCTCAGATCTCGAGCCACTCCGGCGCGGGCATCGGAAGAGCGGGGGGATCGTCGTACCCGTAGACCTCGAGGACAGACAGCAGTCCGTCCGTGACGAAGAGGATCACGCCGCCGGCGCGGCCCTCAGGATCGGTGAATGTCGCCGAAACGGGCATGGCTTCAGCGCCGATCGCGGGCCGCGCGCTCTGAGGCACGATCAGGTTGATAGTGCCGCATCCGCACGGACATCCTCCAGGCGTCGCGAGAGCTTCCGCGGCCTGGTCTCGGAGGGCACCTACGCCCGGGAAGTCAGTTGAGAGCATCGCCATCAATACGCCGCGTTCGTTGTCACTCAGGGCCCGGGGTGGTTCCACGCGCCGACGGTACCTCTGCGTGATCGATCGATTCGATTCGCTATCTAGAAGAGCTGCCCAGCATCAGCTGTGTCGACCGACGCAGGAGCAGCCGATGCCGCGACGACCTCGGCCGCCGGAGACGGCGCTAGAGCTGCGGCAGGAACTGGCGACTCGGCTGCGGCTGTCGGTGTGATCCCCGCGAGGCGGTCAGTCACGACCTGGACCAAGTCCTGTGCTTGCTGCGTGTCTACACAGTGCGTCGCCCACTCCGCGCACATCGCCTGCGTGCATCTATTTGCAAGGTATGGACCAATGGTCTGTGACCAGACGATCGCGAGCGCGTACAGCGTGCGCGCGCGCAAGGAGGCGACGGTCTCGGCGCCGCTGACCTGGGACGAGGTGCCGGACGCCCGCATCGCGGACTTCACGATCGCGACGATGCCGGCGCGCTTCGCCGCACTCGGCGACGTGCACGCGGCGATCGACGACGTCGTGCAAGACCTCGAGCCGCTGCTGGAGCTCGTCGAGCGGCACGAGAAGGACCTGGGACTGGCCGACGCGCCGTACCCGCCGCAGTTCCCGAAGATGGCGGGCGAGCCGAAGCGGGTGCAGCCGAGTCGCGCCCGCAAGGACACCTGAGTTGCCCGCCGAGATCAGCACGCGTCGGCTGCTGCTGCGCGCGTGGCGGCCGGACACGGACCTCGACGTGTTCTTCGACATCTACTCGCGGTGGGAGGTCATGCGCTACCTGGGCAGCTCACCGCAGGTGCTCACGACCCGTGACGAGGCGGCTGACCGGCTGGCGAGGCGCGCCGCGGCCGACCCGGATGGACCGCCGTACGGCGTGTGGGCGATCTGTCCCGTCGACGACGCGGAACGTCCAGTCGGCAGTGTGCTGCTCCGCCGGCTGCCCTGGTCCGAGTCGCTCGATCCGCAACCCGCGCATCGCGACGTCGAGGTCGGCTGGCACCTGCATCCCGACGTCTGGGGCCGCGGCTACGCCACCGAGGCGGCGATCGCCATGCTCGACCGCGCATGGTCGAGCGGGATCGATTCCGTGCACGCGGTGACCTATCCGGAGAACGCTGCGTCCCAGGCGGTGTGCCGGCGGATCGGGATGGCGTACGTCGAGCGCACCGACCGCTACTACGACGTCGACCTCGACCTGTTCCGGGCCGAGCGGACGTCGTCCGGTCGGGCGTGAACCTTCTCTCGACCTGAGGTCTAAGAACGGTTCACGCTGCGGGTGCCCCGGTCAGCTGCCGAAGACGTCGGCGAGCAGCGCGGGCACCGGCACCTCGAGCTGGTCGAACGTGCACGACTCCGGATCGCGGTCCGGGCGCCAGCGTACGAACTGCGCGGTGTGCCGCAGGCGTGTCCCCTCCATGTGGTCGTAACCCACCTCGAGCACCCGCTCGATGCGCAGCGGCTCCCAGGACATGTCCTTCGTCGCGTTCCAGCGCGACGGCGCGCCCGGCATCTTCCCGTCGCCGGTCTGCTCGGCCCAGCCGCGCCACGGGTGTGCCTCGAGGGCGCCCTCGCGCAGCGGCGCGAGCTCTTCGACGAGCTCCTTGCGCCGGGCCATGGGGAAGGACGCGCACACCCCGATGTGATGCAGGACACCGGCATCGTCGTGGAGGCCGAGCAGCAGCGACCCCACGATCGGCCCGGACTTGTGCCAGCGGAAGCCGGCGAGCACGACGTCCGCGGTCCGCGCGTGCTTGACCTTGACCATGGCCCGCTCGTCCTCGCGGTAAGCGAGGTCCAGCGGCTTGGCGATGACACCGTCGAGACCCGCGCCCTCGAACCGCGTGAACCAGTCCTGGGCGACGGCCGCGTCACGGGTCGCCGGGGTGAGGTGGACCGGTGACGTGACGCCGGCGAGCTCGCGCTCGAGCAGCGCGCGGCGCTCGCCGAGGGGTGTACGGCGTAGGTCTTCGTCGCCGAGCGCGAGCACGTCGAACACGACGAGGGAGGCCGGCGTCTCCGCGGCGAGCCGTCGTACCCGGGACTCGGCCGGGTGGATCCGCTGCTGCAGAGCCTCGAAGTCGAGGCCGTCCGCACCGGCGATCACGATCTCCCCGTCGACGACACAGCGGGCGGGCAGCTGGTCGAGGACCGCCGCGACGACGTCGGGGAAGTAGCGCGTCATCGGCCGCTCGTTGCGGCTGCCGAGCTCGACCTCCGTGCCGTCGCGGAACGCGATGCAGCGGAAGCCGTCCCACTTCGGCTCGTACAGGTACTCGCCGAGCGGCAGCGCGGGCTGCGACTTCGCGAGCATCGGCTTGACCGGCGGCCTCACAGGAAGCTTCATGCGCGCATCATGATCGTCGACGGGTGAAGGTCAGGTGGCTCACGCCGCTCGGCGACGAGACCGTCTCGACGTCGTACCGTTCCTCAACCCCTTCGACGCCGTCCCAGAGGCGTACCCCGCGGCCGAGCAGGATCGGCACCTGCACGACATGGAGCGTGTCGATGAGATCCGCGGCGAGGAAGTCGCGGACGACCGTGGGCCCGCCGCCGATGCGCACGTCGAGCCCGCCGGCCGCCTCCTGCGCGAGCTCGAGGGCGTCCCGTGGGGCGGCGTCGACGAAGTGGAAGACCGTGCCCCCCTCCATCTCGATCGGCGGGCGGGGGTGGTTGGTGAGCACGAAGACCGGCGTGTGGAACGGCGGGTTCGGCCCCCACCACCCGCGCCACTCGCCGTCGGCACCGACGTCGGCCCAGGGGCCGGTGTGCGGGCCGAACTTGCCCCGGCCCATGATCTCGGCGCCGATGCCGACGCCGTGGCGCTCGGCGAACGTGTGGTCGACGCCCGCGCTGCCGCCGCTGCCGCCGGTCATCGAGCGCCAGAACCTGGTGGCGAACATCCACTCGTGCAGGCGCTCGCCGGCGTGACCGAACGGGGCGTCGAAGGTGATGCCGTCGCCGGTCCCGAACCCGTCCAACGAGATCGAGAAGTTGTGGACACGGACCTGGGACATGCCGTACCTCCCCGAGCTCGCGGAGTCGGGACGATCTCACGCGCGTGCCGCAGACTGCGCAGATGAGCCTGCGCCGCGCGTCGCCGTACCTGCTGGCAGCGCTGCTGGCCGCGGCGGGTACGGCGCACTTCGTCCGGCCCGCGGCGTTCGACGGGTTGATCCCGCCGTTCCTGCCGGCACCGCGGGCCTGGACCTACGCGAGCGGCGCGGCGGAGCTGGCCTGCGCGGCCGCGGTCGCCTGGCCGCGGACGCGGCGCGTCGGCGCGACGGCGACAGGTGTCCTGTTCGTCGCGGTGTTCCCCGGCAACGTCTACTTCGCGTTCGAGCCCGGCTCGGTGCCGCGCTGGATCGCGCTCGCCCGCCTGCCGCTTCAGGTGCCGCTGGTGCTGTGGGCGTGGCGCGTCAGGACTGGTGCCGCGCCAGGTAGTCGATGAAGTGCGCGCGGATCATCGGCTCCGCGTCGCCGAGGTGCTCGCCGCGCAGCTCCCGGAACAGCTCGATGAGGTCTGAGATCGACGCACCCGGTGCGGTGAAGCCGTCGTCGGCAGCGGCCCCGGCGGCGGCCGGCACGTGCTTGGCGAGGTCCCAGAAGAAACGCAGGTCGTGACGGCTGCGCGCCAGCTCGAACGCGCGGGTGCGCAGGGTCTCCGTGTCGAGCGCGTCGAGCTCGGCGCTGCTGGCCACTGCTGCCTCCTCCGCGGTACGGCGCGGCGAGGCTACCTCACGCCGAAGTCCGGCCCCGCGGCGACTGCGGGAAGGCCGACGGGAACCGCGATCTGCCGGTGAAGGTCGGAATCCGGCTCTCGGCTGACTACGGTCGTGCCGTGATCCAGGTCCTCGTCGACGCCGACAACGTCGACGCCGCGCGTGTCGCCGCGCTGCTGCGCGCGCTGCCCGAGGCGGGCGTGCGGATGACGGTCGCGGGTCACGAGGACGCACTGGCGGCGGTCGACTGGCCGGCGCACGCGGACGTCGTCGCCGCCGCGGGCTGGCAGCGCGCGGACCTGGTCCTGGCGGCGTCGTACGAGCTCGACGACCGACCGCTGGTGCTCGTGTCCGGCGACGGCGACTTCGCCCAGCTGGTCCAGCGTCACGGCGGCCCGGCGCTCGTCGTGTCCGAGGCGGCGTCGCACCGGCTGCGCCCCGGCGTGACCGTCGTGGACCCGCTGCTCGACGGCACGGACGCCGTCGCCCGGTGGCTGCAGGCGGTCCTGTGACCGGCGGGGCCTCCGTCGACGACGATCTGGTCCACGCCGAGGTCCGCGCGGCGCTGGTGCAGATGCAGGCGGCACTGGAGGTGGAGGTCGTCGAGCTGCGCTCCGCGGGGGCGCAGCAGGGTCGGGAGTGTCACGGCGGCGTCCGGCTCACCAGCGGGGCGAAGCGCGCGACGTACGCCTTCGGCGACGTTCCCGGCGCGCGGCTGACCGACGACCTGCCGGTGAAGCTGGTGCTGCCGTACGACGCCGGCGAGGTCGAGGGCGACGTCGTGTCGCACCGCGACGGCGAGCTGGTCGTCGGGATCGCGCGCGACGTCGGCGCGGTCATCGACCACGCGGTGCTGGTGACCGACGCGTCGTTCCTGCTCGAGCGGCTCGCGGCGCGGCTCGGGGAGGTGCTCGAAGACGAGGTCGAGGTCGACCTGCTGTCCATGGCACGGGCGCTCGGCCTGGCCCCGGTGCACGCGGGGACTGCGCCGGTGCCCGACGACGTGGCCGCGGCTCTCAACGAGGAGCAGTGCGCCGCCGTCGCCCTCGGCCTCGGCAGCGACCTCACCTACGTGTGGGGGCCGCCGGGCACCGGCAAGACCACGACGGTCGCCCACCTCGTCGCCGCGCACTACCGCGCCGGGCGCTCCGTCCTTCTCGTGTCCAACACCAACACCGCGGTCGACACCGCCGTCCTGCGCGTGGCCGAGCTGCTCGCGGAGGAGCCGGGCTTCGCCGCCGGGAGCGTCCTGCGACATCGCGCGGTGGTCCTCGACGAGCTGCGGGAGAGGTACGGCGACCACCTGGCCGCTGACGAGGTGCTGGTCAGGCTGCGCGCGCCGTTGCTCACCGAGCGCGGCCGCCTGGCCGCCGAGCTGAGCGACCTGGGCGAGGACGGCAGCGCGGCCGACCGGCGCGCGCTGCGGGAACGGCTCGAGCAGCTCGATCGCAAGCTCGACGTCGACGAGCCGGCGCTGCTCGACCGGGCCGGCGTCGTCGCGGCGACCGTGTACCAGACGTGGCTCGGGGGCCTGCCCGACCGGGCGTACGACGTCGTGGTGGTCGACGAGGCCTCG
>DATLNF010000048.1:0-6997 GCA_035536955.1 Mycobacteriales bacterium | reverse complement strand
CCACACCTCCGGGATCGACGGGGACAAGTTCGACTCGTTCGGTCGCGGCGACGACGCGCTCGAGCAGTACGTCGAGAGCTGCTCGACCATCGGCCAGGTGCATCCCGTCGGGGCGACGTGGTCGTACTGCAACAGCGGGCTCAACGTCGCGGGTCGCGTCGTCGAGGTGCTCACCGGCAAGGGCTGGGACGAGTCGCTGCGCGAGCGCGTGCTCGACCCGATCGGCGCGACCCGCACCGTCTCGCTCCCCGAGGACGTGGTGTGGTGGCCGTTCGCGGTGCCGCACACCGACGAGGACGGAAAGGCTGTCCCGCTGCGGAGGTGGCAGGGCGACCGCGCGTCCGCACCATGCGGCGGACTCGTCGCCACCGCGGGCGACGTGCTGCGCTTCGGGGCGATGCACGATCACGACGGGCTCGGGACGGGCGGCGTGCGCGTGCTGTCCGAGGACGCCGTGACGCAGATGGCGGTGCCGCACGTCACCCTGCCCGAGGGCACCGGCGAGGACACCCACCACGGGCTCGGTTGGGCCATGACGAAGCTGCCGGACGACCGATGGCTGGTCGGTCACGGCGGGGACCTCGTCGGCACGCATGCCCGCTTCGTCCGCGTGCCCGCCGAGAAGCTGGCCGTCGTCGTGCTGGCGAACGGCAACAAGATCGACCGGATCGCGGACCCGCTGCTCGACGAGGTGCTGGGTTCCGTCGGCGTGACGCGACCGGCGAAGCCGACGCCTCCGGAGACGACGCCCGACGTCGACGTGGCCGCGAAGGCCGGCTCGTTCCAGACCGTCGCGGTGCGGATCGAGCTCGAGCCCGCCGGTGACCATCTCGAGGGAACGATCAGGATTCGTGACGCGAAGATCGCCGAGATGTTCCCGGAGTCGCAGCGGCAGAGCACGCTGACGCTGCACCCGGTCACCGAGGACCGGTGGCTCGCCAAGATGGCGGAGTCCGACGACTGGACGCCGGCGGTGTTCTCCGAGAGCAACGGCCGCCGCTACATGCACATGGGGGGACGAGCGTTCATCGCGAGCTGAGCGCGGCTCTACAGCGTGATGCTCTTCGTGCTGGTCGTGATCTCGTCGAGCGCCGCCTGGTCGACGGTCACGCCGAGGCCCGGACCCGTCGGCACCCGCACGTGGCCGTTCTCCAGGACGAACGGCGCGGTGATGATGTCCTGCGTGAAGAAGCGGTCGGACGCCGACGTGTCCCCCGGGAGCACGAAGCCGGGCAGCGCGGCGAGCGCGATGTTCGCCGCCCGGCCCAGGCCGGTCTCCACCATCCCGCCGCACCACACCGCGATGCCGTTGGCCACCGCGACGTCGTGGACGCGCACGGCTTCGAGGTAGCCGCCGACCCGGCCTGCCTTGATGTTGATGACCGAGCACGCGCCGAGCGCGATCGCGTCGGCAGCGGCCCGCGCCGACGTAACCGACTCGTCGAGGCAGATCGGCGTACGGACGACCTTCGCGAGCTCGGCGTGGCCGCGGACGTCGTCCTCCGGCAGCGGCTGCTCGATCAGCAGCAGGTCGAAATCGTCGAGCCTCTTGAGGTGCCGCGCGTCCGCGAGCGTGTACGCCGTGTTGGCGTCGACCTGCAGCGGCACGTCCGGGAACCGCTCGCGCACGGCGCGGACGGCGTCGACGTCCCAGCCGGGCTCGATCTTGAGCTTGATCCGCACGTACCCCTGCTCGACGTACGACGTGACCGCGTCCAGCAGCTGCGGGATCGAGTCCATGATGCCGACGCTGACGCCGGACGGGACCGTGTCGACGACCGAGCCGAGCCGCTCGGACAGCGGCTGGCCCGCCGCACGCAGCTCGGCGTCGAGGACCGCGAGCTCCACGGCGGCCTTCGCCATCGGGTGCCCGCTGACCGGCTCCAGCGCGTGCGCGACCTTGGCCGCGGTGAGCCGCTCGCCGAGCGCCGCGAGCCGTGGGAGGAGGAACGCCTCGATGACGTGCTGCGCGCTGTCGGTGTATTCGCTCGAGTAGAGCGGCTCCTCCATCGTCACGCACTCGCCCCAGCCCTCGCTGTCCGGCGTCTCCACGCGGACCAGCAGCACGTCCTTCGTGGTCTGGCTGCCGAAGGACGTGCGGAACGGGGAGACGAGCGGCAGGCGGGCCCGCCTCAGCTCGACGCGGTTGAGCTTCACGGGTTGCTGCCGTCCTTCGTCGTGAGCACGTAGTAGCCGGACCGGGTCATGCCGGTGACCGAGTAGCCGTCGCCGACCGCGGGCTCCATCGCATCACGTACGGCGTGCCGCCACCTGCTCGCCAGCTGCGGCTCGTCGCCGCGCAGCCGGACCGCGTCCTCGGGAGTTGCGACCAGCAGCGTCGCCGAGCCGTCGGTGCTGGTGGTCCGCACAATGGGCGTGCCGTCGCCGTCCTCGACGAGCACGCGCGCACCCGCGGCCCGGAGGCGGTCGGCGTCGGTGTCCGGCGCCGCGCCGGCGGCGATCTCCGCGACCCGCGGAGACAGCAGGTCCCATCGGGCGAACAGCCGATCGCTGCTGTCGCCGGCGTTGAGCGCGTCCTGCATCGGGCCGTAGAACTCGCGCAGGTACTCCTCGCCGGTCGCGCCGAGCTTGCACAGGTTGAACCACGCGTTGCGCCGGACCAGCGGGTCGAACGTCCAGGTGACCGTGGCGATGCCGCGCTCGAGACACCACGCCCGCTGGTCGAGTTTCAGCGCGTGCCCGACGCTGCGGCCCTGCAGCCCGGACCTGACGCCGGAGATGTGGCTGTGCAGCGAGCCGTCGGCCGCGAGGAAGCCGACCGATCCGCCGACGAGAGCCTCGTCGGCGTACGCCGCGGCGACGTACCCACCGGCGTGGGCGAGCGCCCGCAGCAGGTCCCGGTTGATCGGCGGCTCCATCGCGCGGGTCTGCCAGACCTCGACGAACAGGTCGGCGACCTCCTGCATCGGCTGGAGGTCGTGCAGGTGACGGATCTCGACGCCCGCCCGGTCGGCGACACGCGCCGCGACGGCCGCCGCCTCGTCGACGGGCGGTGCGGCGGTTCGCAGGATTCCTTCGGCCACGGCCCTCAGCCTGACCCTCCGCGGCCCGGTGTGTCTCGTCGTCCGGCGACAACCTCCGTTCGCAGGTTCGTGCGCACGCACCAGAACGATCCGGCGGCCGGGGTGCGACAGTGGACCTGGCATCGCGCCACTGGAGGACACCATGCGCCGATCGCGACTGGCCGCCGGACTGCTCCTGGGCGCGCTGAGCGCGAGCTGCGGCTCCACCGTGGCCACCACAGGGGCAGAACCGAGGGCCGGCCAGAACGCGCTCGCCGGTTCGGGCGACGGCCTCAGCGCGCCGGCCGGCAGCACGGTGACCGCCGACGGCAGTGTGGTCGCCCCGGACGGCACGACGATCGCGGGTCCGGGCTCCGGGGCGTCGGGCGGGTCGTCGGTGTCGGCGGGCGGCAGTACGTCGACCGGCGGCGGGTCAGGTGCTGGCTTCGCCGGCGGCTCGGGCGGCACGGGCGGCTCGGGCGGCGTCGGGAGCGGCGGCGGGTCGTCCGGCACCACCGTCCGGCACGCCCCCGGCGTGACGGCCAAGGAGATCTTCATCGGGCTGAGCTACGCCACCGACACCGAGGAGGCGAACCGAGCAGCCGGCGTCAACATCGACAGCGGGAACCCGAAGGCCAACGCCGAGGCGATCATCAACGACATCAACAAGCGCGGTGGGGTCGCCGGGCGCAAGCTGGTGCCGGTCTGGCACGCCTTCCAGGCGACCTCGGCGAAGACGAACGCGACGAAGGACCAGGAGGCGTGCTCGACGTACACCGAGGACAACAAGGTCTTTGCGGTGATGGGCGACGGCTACACGGATACGTTCCGCGCCTGCATGCGCAAGCACGGCGTCCTGCAGCTCACCGCCGGTCAGCTCTACGCCGACGAGCGCGACGAGATGCGCGCGAACCCGCAGCTCTACAACCTCATCGGAGCGTCGCAGGACCGGTGGTTCAACAGCCTCGTCCCGGCACTGGTCCGCCAGAGGTACTTCGACGGCTGGGACTTCAACCTCGGCGCGCCCGCACCCGGGTCCAAGCCGGTGATCGCGGCGATCGGGTTCAACAGCACGATGTGGACCAGGCCGGTGCCGCGGACGCTGCTGCCCGCGCTCAAGCGCGCCGGCTACGACGTGCGGCCCGAGAACATCGTCTACATCACCAGCCCGCAGGGCTACAGCGACCAGGGTCCGGCGGTCGCGGAGGTCCAGAACGCGGTCCTCCGGCTGCGGCAGAACGGCGTCACGCACGTGCTGTTCCTCGACACCCAAGGCGGGCTCACGTTCGTGTTCGCGGCGGGCGCGCGCAACCAGCGCTACTACCCGCGGTACGGCGTCGGGTCGACGTCGGGACTCCAGGGGCTCTTCGACGCCGGCAACTTCACGGCCAAAGAGCTCACCGGCGCCGCTGGACTGGGTTGGGCGCCGTCCCTGGACCTGCCCACCGCCGAAGGCGACACGTTCGCGACCGCCGCGACGACGCGCTGCCTCCAGGTCATCAAGGACGGCACCGGCGAGACCTACACCAGCACCAATGCGGCGAGCATCGCGCTGGGGCAGTGCGACGAGCTGAACCTGCTGGCGTACGTCGTGAACCGGATCCCAGGGTCGATCACCTTCAGCTCGGCGCGCCAGGTCATGGGGACGATCGGGAGCAGCTTTCCGACCGCATCGCTGCCCAGGATGGTTCTCGGACCGGGCCGGCAGGACGGCGCCGAGCTCGGCTGGGACATGTACTGGGACACGCCGTGCGAGTGCGTGAGGTACGTCGGCGCGGCCCGGCCCATCCGATGACCGGGGCTGAGCGGCCATGATGCGCGGGCTTCGCACCGCCGTGGCCACGGTGGCCGTGGCGACGCTCGCCGCCTGCGGGTCGACCGCGGCGCCGGCGCCTCGGGCCGTCGACGGCGTACCGGGTCGGCTGTCGGCCGACGCCGAAGGGCTGACGGCGCCGACCTCCGGGCCGTCCGGTGACGGCTCGGCCGGCCCGCCGGCAGGCCTCGCACCGGGGTCGACCCACCCGCCCGACTCGTCGTCCGGCGGCAGCACCGCGACCGGCCGGTTCGGCGCCGGCAGCGGCAGCAGCGGCGCCGGGTCCAGCGGCGGCGGCGCGCCCGGCGGGTCCCGCGGCACGTCGTCGGGGGCCGTGCGGCACGGCGTCGGGGTGACGGCGAAGGAGATCTTCATCGGCATCGGCTACACCACCGACGCCGAGCAGGCCAACCGCGCGCTGGGCGTGGAGGTCAGCCAGGGCGACACCAAGGCCAACGCCGAGGCGATCATCGCCGACATCAACGAGCGAGGCGGGGTCGCCGGGCGCAAGCTCGTGCCGGTCTTCCACGCGTACGAGGCCCAGTCGGCGCAGACCGGCGCGCAGCAGGACCAGGCAGCCTGCTCGAGGTACACCGAGGACAACAAGGTGTTCGCGGTGATGGGCGACGGCTACTCGGACACCCTGCGCGCATGCCTGCTCAAGGCCGGGGTCCTGCAGGTCGTCGGTGGCCAGCTCTACGCCGCGGAACGCGAGACGTTCGACGCGAATCCCCAGATGTTCAACCTCGGTGCGCCCATGCAGGACCGGTGGTTCAAGGCGCTCACTCCGGCGCTCGTCCGGCTCGGGTACTTCGGCGGCTGGGACACCGCCGCCGGGGCGCCCGCCCCCGGGAAGGCGAACGTGGGCGTCCTCGCCTTCGACCAGCCGATGTGGACGAAGCCGGTGCCGCGGGTGCTGCTCCCGGCGCTGGCGGCAGCCGGCCACCCGGTTGCGCCCGACAACGTCGTCTACATCCATGCGCCGGAGAGCAACGCCGAGATCGGCGCGGCAGCTGCCGAGATCCAGAACGCGGTGCTGCGCTTCCAGCAGAACCGCGTCACCCACGTCGTGCTGCTCGACACGACAGGTGGCCTGACGCTGCTGTTCGCCTCAGCGGCCCGCAACCAGCAGTACTACCCGCGCTACGGCGTGGGGACGACGTCGGGCCTGCAGGCGCTGTACGACCTCGGCGCGCTCACCGATCGGGAGGTGAACGGCGCCGCCGGGGTCGGCTGGGACCCCTACATCGACCTGCCCACCGCGGACAGCGAGCGGTTCGCGAACGCGAAGTCCCGGTCCTGCATGGAGCTGCTGAAACGGCGTACGGGTCAGGAGTACGGGAGCACGAACGAGGCGAGCATCGCCTTGAGCCAGTGCGACGAGCTCTACACGACTGTCGACGCGGTGCGTGGCATCGTCGGCTCGATCGACCTGCGGTCCGCCAAGGCGTCACTCGAGAGCCTCGGCTCGTTTCAGCTGGCGTCGGTGCCGCGGGTGTCGTTCTCGCGGGCGAAGCACGACGGTCCGGCCGAGTTCTCGGACCTGGTGTGGGACACGCCGTGCACGTGCGTGAAGTACGTCGGTCCGCGACGGGCGTTCCCGCAGCTCGACTGACCTCAGCGGTCGACGTACGGCCGCGTCTGGATCTCCAGGAAGTGCCCACTCGGATCCGGGAAGTAGACCCCGCGCCCGCCGTTGAACTCATACGTCTGCCCCGGCTCGGTGCGGCCCGGGTCGGCCCAGTACTCGAGGCCGCGGTCGCGGATGCGCCCGAAGATGACGTCGAACTCCTCCTCCGTCACCAGGAAGGAGTAGTGCTGCGAGAGCACCTCGCCGTCGGCGTCGATGAAGTCCAGCGTCACGTCGTTCGCGGTGTAGACGCCGAGGAAGGGCCCGAAGGGCTCCGGCGCGCCGAGCCCGAGGATCTCGGCGAGGAAGGCCGCCGACTCCGCCTTGTCCTTCGCGTGCACGATCGTGTGGTTGAGCTGGACGGCCACGCCGGCCACCTCCCGTCGACTAGGCGCTGCGCAGCAGATCCTCCACCAGCGCCGCGACGAGTGCGGCCCGCTCGGCCATCGCGCTGACGACGACGTGCTCGCCCTCGGCGTGCGCGCCGTCGCCGACCGCGCCGAGCCCGTCCAGGGTGGGTACGCCGACCCC
>DATLNF010000047.1:0-44429 GCA_035536955.1 Mycobacteriales bacterium | reverse complement strand
ACCGCGACCGCGTCCCGGGTCGCGGTCGACGGCTCGATGGCGGAGTCCGGCTCCGCCTCGGCTGCGGCGAGCCGCTGCTCCAGCGCGGCGAGTCCCTCGAGGTCCCGGTCGCGCGCCGCCTCGGCGTCCCGGACGGCTCGGTCGAGCCGGTCCGCCTCCTCCGTCGCGGCCCGCTGCCGGGAGCCGAGCAGACCCAGCTGCTCGGCGATGGCCGCCATCCGCGCGTCGGAGTCGTGCCGCGTCTCGAGCGCCTCGTCGACCTCGACCTGGATGCGGTCCAGGTCGGCGCGGGCGGAAGCGAGGGCGAAGCGCAGCCGCTCGGCGCGCATCGTCGCGTCCGCGAGCCGCTCGGTCGCCTCCTCCGCCGCCGCATGCACCTCGAGCAGCGACGGCGCGGAGGCGCCGCCGCCGACGGCCCGGTCGAGCGCCAGGAGGTCGCCATGCACCGTGACGGCGGTCATGGCAGGTGCCGCCTCGACGACCCGGCGCGCCGTGTCGAGGTCGGGTACGACGACGACCGACCGCAGCAGGCGCCCGACCGCCGCGGCCAGGGCCGGCGGGGCGGTGACGAGGTCGAGTGCGCGTCGAGCGCCCGCAGGCAGGTCGGCTGCGGCAGGCGGTGCGGCGTCCTCCGGGGTGCCGATCAGCACCGTCGCGCGACCCGCGTCGTCGTCGCGAAGGAGCGCGAGCGCCGCGACGGCGGTGCCGGCGGAGTCGACCGCGACCGCGTCGGCGACGCTGCCCAGAGCGGCCGCGATCGCGGCCTCGTCGCCGGGATGCACGGACAGCAGCTCGGCCACGCTGCCGAGGACCCCGGGCACGCGATCCCGGGCGTCGAGCAGCGCGCCGCCGCCGTCCCGACGCGCCAGACTCATCTCGAGCGCTTCGCGACGGGCGGTCCAGAACGACTTCTCGCGCTCTGCCTCCCGCTCCTCGGCGACGAGCTGCTCCACCGCGATGGTCGCGTCCGCCAGCGCGTTCGTCGCCTGCTCGTATCGCTCGTCGAGCCCTTGCTCGCCGCCTTCGAGCTCGACGACCTGGTGCTGCACGGCGAGGAACTCCGCCCGTGCGGCGTCCGCCCGGTCGACCGCCGCCTGGTGGGCAGCGGCGATGCGCGCGATCTCCTGCTCCGCGGCCGCGGCCCGGCTGCGCAGCGCCCCTACCTCGCCGACGAGCCGGGCCAGCCCCTCGCGCCGGTCGGCCTGGGCGCGCACCGCGGTGACCAGCGCGAGCTCTTCCTCGCGCAACCGGGCCTCGAGAGCGGCGCGCGCCGCCTCTGCGCCGGCGAGCCGCAGCTCGTCCTCGGCGAGCGCGACCCGGACCGCCTGCTCCTCCTGACGGACGGCAGCCGCCTCGGCCTCGAGCTCCTCGGCCGACCGGCCGGGGCGTGACTCCGCCTCGATGTCCTCCGCGAGGTTGCGCTGCCGCTCGGCCGCGAGGTCCGCGGTCCCACGGAAACGCTCGCGGAGCGACGCGAGCCGGTAGTAGGTCTCCTGGGCACGGGCCAGCAGCGGGGCGTCGCCGGCCAGCGCAGTCTCGAGCCGCTCCTCGCTCTGCGCGACCGCGTGGAGGTCCGCCTCGACGGCGCTGCGCCGCGCGGTGAGCTCCGCCTCGTCGGCGAGCTCGGCCTCGAGGGTCGACCGCAGGGCGAGCAGGTCGTCGGCCAGCAGCCGCAGCCGAGCGTCCCGGAGCTCGGCCTGGATCGTCGCGGCGCGGCGCGCGACCTCCGCCTGCTTGCCCAGCGGCTTGAGCTGGCGACGCAGCTCCGCCGTCAGGTCGGTCAGCCGGGTGAGGTTGGCCTGCATCGCGTCGAGCTTGCGAAGCGCCTTCTCCTTGCGCTTGCGGTGCTTGAGGACGCCGGCGGCCTCCTCGATGAAGGCGCGGCGCTCCTCGGGGCGGGCCGCCAGCACCGCGTCGAGCTGCCCCTGTCCGACGATCACGTGCAGCTCGCGGCCGATGCCGGAGTCGCTGAGCAGCTCCTGCACGTCGAGCAGCCGGCACGGCGTGCCGTTGATCGCGTACTCGCTCTCGCCGGACCGGAACATCAGCCGGGAGATCGTGACCTCGGCGAAGTCGACCGGCAGCGCGCCGTCCGCGTTGTCGATGGTCAGCACAACCTCGGCCCGGCCCAGCGCGGGGCGACCGGGCGTGCCGGCGAAGATGACGTCCTCCATCTTGCCGCCGCGCAGCGCCTTCGCGCCCTGCTCGCCGAGCACCCAGGCGATGGCGTCGAGGACGTTCGACTTGCCGGAGCCGTTCGGCCCGACCACGCACGTGATGCCGGGCTCCATGCGCAGCGTCGTCGCGGTCGCGAAGGACTTGAAGCCCCTCAGCGTGAGGCTCTTGAGGTGCACTCGAGCACTCCCGGACGCCGAAGAGCCGGCGTGAGGTCGAAGCGGGGGGAAGTCCACGCGCAGCGTACCGCCCCGACCGGCTCGTGGCCGCGTGTCGCGGGCAGCAAAAAGGGCGCCCCGCGGGGCGCCCTCTGATCGGTCCGGTCAGCTGTAGGCCGGCTCCGGCTGGCTCGCGGTGAGCGCGAGCGAGTGCTCGAGCTCGTGCGTGGCGCGCAGGTCGGCCACCTCCGCCTCGAGCTCCTTGACCCGGAGCTGGAGCCGGCGGATCTCGGCCGTGGCTCGCATGTCGCCGGTGGGCCCGACGAACCCGAGAAGTGCCTTCGCCATCGTGGTGGACCTCCAGCTCGTGGGAGCCGACACGCGGTCGGCGCGGCCAGGCGAGGGCTGCGCACGAGGGCGTGTGGGGTGCCTTCGAGGGTGACACGGCACGCCCGAGAGGGTCAATACCCAGATCACGGTCAGATCACGGAATTCGCCGGGTCATCTCTCCACGAACCGGGACATTCCGCCGACCGGCTCGCTCCAGCGCTCCGTGACCTGGTCGACCAGCCCGGGTGCGGCCGGACTGCGCAGCGCCTCGAGGAGCGCCCCGCACGCGGGCCGCGGGCCCTCGGCGACCACCTCGACGCGGCCGTCGTCGAGGTTGGCCGCCCACCCGACGAGGCCCAGCTCGCGGGCCCGGCAGCGGGTCCACCAGCGGAAGCCGACGCCCTGGACCTGTCCGTGCACCCAGGCCGTGACGCGGGTCGCCTCCGGCGCGGCGTCGGGACTCGATGAAGGCGACGACACGTCATGCTCCGGTCTCGGGAGACGGCGACCGGGGAGGTCGTTGGCAGCGTGGGCAGAAGTACGACGACCGATTCATGAAGGCGGCTCGACCGACCGCGGCTCCGCATCGCCGGCACGGCTGGTCGCCGCGGCCGTACACGGCGAGGTCGCGCTCGAACAGCCCGCTGACGCCCTCGGTCGACACGTAGAGGGCGTCGAAGCTCGTCCCGCCGGCCGCGAGCGACTCGCGCAGGACGTCCCGAACGTGGCCGAGCAGCCTCCGCGCGTCCGCACGGGTGAGCCGGTCGGTCGGCCGGTCGAAATGCAGCCGCGTCCGCCAGAGCGCCTCGTCCGCGTAGATGTTGCCGACGCCGGACAGCAGCGTCTGGTCCAGGAGTGCGCGCTTGACGCCGGTACGGCGGGCTCTGATCCGCCGGACGAACTCCTCGTCGTCGAAGTCGGGGTCCAGCGGATCGAGCGCGATGTGGGCGATGGTCGACGGCAGATCGGCGCCGCCTGGGACCACCAGCAGCCCGCCGAACGTGCGCTGGTCGACGAACCTCAGCTCGCGGCCGTGGTCGGCGAAGCTGAACCGGACCCGCAGGTGCGTCTCCGCGGGCTTGTCGGGATCGCACACGAGCAGCTGCCCGCTCATCCCGAGGTGACCGGTCAGCGCGTCGCCGGAGTCGAGGGGCAGCCACAGGTACTTGCCGCGACGACGCGCCGCCAGGACCTGACGACCGACGAGGAGCGCGACGAAGTCCGCGGCGCCGCCGACGTGTCTGCGGATGGCGCGCGGATGGCGGACGTCCACCGCTGCGATCCGCCGGCCGGCCACGCCGCGCTCCAGCCCGCGCCGGACGACCTCGACCTCGGGCAGCTCAGGCATCAGGCGCGGGCACCACGGCTGCGCTCTCGTCGGCCAGCATGTGCTGCTGGATCGACGTCCAGGCCGCCTCGGCGGCCCGCTGCTCGGCCTCCTTCTTGCTGCGGCCGTCGCCGGAGCCCCACTCCTGCCCGGCCACGACCGCGACCGCCGAGAAGCGCTTCTCGTGGTCCGGGCCGGTCTCGGAGACGGCGTACTCGGGCACGCCGAGCAGCTGCGCTGCCGAGAGCTCCTGGAGGGAGGTCTTCCAGTCGAGGCTGGCCCCCCGCGTCGACGCCTCGGCCATCAGCTCGTCGAAGAAGCGGTGGACCAGCTTCGACGCCGAGGTCAGCCCCCGATCGACGTACACCGCGCCGAGGATCGCCTCGAAGGTGTCGGCGAGGATGGACGACTTGTCACGACCGCCGGAGTACTCCTCACCGCGCCCGAGGAGCAGCCAGCTGCCGAGGTCGACCGACCGCGCTACGTCGGCCAGCGCATTCATGTTGACGACCGACGCGCGGAGCTTCGCCAGCTGGCCCTCCTGGTGGTCCGGGAAGGAGCGGTAGAGGTGGTCGGTGACGACGATGCCGAGGACGGAGTCGCCGAGGAACTCCAACCGCTCGTTTGTCGGCAGTCCGCCGTGCTCGTACGCGAACGAGCGGTGGGTGAGGGCCCGACGCAGCAGGGAACGGTCGCGGACCGTCACCCCGAGAGCCTTCTCCAGCGCGGTTCGTCGTACGTCGAGGTCCTGCATCGGCAGCAGCACGTCGGGGTGGCGTTGCGTCATGAGGAGGACCCCGGAAGCAGGCCGGCCACGTGGTCGACCACGTCGCCGAGGGTGGCCACCCGGTCGAGGGCGTCGTCGTCGACATGAACCCGGACGCCGAGGCGGTCGGCGAGGCGCTCCTCGACGATCTCCACGATCTCGACGACGGCGAGGCTGTCGGCGCCGAGGTCCTCGACGAGACGCGACTCACGGCGAACGGTTGTCGGGTCGACCTCGAGCACGACCTCGGCCGCCTCCCGCAGCACGGCGAGGACCTGATCCGCCGTGGACACGCGGGGCGCCTCGCTCACGGCGCCACCGCGCCGACGTCGGGATCTGCGAGCCGGCGCGCCACCAGGTCGGCCAGCGCGGCGCGGACGCGATCGACGAGGCCGGTCGCTGCCGCGTCGGCCGCGGCGCAGATGCAGTGCGCGACCGCGCTCGGCGACGAGCCGGCGTGGCCGACGACTGCGACGCCGTCGACTCCGAGGAGCACTCCCCCGCCGCCCGTGTCGGGGTCGGCCGCGTCGTCAGCCGGCCGGCTCCGCGCGGCCCCCTCCAGGCACTTCACGACGACGTTGCCGGTGAACCCGTCGGTCACGACGACGTCAGCCCTGCCCCCCTCGGCGACGTGGTTCCCTTCGACGTTTCCGACGTAGTTGATCGGGAGGCGACCCAGCAGGTCGGCGGCCTCGCGGCGCAGCAGGTCCCCCTTGCCCTGCTCGCTGCCGACGTTGAGCAGTCCGACCCGGGGGTCGTCGACACCGAGCCGCGCCCGCGCGAACGCTGCGCCGGCCAGCGCGAGCTGCGCCAGCAGATCGGGGCGGCAGTCGACCGTGGCGCCGGCGTCGAGGAGGACGAGGTCGCCGCCCGGTGTGGGCACGACGACGGCGAGACCCGGTCGGGTGACGCCCGGAAGGCGGCCGAGGGTGAAGACCGCAGCCGCGAGCGCCGCCCCGGTAGGACCGACTGTCACCGTCGCCGCCGCGCGGCCGTCGCGTACGAGCCGTGCCGCGACGCGGACGCTCGCGTCGCGCTTCGCGCGGACGGCGCGCGCCGGGTCCTCGGTCATCTCGACCACCTGGCGGGCTGGCACCACGTCGAGCCGTCCCGCGACGCCTCGCTCGGCGAGGCAGGCCGCCAGCACGTCGGGCGCGCCGACCAGGACCACCTCGACCTCCGGTCGCGCGTCGGCGACGAGAAGTGCGCCGTCGACGACCGCCGCCGGGCCGTGATCACCGCCCATTGCGTCGAGCGCGACGGTCACCGATCCGGACGGGCGAGCCGTGCCGGACCTGGGCGAGCCCACTAGCCGACCTCGACGACCTGCCGGTCGTTGTAGGTCCCGCAGGTCGGGCAGGCCACGTGCGGGAGCTTCGCCTGCTTGCACCGCTTGCAGGTGGCGAACGCCGGCAGGGCGGCCTTCCACTGCGAACGGCGCGAGCGGGTGTTGCTCCGCGACATCTTCCGCTTCGGTACAGCCACCGTCGCTCCTAGCTCTCATCCGTCGAGTCGTGCGCAGCGGGCTCGGTCGAGCCCAGGTTCTCGAGCGCCGCCCACCGCAGGTCGACCGGGGCTGCGGAGTGCCCGCAGTCCCCGTCGGCCAGCCGGGCGCCGCACGTCACGCACAGTCCGGGGCAGTCGTCCCGGCAGAGCGGCGTGAGCGGCAGCGCCAGCACCACGGCGTCGCGCAGCGTGGGCTGGAGATCCAGCAGGTCACCGACCAGGTGCTCTGCCTCGTCGTCCGTAGCCGCGGACTCCGGGTAGGCGAACAGCTCTTGCAGGTCCACCTCGAGGGTCGAGGCGATCGGGTCCAGGCACCGGCCGCACTCGCCCTGGAGGGGCACGCGCGCCCGGCCGGAGACGAGCACGCCCTCCATCACGGACTCCAGCCGCAGGTCGAGGTCGAGCTCGGCGCCGTCCGGCACCGCGATCATGTCCAGACCGAAGCTCGCCGGGGCCGCAACGCGGAGCGTCACCTTGCGCATCGACCCGGGGCGGCGGCCGAGCTCGCGGGTGTCGATCACGAGCGGCTGACGCGGGTCGAGGCGGGGGGCGGAGTTCCTGTTCTCGGGCACGGTGATGTCTCGGTCTGGGCAGGACCAGCAGCAAAGACTAGCCGATCGGAGCCCGGACCACGAACCTCCGCCGACGAACCTCAGCCGGGAAGCGGGGTCTCGTCCGGCTCGAGCTCCCCGTCGCGCAGCTGGTCGAGCTCGTGCCGGCCGCGCAGCTTGTCCCGGCCTCGCGTGACGGACGTGATCGTCCGCTGGAGCACGACCTCGAAGTTGGCCAGCTTGGTGTCGACGTAGTCGTCGACCTCGACCCGCATGCGGTTCGCCGACTCCACCGCCTCGCGCGTCAGCCGCTCCGCCTCGCGCGTCGCGGTCTGCGTCACCTCGTTCCGGCCCACCAGCCGGGCAGCCTCGGTCCGCGCGTCCGCGATGATGCGGTCAGCCTCGACCTGTCCCTCCGCCACGACCGCGGCCCGCTCCTTGAGCACGCGCTGCGCCTCCTGCATCTGCGCCGGAAGAAGGCTGCGGAGCTCCTCGATGCGGCCGAGCAGATCGGCGCGGTTGACGACGCACGACGCCGACAGCGGCATCGACTTCGCCGACTCGACCATCTCGGCGATCTCGTCGAGCTTGGCCTGCACGTCGTCCACGGTCGGGGATGCTCCTCGCTAGGGGTGGTGCTGGAGGGCGGTGCGCTACTCGCCGGCAGCAGGCTCGCGGGTCGCGGCCAGCCGGTCGGTCATTCGGCGTACGACGACCTCGGGGACGAGGCTCGACACGTCACCGCCGTACTTCGCGACCTCTTTGACGAGGCTCGACGACAGGTAAGAGTAGAGCGGGTTCGTCGTCATGAACAAAGTCTCCACCCCGGCGAGGCCGTGGTTCATCTGGCCCATCTGCAGCTCGTAGTCGAAGTCGCTGACCGCGCGCAGGCCCTTCACGATGACCCGGATGTCCCGGTCGCGGCAGAAGTCGACGAGCAGCCCGGCGAAGCTGTCCACGCTGACGTTGGGCCAGGGCGCGCACACCTCGCGCAGCAGGTCGATGCGCTCCGGGATCGTGAACAGGCCCTGCTTCGTCTGGTTGACCAGCACCGCGACCACGACCTCGTCGTACATCCGCGCCGCTCGGCCGATGATGTCGAGGTGCCCGTTGGTCACCGGGTCGAACGAGCCCGGGCACACCGCTCGCCTCATGTGGCCCCTTCGGTAGCAGCACGGCGACCGTACCAAAGCACTCCCTCGCCGTAGCGCCGGTCCCGGAGCGGCTCGATGAACGACGGCCAGGCCAACCCGTCGTCGCGGGCCGCGCGCTCGACGACGACGACGCCGCCGGGAGCGAGCCAGCCGTCGAGCGCCTCGAGCACCTCGACGACCGGCTCGGCGTACGGCGGGTCGGCGAACACGACGTCGTACCGCTCGTCGGGCCGGCCGGCCAGCACCCGGGCGACTCGCTCCGCGCGCACAGCGGCGCCGGGGAGGCCGACCACGGAGACATTCGACCGGATCGCCGTCACGGCCCGGCCGTGCGACTCGACGAGCAGGACGTGCGCGGCACCGCGGGAGAGCGCCTCGAGCCCGACCGCGCCCGAGCCCGCGTACAGGTCGAGAACCCGCGCGCCGGCCAGCGGCCCGCGGAGCGCCTCGAGCGTGGAGAACAGCCCCTCGCGGGCGCGGTCGGAGGTCGGCCGGGTATCCCGGCCGGCGGGCGCGGTGAGCCGGCGCCCCCGCGCTGCGCCGGCGATGACCCGCACGTCAGCCCTTCTCCAGGAACTCGGCTCGCTCCTCGTCGACCGCAGCGGCGATGGCTGCGACCAGCGCCGGGTGCGCGGTGAGCGCGGGGTCGGCGTCCACCAGCTCGGCCGCCTCGGCCCGCGCCGTGCGGATGAGGTCCTCGTCGCGCAGCAGCTCGAGCAGCCGGAGCCGGCTGCGCCGCCCCGCCTGCGACGTCCCGAGGACGTCTCCCTCGCGGCGCCGCTCGAGGTCCAGCCGGGCCAGCTCGAACCCGTCCGAGGTCGCCGCGACCGCGTCCACGCGCTCCCGCGCGGGCGATCCGGCCGGCATCTCGGTCACCAGCAGGCACACGGCGGGCGCACTGCCCCGTCCCACCCGACCGCGCAGCTGATGCAGCTGGGAGATGCCGAAGCGATCGGCGTCCAGCACCACCATCGCGGTCGCGTTGGGAACGTCGACCCCCACCTCGATGACGGTCGTCGCCACGATGACGTCGACGTCTCCGCGTCCGAACCGGCGCATGACGGAGTCCTTGTCGTCTGGCCGCAGCCGCCCGTGCAGCATCTCCACGCGCAGGGCGGCGAGCTCACCGTCGCGAAGCAGCGGGAAGACGTCCTCGACAGCCAGCGGCGGGCGGCGCTCCGGCTCGTCGTCGAGAGCCGGCGCGGCGACGTCGTCGCTCGCGTCGCCGCCGATCCGCGGGCACACCACGAACGCCTGGTGACCCAGCGCGGCCTCGGTCCGCACCCGCTCCCACGCCCGCTCGAGCCACTGCGGGCGCTCCGCGACCGGGACGACGTGCGTCTCGATCGGGGCGCGCCCCCGCGGCAGCTCGACGAGCGTCGAGGTCTCGAGGTCGCCGTACACCGTCATCGCGACGGTGCGCGGGATCGGGGTCGCCGTCATCACGAGCACGTGGGGTGGGACCTCGCTCTTCGACCGGAGGACGTCGCGCTGCTCGACGCCGAACCGGTGCTGCTCGTCGACGACGACGAGTGCGAGGTCGGCGAAGGCCACGTCCGGCTCGAGCAGGGCATGGGTGCCGATGACGATGCCCGCCGCCCCGGACCCGATGTCGGCGAGAGCGGCACGCCGGGCCGCTGCGCCGGTCGAGCCGGTCAGGAGCACGACGCGGGTCGCGAGCTCCGCCGCGCCGAGCTCGCCGGCCATGCCGAGGGGGCCGAGCAGGTCTCGGATGTTGCGCGCGTGCTGCTGCGCGAGGACCTCGGTCGGCGCCATCAGCACGGCCTGGCCGCCCGAGTCGACGACCGCGAGCATGGCGCGCAGCGCGACCACTGTCTTGCCCGAGCCGACCTCGCCCTGCAGCAGACGATGCATGGGATGCGCCTCGGCCAGGTCGCGGTCGATCGCGGCGGCGACGTCTCGTTGCCCCGCGGTGAGCGTGAAGGGCATCGCAGCGTCGAACGCGTCGACGAGGCCGCCCGGCCGACGCGCCCGTGGCCGGGCCGGCGCCGCTCGGTTGGCCTGCCGCCGCTGGGCGAGGAGCGCCTGCAGGACGAACGCCTCGTCCCACTTGAGGCGATGCCGTGACGCGACCATGTCCTCGGTCGAGTCAGGGCGGTGGATCCCGCGAAACGCGTCGGCCAGCCCGCGCAGGCCGTGACGCAGGCGCATCTGCGCCGGCAGCGGGTCGTCGACCTCGTCGAGGACGTCGAGCGCGACACGCACGCACTGCGCGACCTTCCACGACGGCAGCTTCTCGGTCGCGGGGTAGACGGGGATGAGGGTTCCCGCGAATGACGCCGCTGCTGCCTCGGCGCTGTCGCCCTCGGCCGCGTCGAGCAGCTGGTACTCCGGATTGGCCAGCTGGAGCTTCCCGCGGAACTCGCCGACCTTCCCCGAGAACAGCGCCTGGCGCCGGACGCGCAGCTCGCGCTCCCGCCAGGGCTGGTTGAACCACGTGAGCGAGAGCTTCTTGCGACCGTCCGTGACAGTGACCTCGAGCATCGACCCGCGCCGGTTCCGCATGGAGCGCGGCGCGGCGTGCTCGACCTCGGCCAGCACCGTGACGTGGTCCCCGACGCGGAGGTCGGCGAGATCCGTCAGCTGACCGCGTTCGGCGTACCGCCGCGGGTAGTGCCGCATCAGGTCCCCGACGGTGTGCAGGTCGAGCGCCGCGGCGAGCACCTTCGCGGTCCGGTCACCGAGGACTCCGCGGAGCCCGGTCGCGAGCCCGGTCACGTCACTCGACGCCCAGGATCAGCGGGTAGTGCGGCTGCCCTCCGTCGTGGACCTCGACGTCCACGACCGGGTGGTCCCGCCGGACCCGGGACACCATCTCCTCGACCGAATCGGCGGAAGCGTCGGCGCCGGTGATGACTGTCACCAGCTCACCGCCGGATGCGAGGAGTCGGTCGAGCAGGGCGTCCGCCACCTCGACGACCTCGGCCCCGACGATGACGACGTCGCCCTCCACCAGGCCGAGGACGTCTCCCGCCCGGCACTGCCCGGCTGTGGTCTGCGCGTCCCGCACCGCGGTGGTCACCTCGCCCCACCGGGTCGCCCGGGCTGCGTCCGTCATCGCGATGGCGTCGTCGGCAAAGGTCCGGGCGGGATCATGCACCGCGAGCGCGGCCAGCCCCTGGACCGGCGATCGGGACGGTACGACGTGCACCTCGGCGACGGTCGTCGCCGCGGAGTCCGCCGCCTGACGGGCGGCGCCGACGACGTTGCCGTCGTTGGGCAGCACCAGCACCTCGCGCGCCCCGGTGGCAGCGATCGCGTCGAGGATCTCGCGCGTCGAGGGGTTCGCGGACGGCCCGCCGGTGACCACGGTCGCGCCGGCCGACACGAAGAGGTCCACCAGTCCGGGCCCAGCGGCGACGGCGACAACCCCGCGGCCGGCGCGCCCTGGCGCGTCGGCGCTCGCGGTGGGGGCTGACGCCGCGCGCTCGCCGGCGATCTGGTCGGCGAACCGGGTGACCGTGATCCGATGCGGGCGGCCGGCCTCCACGCCGGCCTCGACGGCCGCGCCGACGTCGTTCACGTGGACATGGACGTTCCACAGGCCATCGCCGCCGACGACGACGAGGGAGTCCCCCAGTGCCGCCAGCCGGGTCTTCAGCCCGCCGACCGCGGTGTCGTCCGCGTCGAGGAGGTACTGGACCTCGTAGCCGAACTCCGCGCTGCCGGCCTCCCGCGCCACGACGATCCCGCTCCGGTCGCGCGGGACGACAGCCGGCGGTGCACCGGCGGACTCGCCGGTGATGACCCGCACGAGCGTGTCCAGCAGGACGCACAGCCCGCGTCCGCCCGCGTCGACAACACCGGCCTGCGCGAGCGCCGGCAGCTGGTCCGGCGTGCGGGCGAGCGCGACACGCGCGCCGTCGGCTGCCGCGCGAGCAACCCCGCTCAGCGTGACCCCGCCGCGCGTCGCCGCGTCGGCGGCGGCCCGCGCGACGCTGAGGACGGTGCCCTCGACCGGCTCGGCGACCGCGGCGTACCCGAGGTCGGCTGCTCGCTCCAGCGCGCGGCACAGGTCGGGGAGCTCGCCGTGCCGGGGGGACCCGAGGACCTCAGCGATCCCGCGGAGGAGCTGCGAGAGGATGACGCCGGAGTTGCCCCGGGCCCCCATCAGCGCGCCGTGCGCCATCGCCTTCAGCACCGCGCCGAGATCGGACGGGTCCGCGGCTCGGACGGCCTCGACCACGGACTCCATGGTCAGCACCAGGTTCGTGCCCGTGTCGCCGTCGGGGACCGGGTAGACGTTGAGGTCGTCGATCTCTTCCCGGCACGTCGTGAGGTCATGCAGACCCGCTTCGCACCACCGGCGGACGGCGGCCGCGTCGAGGACGTCGAGCGGGCCCGGCATGGCGCGCAGCCTAGTGCCCGCGCCTCGGCCGCCTTGCCCGGCACGACCGACCCCGGCTACCCTGTGCCGGTTGCCCGGTCGCCTCCGGGTCCCCCGCTCACGTGCTCGAGGAGAATGCCGCCGTGGCTTCGGTCTGTGACATCTGCGCCAAGGGCCCGGGCTTCGGCATGGCGGTCTCGCACTCGCACCGGCGGACCCGGCGACGCTGGAACCCGAACATCCAGAAGGTGCACGCCCTCGTCGGCCGGACGCCGAAGACGCTGAACGTGTGCACGTCGTGCATAAAGGCCGGCAAGGTCGTTCGGGGGTAGCACCCGCCGTACGGACAGCCGAGGTGTGTCAGCCGACCTTGATGCAGGACGGCGCCCCGGCCCGGTAGGTCGCCGAGGGCTTGCCGAACGCGTCGTCGGCTGAGAACACGAAGCCGTGGACCCCCGTGTGGGACGTCACCCGGCGAAACGAGAACAAGCTGATGCCCTTCATCGTGGCGCCGGCCTTGATCGCGCCGAGGCTCTCGTCCGCGGCGATGTCGGCGAGCCGGGCCGTGATGTGAGCCGTCCTGCCGTCGAAGCGCCCGGTCGCCCTGCCGCGGTAGTTGTAGACCGTGGAGTCGGCGTAGCCCCAGCTGTACCGGGTGCCGTCGACGCCGATGTCGAACGCGAGGATCAGCGGTCGTCGCAAACCCGCGTTGACCTGCACGAGATAGGTCCTGGCGTACACCGTGGGCGGCTCGGGCTCGGTGGCGAGCCGGATCACCGCGGTGACGAACTCGGCGTTCGTCGCGATGTCGCCGCCCAGCAGGTCGAGACCCGGATCGTTCGGGACGGGAACGCCGTTCACGGTGTTCCGCACGTCGCCCGCGGGATCGACGACGAGGTTGCAGGACCGCTTCGGCGCCGCATGTCCGGCTCCGGCACCGGCGATGACTGCCGCCAGGGCGACGGTGCGCACCGAACGCACGCGCATGACCGCCCCCCGGGAAGCGCGACGTGACGCGGGAATCCTAATCTCGTCGCCCGCCGCCGTCACTCACGGCCTGCTGGCGCGTTGAACGGGACAGACGCACCTCCCCCAGCCTCGGAAGGTCCCCCCACATGTCGCACCTGCGCCTCGTCCCCGCGCTCGCCCTCGGCACCGGCATCGCGCTGCTGATCGCGCCTGCCGTCGCCGCTCCCAAGTCGATCTCGAAGACGTTCGACGTCGCCATCGCCGTCCCGGGCGGGGCCATCTCCAACCCGACCTCCACCAACGCCTGCTCGGCCGCCGTCGAGGCGCCGCAGAGCGTTCACGTCGAGTCCTTCAAGGCCCCCGCGGCCGGCACGCTCAAGGTCGAGGTCACTGGCTTCCTCGGCGACTGGGACCTCGCGCTCAACGACGGCAAGGGCAAGCGCCTCGCCGAGGGCGACAACGCCTCCGTCACGCCGACCAACATGAGCACCGGCTCGGTCGTGGAGAAGCTGACCTACAAGGTCAAGAAGGCCGGCGACCTCCGCATCATCGTCTGCAACTTCGCCGGCGGCCCGTCCGGCAAGGGCAAGTACACCTTCACCTTCGCAAAGTAGAGTAAGCGGAAGGCGCATGAGCGGGCTCCCGCCACTCGCCTGCCGTCGGCGCACACCCAGCCGCGCTCCACGGACAAAGCCTGACCAGGTGCCAACACACACCACACGCTCACTCGAACGGCCGGCAGCTCAGCTGCCGGCCGTTCGCCATGTCCAGCCGTGGTCGACCGGGCCGATGCCGAGACCGAGCGGGAAGCCCGCCCCGATCGCACCGGTGACGTAGTCCTTCGCGAGACGCACCGCGTCCGGTACCGATGACCCGTGGCCGAGGTGGCTGGCGATCGCCGATGCGAGCGTGCATCCGGTGCCGTGCGTGTGTCGGCTGTTCAGCCGGGGCCCGCCGTACGCCGTCTCCTCCTCGCCGTCCCACAGCAGGTCCACCGGCTCGCCGTCGAGGTGACCGCCCTTCACCAGCGTCCACGTCGCGCCGAGCGCATGCACGGCCTCGGCGGCCGCGCGGAGGTCGGCGGCGGCACGCACCTCAACTCCGGTCAGCGCCGCCACCTCCGCCAGGTTCGGCGTCACGACGGTCGCGAGCGGGATCACCCGACGGCGCAGCACGTCGAGGGCGTCCGCGGCGATCAGCGCGTCGCCGTGCTTCGAGGCGCACACCGGGTCCACCACGACCGGGGCACTGACCTGCGCCAGCTCGTCCGCGACCGCGTCGGCGACCTCCGCCGTCGCGAGCATGCCGACCTTGACCGCGTCGACCCCGATGTCGTCGAGCACCGCGCGGATCTGCGCCCGCACCGCTGCGACGTCCACCGGCCAGACGCCATGCACGCCCACCGAGTTCTGGGCGGTGAGCGCCGTCACCGCCGTCATACCGTGAACCCCCAGGGCCAGCATCGTCTTGAGGTCGGCCTGGATCCCGGCACCGCCGCCGGAGTCCGACCCGGCGATGCTCAGGACCCGCGCGGGGCGGGTCACCGCGCCGAGAAGTGGTCGAAGCCGCCCGGTGGCGGCGTGCCGGCCGGCAGGCCGAGCCACGTGATCCCGGCACCCGTGGCAACGGTCCCGACGTCGACCAGGGCGATCCCGGCCCCGAGGAGCGCCGCCGTCGCCGCGGCGACGTCTCCGGGCGAGAGAGTCGCGACGAGCGCGTGGTCCTCGCCGCCGCTGACCAGCCAGGCGGTCAACACGTCCGCCGCGATGTCGTCGGCCCACCTCGTCCGCAGCGCCCGATGTCTCGGGATGGCCTCGACGTCCACCGTCGCGCCGACACCGCTGGCCTCGAGGACATGCCCGAGGTCGCCGGCGAACCCGTCGGAGACGTCGATGAGACTGGTCGCCCCCGAGGCCGCGAGCAGCGGACCCGCGGCGTACGGCGGCTCCGGCCGGCGGTGCGCGGCGAGGACCTCCGCCGGCACGTCCGACCTACCGGCGGTCAGCATGGCGAGCCCGGCCGCGGCGCCGCCGAGGCCGCCGGCCACGACGATCCGGTCACCCGGTCGGGCGCCGTCCCGGCGGACCGGACGCCGGCCCTCGAGGTCGCCGAGCGCCGTCACCGCGAGCAGGAGGCCGTCCGTGCGCACCACGTCACCGCCGACGACGGTCGCGCCGACCAGGCCGCACTCGGCGGCCAGCCCCTCGGCGACCGCCTCGAGGAGGTCGACGGCCGTCTCGGGTGGCGCGCCGAGCCCGACCAGCAGCGCGGTCGGTCGCGCGCCCATCGCCGCGACGTCACTGAGGCTCTGGGCGGCGGCCTTGCGGCCGACGTCGTACGGCGAGGACCAGTCGAGCCGGAAGTGCCGGCCCTCGACGAGGAGATCCGTCGTCGCGACCACCCGGCCGTCGCTGCTGCGGACCACGGCCGCGTCGTCACCGGGACCGACCTCGACCGCCGCCGTGAGCGCGAACCTGGGCACCAGCCGGCGGATCAGGCCGAACTCGCCGACGGCGGCGAGGCGGCTCGGCTGGTGCTCCGTCGTGCTCACCCGACCACCCTATGGCGGGGCCAGCCGACCCGGTTCGGGCGCCCGGCCAGGCAGGAACGGGCGGTTGAGGGGCGAAGTCACCACGAGTACACGCGGCGTGGCCCGTCACGTGCCGGCCCCCCGGTCGTTGCACGGACGACGCCACACCACGCCACCGACAAAGGGGTTTCCAGATGAAGCGCACCGTCCTTCTCGCTGTCAGCACGGCCGCTATCGCGGCGCTGGCCCTGCCGGCGGGTGCTGCTCCCCCGAAGCCGATCACCAAGGAGTTCACCTACACCGACGGCACCCCGGACGCCACGGCCACGGCCGCCAGCGGCGTGGGCTGCGACGGCGCGCTCCCGAACGAGCCGGGCATCGAGTTCACCGCCCCCGCGGCGGGCAAGCTCAAGGTCTCCATCACCCACACCGGCGACTGGGCGCTCGAGGTCCACGACCCCAAGGGTCGCGTCCTCGGTGCCGCTGACGGTGGCGGCCCCAACGACCAGGAGATGGTGTCGGTCAAGCTCAAGGCGGGCGGGACCTACGTGATCCTCCCCTGCAACATCGGCGCGCTGCCCGAGGCCAAGGGCAAGATCGAGTACAAGCCGTAGTCCCAGCCCACGGCTGGTAGCACCACTCGACCGCACGAAGGCCCCGACGCGCTACGGCGCGGGCGGGGCCTTCGTCGTCGTACGGCCGGTCGACACCAGCGCCGCCCCGGCGATGATGCCCAGCCCACCGGCCACCTGACGTACGGCGATCCGCTCGTCGAGCAGCGCGGCGCCCAGGACCAGCGCGACGAACGCCTCCATCGTCATCACCACCGCCGTCGGGCCCGCACCGAGGCGCGGCAGCGCCGCGTAGAGCAACGCGAACGCGACCGCCGTCGCGACCCCGTTGAGCAGCAGCCGGGCTCGCGCGTCGGCCGGCACGTCGACGCCCACGGTGACCACCCCGACGACGAGGAGCGCGACCGAGGCTCCCCCGGCGACCCACGCCGCGGTGACCCGCGCACCGCTGCGGCGGATGAGCCGGTTGCTCGCGATCAGGTACACCGAGAAGCACGCGGCCGCGGTCAGCGCGAGCGCGATCCCCGTGCCCGTGATCGACACCTCGTCGCCGGCGAGCACGACGAGCACGGCACCGATGCTCGACAGCGCCAGCGCGGTCACGGTCCGCAGGCGCAGCGGCTGCGAGCGCAAGGCGATCTCGAGGATCACGACCAGCGCGGGATAGGCGTAGAAGAGCAGGGCAACCGCGCCTGCGCTGCCGCGCGCCAGCGCGAGGTAGAAGACCCCGGCCTCGGACGCGTAGCCGACGACACCGAGCAGCGCGGCGCGCAGCCGCTCCCCCGGAACGGGGGCGAGCGCGGCGCCGCGGATCGCGAGCGCCGCGAACAGCAGCGCGGCCGCGATGCCGAAGCGCACGCCGAGGACGGTCGTGACGGGGATGTCCTCCTGGGCCAGGCTCCGCTGCACCACGATCGTCACCCCGAACGCGGTGGCCGCCCCCAGTGCGCAGCCGGCGCCGGTCAGCCGATCGTCCACGCGTGCGCCCACTCTCAGCTGTCCCGACCGCCCCGTGGCGGGCCGCGAGTCAACCATCCCTCGTGCGCTGCCGCCCGGGCAGGCAGACCGCGCCACGTCGTGTACGTTTCCCCGGTCATCCGAACGCCCGACGCGCAGTGAGGCGATGCCACATGGTCCAGGCCTACATCCTGATCCAGACGGAGGTCGGCAAGGCCGCGTATGTAGCGAAGGCGATCGCCGAGATCAAGGGTGTGACCCAGGCCGAGGACGTCACCGGCCCGTACGACGTCATCGTCCGTGCGGAGGCCCGGAACGTCGACGAGCTCGGCAAGCTCGTCGTGGCGCGCGTCCAGTCGATCGACGGGATCACCCGGACACTGACCTGCCCGGTGGTCCACCTCTAGCTGCGCGCTCGCTCGTGGTCCGGCACCCGCGGCTGCTCTGGGCGGGTGCGGTGCTCGTGGTGCTCGGCACCTGGGTGGCGTTCGCCGTCGTGCGCGATCCGCCCCCGGTGGACCTGACCGGGATCGCGCATCCGCGGAACCCGTCGGTGGAGGCGGCGTGCCGCCGCTTCGCCACCGCACTGCCCGACGACCTCGGCGGGCTCGACAGACGCCGCTCCACGAGCGGGACGCCGCTCGGGTACGCGGCGTACGGCGATCCCGAGATCGTCATCCGCTGCGGGGTGCCGGTGTTCACGCGCTACCAGCCCGGCGACGAGCTCATCGTGATCAACGGCGTGCAATGGGACATCGACGAGCTCGACGGGGGCGGGCTCCGGTGCTCGCTGCCGCGCGCGCTGGTCAACGTCGAGGTGTCGATCCCGGGTCGGTACAAAGCAGAGCGGCTGGCCCTGCTGACCGATGCGGTCAAGCAGGCCCAGCCGCTCTGAGAGCTTGTGTTATTTGGCGAAGGTGAAGGTGTACGTGACCTTGGCGCTCGGGGACGCGAGGAAGTTGCAGACGCGGATGACCAGCGGCTGGGCCTTCTTCACCTTGTAGGTGATGGTCTCCTTGATTCCGGGAGACGTGTTGGGCGTCGCCGCCGCGTTGTCGCTGGCCGCGAGGTACTTGCCCTTCGGGTCGACGATGGCGCCGTCGAAGTCACCCTGGAAGTCCGACATGACGACCTTGAGCGTGCCCGGCGCGGGCGCCGCGAACTCCTCGTGGTGGTCGCTCGGGATCGAGCTCTTCTCCTGGCAGGCCGAGCCCCACGACGCGTTCGGGAATGGCAGCAAAGTCACGGTGTAGGTCTTCGTGATGGGCGGCGGGGCGGCCTCGGCGGGCAGGCCGAGCGCGGCGGCGAGGACACCGACGACGGCGACGGGGGCGAGCATGCGGCGGGACATCGGATACCTCCGGGACTTAATTGAGCAGGTGCGAACGTGTTCGACGTCCGGCCCGGGATCTCCTGCCCCGGACCCGGTCGCCCCGGTCAGCGCAGTCCGCTGCCTTCGCTGAGCGCGGTGCGCACCAGCCGGTCGACGAGCGCCGGGTAGTCGAGGCCGGTGGCGGCCCACATCCGCGGGAACATCGACATCGGGGTGAACCCCGGCATCGTGTTGAGCTCGTTGACGATCAGGCCACCCTCGGGGGTCAGGAAGAAGTCGACCCGCGCGAGCCCCTTGGCGTCGACCGCGGTGAACACCCGGCACGCCAGCGCACGTACCTCGGCGGTGACGTCTGACGGCAGGTCAGCCGGGACGTCGAATTCCGTCGTGTCGTCGAGGTACTTCGCGGTGAAGTCGTAGAACTCCCCAGCGGTACGGACCTCGGCCGGCAGACTGGCCTCGGGGGCGCCGCCCTCGAGGCCGGCCAGAACTGCGCACTCGATCTCGCGGCCGGCGACGGCGGCCTCCACCAGCGCCTTGGGATCGTGCTGCCAGGCGAGCCGGAGAGCGGCGTCCAGGCCCGCGGCGTCACGGACCTTGCTGATGCCGATGCTCGACCCGGCGCGGGCGGGCTTGACGAACACGGGCCACCCGACCGGCTCGACCAGGGCAGCGGCCTGGGGGAGGTCGCGGATGCGGAGCACGACGTAGTCACCCACCGGCAGCCCGCGCGCCGAGAGCACCAGCTTCATGAACTCCTTGTCCATGCTCACCGCGCTGGCGAGCACGCCGCTGCCGACGTACGGGATGCCGGCGAGGTCGAGGAGCCCCTGGATCGTGCCGTCCTCCCCGAACGGTCCGTGCAGCAGCGGGAACACGACGTCGACGCCGGCCAGCGTCCGCGGCCCCTCGCCGGCGTCCAGCACGAGCAGGCCGCCGGCGGACGGGTCGCCCGGGATGGCCACGCCCGCCCCGCTCCCGGCCCCGACGCTGGGCAGCTCGCCGTCCCGAGCCTGCAGCGCCGCCGGCTCGTCGGGCGCGAGGACCCAGCGCCCCTCCGGGGTGATCCCGATGGGCACGACGTCGTACCGCGCGCGGTCGAGCGCAGCCAGGACGCTGCCGGCGGAGACGCACGAGATCGAGTGCTCGCTGCTGCGGCCGCCGAACACGACGCCGACGCGGACCCGCCGCGTCACAGCGAGTCCAGCGCCTGCGCGAAGTCCGCGATGAGGTCGTCCGGGTCCTCGAGGCCGATGCTGATGCGCACGGCTGCCGGGCCTATCCCCGCTGCACGGAGCGCGTCGTCGTCGAGCTGCCGGTGGGTCGTCGAGGGGACGTGGCTCACCACCGTGTGCGTGCCGCCGAGACTCGTCGCGACCCCCGCGACCTGAAGTCGGTCGCAGACCGCCATCCCGGCGGCGCGGCCGCCGCGCGGCGTGACCAGCACACACCCACCGAACAGCGTCTCCCCGGCGTCACCCGTCGAGAACAGCTTCCGGGCGAGGGCGTGTCCTGGGTGCGTCGGCAGCCCGGGATAGGCGACCGCCTCCACGGCGGGGTGCTCCGCGACCGCGATAGCGAACGCCGCCGCAGAGCTGCAGTGCCGCGCCACGCGCAACGGCAGCGTCTGCAGGCCACGATGCAGCAGGAACGCCTCGTCCGGGGCGAGCATGCCGCCGAGCTCGGCGCGAAGTGCGCGGACACGCGCGACCAGCTCGGCGCGTCCGACGACAACGCCCCCGGTGGCGTCGCTGTGACCGCCGATGTACTTCGTCGCCGAGTGCAGGACGAGGTCCGCTCCCCACTCGACGGGTCGGCAGACCACCGGGGTCGCGAACGTCGAGTCGACGACCAGCGGGATCCCGGCGCCCTGCGCGATCGCGGCGAGACCCGGCAGGTCGGCCACCGTCATCGTCGGGTTCGCGACCGTCTCGGCGTACAGGAGGGCGGTGTCCGGACGGAGGGCCTGCTCTGCTGCGTCCGGGTCGCCGCTCGGGACGAAGGTGGTCGTGATCCCGAAGCGCGGCAGCACCGACGTGAGCAGCGCATAGGTGCCGCCGTACAGCTGAGCCTGGGCAACGACGTGGTCGCCGGCCTTCAGCAGCGACAGCAGCGTCGTGGAGATCGCGGCCATGCCGGATGCGAAGGGCTGACCCGCCGCGGCACCCTCGAGCTCGGCGACCGCAGCGGCGAACGCGTCGCTCGTCGGGTTGTCTATCCGCGAGTAGACGTAGCCGTCCGCGCGCCCGCAGAGGACGTCGGAGTAGTCCTGCATGGTCTCGAACGAGAAGACCGCCGTGCGGTAGACGGGCAGCCCGACGGGCGGCTCCTTCGGCACCGGCGGGGGCGGCAGGTGGACCGCTCGCGTCGACATCCGGCGGTCGCGAGGTGACGTCACCCGCTCATTCTGCCTTGGCCTCGCGGGCCATCAGGTTGCGCAGCATGTCCTGCGGCGCGGCGCCGTCGTGCACGACGTGGACCACCTGCTCGGTGATCGGCATGTCCACGTCGTGCTTGCGGGCCAGGTCGAGGATCGAGCGCGAGGACTTGACGCCCTCGGCGACCATCCGCATCTCGCCGATGACCTCGTCGAGTGACCGGCCGCGGCCCAGCTGCTCGCCGACCGTCCGGTTGCGCGACAGCGGGCTCGTGCACGTCGCCGTGAGGTCGCCGAGGCCGGCCAGGCCGGCGAAGGTCATCGGGTCTGCGCCGAGCGCGACGCCGAGACGCGACATCTCGGCGAGCCCGCGCGTGATCAGCGACGCCTTCGTGTTGTCGCCGAACCCCATCCCCTCGGCCATGCCGCAGGCGAGCGCGATGACGTTCTTCACGGCGCCGCCGAGCTCGCACCCCACGACGTCGGTGTTGGTGTAAGGCCGGAAGTACTTGGTGATGCTCGCCGCCTGGAGCCGCTCCGCGGCGCCTTCGTCGCAGCACGCGACAACCGTCGCCGCCGGCTGGTGCAGCGCGATCTCCTTCGCGAGGTTCGGCCCGGAGACGACCGCGACCCGGCCGGCATCGACGTCGCCGACCTCGGCGATGACCTCGCTCATCCGCTTCATCGTGCCCAGCTCGATCCCCTTCATCAGCGAGACCACGACCGCGTCCCGGGGGATGAGGTCGCGCCAGGAGGCGAGGTTGTCGCGCAGGGACTGTGACGGGATGGCCAGGACGACGAAGTCCGCTCCCTCGATCGCGTCCGCCGCGTCGGCCGTGGCCCGGAGCGACTCCGGGAGCGGAACTCCCGGCAGGTAGTCGACGTTCTCGTGCCGGTCCGTGACCGCCGCGGCGAGCTCCGGCCGGCGCGCCCACAACGTCGTCTCGGTGCCCGCGTCGGCCATCACCGCGGCGAACGCGGTGCCCCAGGAGCCGGTGCCGAGCACCGCCGCGCGCGTCACGCGGTCTGCCGCGGTGTTTCGTCGGCGGCGGCCGAGCGATCGTGCACCTCGGCGGGCGGCGCCTCACCGCGGAGCTCGCCGACGAGGCTGCGCAGCGCGGACATGACAGCGGCCGTGGCCTCCCGGAGGGTCTGCGAGGTGAGCTCGCGGCCCATCCACGGCGACAGGTCGACCGGCTCCCCGGCGACCGCGTGGACATCGGTCCGCAGCCGCAGCCGCCGCCGGCCGCGCCGGCCGAGGACGTCCTGCGCACCCCACTGGGCGAGGGGGACCACGGGGGCGCCGGTGGCCAGCGCGAGCCTGGCGACACCGGTCTTGGCGGACATGGGCCAGTAGTCCGGGTCCCTCGTCACTGTTCCCTCCGGGTAGATGACGACGCACTCGCCGGCGTCGACTGCGGCCGTGGCGGCAGACAGCGCGTGGGCCGCGTCCGAGCTCTCCCGCAACACCGGTATCTGGTGCGCGCCTTTGAGGATCCGGCCGAACATCGGGATGCGGAACACCGACTCCTTCCCCATGAACCTCGGTCGTCGGCCCGCGTCGTGCACGAACAGCGCGGCGACGAACGGATCGGCGTAGCTGATGTGGTTGACGGCGACGATGCAGCCGCCCGTGCGCGGGATGTTGTCGCGACCGCGGTCGTGCCGCGTGAACGCGAGCAGCGACACTGGCTTCACGATCCAGAGCGCGAGCTGGTACCACGGCTCCACCACGACCTCCTCCCGTGCGTCGACGCCCGCCGCGATCCTGTCTGGCACCGGTGTCGCTGTCGAGCGCCTCGGCGCAGCGGCGGTGCACCGTATGGTCGGGGCGTGCCGTCGACGTCGGGGTGGGTCGCGCTCGTGCCGGTCAAGGAGCTGCGGCTCGCGAAGTCGCGGCTCCACCACCTCGAAGCAGGAGCTCGCTCCGCGCTCGCGCTCGCGATGGCGTCCGACGTCGTCGCGGCGGCCCGCGCGGCCCGATCGGTCACCGCCGTCGTCGTCGTCACCAACGACGTCGTGGCCGCTGCTCGCCTCGAGGAGCTGGGCGCACGCGTCGTCGCTGATGTCACCGACTCCGGGCTGGACGACGCGCTCGAGAACGCGGCAAGGACGGCGGCGGCGCTCTGGCCTCGGTGCGGGGTCGTCGCGCTGTCGTCGGACCTGCCGTGCGCGAGTGCGGCAGCACTCGACCGTTTCCTCGAACGTGCCGCCGGTCATGAACGGGCGGTCCTCGCCGACCGCCTCGGAGACGGGACCACGCTCCTCGCCGCGGCACCCGGAGTCGCCCTGAACCCGCGCTACGGCGCCGCGTCGAGAGCGAGACATGTGCTCGACGGCGCGCACCAGGTCGCCGCGGCCGGGTTGGAGCGTCTCACCCTCGACGTCGACACGCCGGCCGACCTGGAGGCGGCGCTCGCGCTCGGCGTCGGTCCGCACACGTCCGCCGTTATGCTGCCTGCCGACGACCGGTGACGAGCGCAGGGACGGTGCGATTGATGCAGGGCACGGTGAAGGAGTTCAGCGAGGAGACCCGGTCGGGTGCCGTCATCCTCGACGACGGAACCGTGATCCCCCTGCCGGCCGAGGCGTTCTCCCGCTCCGGCCTCCGGAAGCTGCAGGCCGGCCAGCGCGTGCGGTTCGAGACCGACGGGGACGCCGACGCGCGGCGCGTCGTCGAGATCAACCTCGCGACGTTCTGACCCCGACCTGCGCCCCGGGTCACCGCCCGCACACCGCACCGGCGAGGGCCGCGTCGCGCGCGACCCTCGCCGGGTGGTCTTCTCGAGCTGCTAGCGCTTCTTGGCCGGAGCCTTCTTCGCAGCGCTCTTCTTGGCGGGCGCCTTCGCAGCCGACTTCTTCGCGGCGGGCTTGGCCGCTGCCTTGGTCGTCTTCTTCGCCGCCGGCTTCGCCGCGGTGGCCTTGCGCTTGCCGCCGCCGGCGACCAGCTCCTTGAAGCCGTTGCCCGCGCGGAAGCCGGGCACCGACGTCGCCTTGACCTTGATCGTCGCGCCGGTGCGGATGTTGCGGGCCGTCCGCGCGCTGCGCTCGCGCTTCTCGAACGTGCCGAAGCCGACGATGCCGACGCGCTCACCGCGCGCGACCGACCGCATGATGGTGTCGAGCACCGCGTCGACCGCCTTGACCGCGGCCTGTCGGCTGCCGAGCTCGGCGGCGACCGTCTCGATGAGCTCTGACTTGTTCACGTTGTCACACCTCCGGAGATGTCGCGCACAGCGCGTCGACGCAGTGGAACCTACGGGTGCGCCGCAGGAACGCACAACGACCGACACCGGACTTCTCGTTGTGTCGCAACGAGTCTGGACACATCGCCGCCATAACGTCCAATAGCACAGAGCCGACCCGGTGGGATGAAAACCGTTGCGGCGCAGCGACTTCGGGCCATTCAGCCGGACGACTCGTCCGGAGCACGACCGTGTGCCAGCTCGTCGAGCAGCAGGTCGAGTCGCTCGGATGCCCGCCGCAGGTCGTGCTTCGACGCGTCCGTGACCGCGATCAGCCGACGTACGACGGAGGCCTTGACGTCCGCCGGGACGTCGAGCAGGGCGACCTGCCGGTGCGCGTCGCGCAGCCGCCGGGACAGGTCAGCGAACAGCTCGTCGTCAGATCTCGCGTCGGTCATGAGCGCAGTCTCTCCCCGCGGCGCTGTGGATGCGCGCGCCGCGAGGTCAGACCCAGTCGCGGCCATGAAGGTCGGAGGTGCTGACATGTCCAGGATCTGCGCCGAACCCGGCTGTGAGCTCACGGTCTATGCCCGGGAGCACTGCTCGAAGCACTACCGTCGCCTGCTGCGCAACGGGTTCGTCACCGCCGACCGGGCGCCGCGGGCGTGTGCCGTCGACGGCTGCGGTCGCCGTGCCGTCACTCGAGACTGGTGTCACGGGCACTACCTGCGCTGGAGCCGGGTCGGCGACGTGCGGGCGGACAAGCCGCTGAGCCGCTCCCAGCGAGATGTCTGCAGCGTGGCGGACTGCGAACGGGGGGCGCAGAGCGCGGGCTACTGCCGCTCGCACTACCGACGATTACGACTGCACGGAGACCCGCTGGCCGGCGGACCCATCAAGACCGTGACCGGAGACGGCTGCCTCAGTCACGGGTACTGGTGGGTTCCGGTCACAGACGCACGCCGCCACCTCGTCCCCGACGATCGCCCGAGTGAGTTCGAGCATCGCCTGGTGATGGCCGAGGTGCTCGGCAGACCCCTACGCGCGGACGAGGTCGTGCATCACAAGAACGGCGACCGCCTCGACAACCGGCCGGAGAACCTGGAGCTGTGGTCGACCGCTCAGCCGAGAGGGCAGCGCGTCGAGGACAAGGTCGCGTTCGCGTACGAGATCCTGGCTCGTTACGACGACGACGCCCGGATCGCGCTGGGCCTTGACCTGGACCCCGAGACGGGCGCGCCCAACGGGTGCGAATGGCTGTCCGCCTGACTAGAACAGCGGTCTCGCAGAGCGGTCAAACGGGTAGCCCCGAAGGGATTCGAACCCTCGCTACCGCCGTGAGAGGGCGGCGTCCTAGGCCGCTAGACGACGGGGCCCTAGAAAGTGGCAGAACCTTAGCAGTATCGCGCTGGGGTACCTGGACTCGAACCAAGACTAACTGAACCAGAATCAGCCGGGCTGCCAATTACCCCATACCCCAATGGCACGTCCCGGCGCCACGCGGAGCGGGCCGGGAACGCAGAGCATCGTACCGGAGCGCCGACGGGCGCTCCAAAGCCGTCACCACCCGCGGATGTCGACGACGGCCGCGCGGAGCCGCGCGATCGTCCGCTCCCGCCCGAGCAGCTCCATCGACTCGTAGAGCGGCGGTGACACGGCTCGCCCGGTCACCGCGAGGCGTACCGGCGCGAACGCGGCCCGTGGCTTGAGCCCCATCCCCTCCACCAGCGTCTGCTTGAGCGACTCCTCGATCGCCGCGGTCGCCCACTCCGGCAGCGCCTCGAGCGCGTCGCCGGCCGCGACCAGCCACGGCGCGACCTCGCCGAGGAAGGTCTTCGCACTCGCTGTCGGATCGACGGCGAAGTCGTCGTCGCTCACCAACGCGAACCGCACCAGGTCCGGCAGCTCGGAGAGCACCGCCACGCGAGTCTGCACCAGGGGCGTCAGTCGCCCGACGACGTCCGTCTGCTCGGCCGTCGGCGGGTCATCGACGAGGCCAGCGGTCTGCAGATACGGCACGGCCCGGCGCGTGAACTCGTCCTCGGTGAGCTCCCGCAGGTAGTGACCGTTGAGCCAGGCCAGCTTGTCGAGGTCGAACACGGGCCCGACCGTCTTCACCCGCGACCAGTCGAACTCGGCGGACATCTCGTCGAAGGTGAACACCTCACGGCCGTCCGGCATCGAGTACCCGAGCAGGCCGAGGAAGTTGAGCAGCGCCTCGGGCAGGTACCCCTGCTCGACGAACCAGGTGAGCCGGGTGGCCGGGTTCTTGCGCTTGGAGATCTTCGACTTGTCGGCGTTGCGCAGCAGAGGCATGTGCACGAAAGCCGGCCGCTCCCAGCCCAGCCAGTCGAACAGCAGCAGGTGCTTCGGCGTCGAGGAGATCCACTCCTCGCCGCGCACCACGTGGGTGATGCCCATCAGGTGGTCGTCGACAACGACCGCGAGGTGGTACGTCGGGAAGCCGTCGGCCTTGAGCAGCACCTGGTCGTCGGGTCGCGGCGCCGACACCTCGCCGCGGATGAGGTCGACGAAGGTCAGCGGCGGGTCGTCCGGGACGCGCATGCGCACCACCGGTGCCTCCTGGAAGCCGGGCAGCGCGGCGCGCTCCTCGCGCGTCTTCCCCAGGCAGAGCCGGTCGTAGCCGGTAGCCACTTTCGCCCGCTGCTGCTCCTCGCGCATCGCCGCCAGTCGCTCGCCGGTGCACCAGCAGTGGTAGGCGTGGCCCTCGGCGATCAGTCGCTCGGCATGCGGCCGGTAGGTGTCCAGCCGCTCCGACTGCCGGTACGGCGCGAACGGCCCGCCCCGGTCGGGCCCCTCGTCCCACTCGAGCCCGAGCCACCGGAGCATGTCGTACACCTGCTGCTCGCTGCCCTCCACCAGGCGCGCCTGGTCGGTGTCCTCGATCCGGATGACGAACGCTCCGCCCTGCTGGCGCGCGTACGCCAGGTCGAAGAGCGACATGTATGCCGTGCCGACGTGCGGATCGCCGGTGGGCGACGGCGCGACACGCAGCCGGACGCTCATCGGTCCGTCACGGGGTTCGCGAGCGTTCCGACGCCCTCGATCGTGACCGCGACCTCGTCGCCGGCGACGATCGGGCCGATCCCGGCCGGAGTGCCGGTGAGCAGCACGTCGCCAGGAAGCAGCGTCATCACCCGCGACACGTGCTCGACGAGGGTAGGCACGTCATGCAGCATCGAGCTGGTCCGCGCGTGCTGGCGGATCTCGCCGTTGACCGTCGTCGTGAGCTCGAGGTCACCGGGATCGAGGTCCGTCTCGATCCACGGCCCCAGCGGGCAGAAGGAGTCGTAGCCCTTGCCGCGGGTCCACTGGCCGTCCGCGAGCTGCTGGTCCCGAGCGGTGACGTCGTTCGCGCAGGTGTAGCCCAGCACCGCCTCGAGCGCCCGGTCCCGGGGCACGTCGCGAGCGATGCGTCCGATGACGACCGCCAGCTCCCCCTCGTAGTCGACCCGCCCGACGTCGCGCGGCCGGGCCACCGGGGCACCCGGGCCCGTGACCGACGTCGACGGCTTGAGGAACATCACCGGCTCGGCGGGCGCCGGACCACCCATCTCCGCGGCGTGGTCGGCGTAGTTCTTGCCGATGGCGACGACCTTGCTCGGCAGGACTGGTGGCAGCAGCTTGGCGGTCGCGAGCGGGACGCGTCGGCCGGTGAAGGCGATCGTCCCGAAGGGATGGGTGTCGATGACGGCGAGCTCGTCACCCTCGACCGCGCCGAAGCCGACCTCACCGTCCAGGCTGAACCGGGCGATGCGCATGACAGGCGACCTCGCGGGGCGGCGGGCGGGCGGGACGGCGAGGGTATCGTCCTGCGCCATGGCCTACGACGTCCCGCCCCCCGAGCCCAAGCCGGTCGACGAGGAGAACAGCCTCAAGCTGGCGCACCTCGTCGAGGACGCGATCCTGCGCGGCAAGCCCAACGGCGACGAGCGCTGCGACAACTGCCTCTACTACCTGGACAACACCAAGGACATCTCCTACTGCTGGCACCCGGAGATCCGGATCCTCGTCGGCGGGCCGTGGTGGTGTCAGTGGTGGGAGGAGATCCCGGCCGGCTAGCAGGTCTTGCCTGAGTGCTGGCGGGTACATAAGATTGCGTCGCCGGCGCTCAACCGGTGGGCGCCGCCTGCATTGGAGGTGACCCTCATGCTGCTGCGGTTCGACCCGTTCCGTGAGATCGACCGCCTCACCGAGCAGATGGTGAGCGGGACGCGGACGGCGCGGATGGTGCCGATGGACGTCTACCGGCGCGGGGACAGCTACTACGTGGAGCTCGACATCCCCGGCGTCGACCCGTCGAGCATCGAGCTGAGCATCGACCGCAACACCCTGACGATCCGGGCCGAGCGGCACCCGACGGTCCGCGAGGGCGACGAGGTCCTCGTCGCGGAGCGCCCGCAGGGCGACTTCACCCGCCAGCTCGCGCTCGGCGACGGGCTGGACACCGAGGGCGTGGCCGCCGACTACGACAACGGCGTGCTGCGCCTGACGATCCCCGTGGCGCCGACGGCGAAGCCGCGGCGCGTGGAGATCAGGTCGAGCGGCCCCCGGCACGAGGTGCTCGACGTCGGCTCGTCGCCGACAGCCGGGACCGAGGGGAAGGCCGGACAGCGCGACGAGCTCGTGGGCAGCACGCGCTGACCCGATGCGCCGGCGCCGCGCGCGCCTGACCGCACGACAGTCGTCCGCCGCCGGCGGTCGCCCGGGCTCTCTGCCCGGCGACCGCCGCGGCGCCTCAGCAGACCCGGTGCAGCCAGCCGTGGGTGTCCTCCGCGCGGCCCTGCTGGATGTCGAGCAGGGCGGCGCGGATCGACTCGGTCACCGGTCCGGTGCCACCGTCGCCGGTGACGACCTCGCCGCCGCGCCAGCGCAGCCGACCCACCGGGGTGAGCACCGCCGCCGTACCGCAGGCGAAGACCTCGGCGATGTGACCGGACGCGACGCCGTCCCGCCACTCGTCCACGTCGATCCGTCGCTCCTCCACCTTGTGCCCGAGCTCGCCGGCGAGGGTGAGGACAGCGTCGCGGGTGACTCCTTCGAGGATGGAGCCGGTCAGCTCCGGTGTGACGAGCGAGCCGTCGTCGTGGACGAAGAACAGGTTCATGCCGCCGAGCTCTTCGATCCACCTCCGCTCCGCCGCGTCCACGAAGGCGACCTGGTCGCAGCCGTTGGCGACCGCCTCCTGCTGTGCGATGAGGCTCGCGGCGTAGTTGCCGGCGCACTTCGCCGACCCGGTCCCCCCGGCCGCGGCTCGGCTGAACTCCTCCGACAGCCAGATGTGCACCGGCTTAAGGCCGCCCTTGAAGTAGGCCCCCGCGGGCGACGCGATGAGGACGAACAGCGCCCGGCTCGACGGGCGCACCCCAAGGCCTACCTCGGTGCCGAGCATGAACGGACGCAGGTAGAGGCTGCGCTCGCCTCCGGTGGGCACCCAGTCGCGGTCGGTGCGGACCAGCTCATCGGCGTACTCGACGAATGCGTCTACGGGCAGCTCCGGGAGGGCGAGCCTCTTGGCGGAGCGCTGGAAGCGCCGGGCGTTGGCGTCGGGTCGGAACGTGGCGACCGACCCGTCCTGGTGCGCGTAGGCCTTGAACCCCTCGAAGATCGCCTGGCCGTAGTGCAGGAACGACGTGGCCGGGTCGAACTCGAGCGGGCCGTACGGGCGGATGCGCGCGTCGTGCCAGCCCCGGCCCGCGGTCCACTCCGCCGTCACCATGTGGTCGGTGAACGATCGGCCGAAGCCGGGATCGGTGAGGATCGCCGCCCGCCGACCGGGCTCGGTGGGCGTGGGGGTGCGCTCGACCGTCAGCGTGAGTTCGTCAGCCATGCAACGCACGGTAGCCGACGCCGCGTCGGGCGTCCCCTCACGCCTCGTCGAGGTCGACCGCGCGGGCGGAGTGCGCGCCCACCGCGGCAGCGATCTCGAGCAGCGTCTCCGCGGGGATCGCGGAGTCGACCGTGATGGCCATCAGCGCGTCGCCGCCCTGCTGCGTGCGACTGACCTGCATGCTCGCGATGTTCACCCGGGCCGCGCCGAGGATCCCCCCGACAGCGCCGACGATTCCCGGGCGGTCGTGGTAGCGGAAGAACGCGAGATGGGCGGTCGGCGCCAGGTCGATGTCGAACCCGTCGACCTCGGTGAGCTTCTCCAGCATCCGCGGACCCGACAGCGTTCCGGACACGCTGACCTGCTCCCCGCTGCCCAGGGTGCCGCGGACCGTCAGCAGGTTGCGGTAGTCGGGGCTCTCGTCGGAGGTCACCAGCTCCACAGCGACGCCACGAGCCTCGGCGAGCAGCGGCGCGTTGACGTAGGTCACCGGCTCCTCCACCACGGGTCCGAAGAGGCCCTTCAGTGCCGCGAGCTTGAGCACGGCGACGTCGTGCACGGCGATCTCGCCGCGGACCTCCACCGACAGGGTCGTCGGGATCTCGCCGGCGAGCCCGGTCAGGACCTGGCCCAGCTTCTCGACCAGCGGCAGCGCCGGGCGGATCTCCTCGGCGACGATCCCGCCCGCCTGGACGTTGACCGCGTCCGGCACGAACTCACCGGTGAGCGCGAGCTTGACCGACCGGGCGACGGCGGTGCCGGCCTTGTCCTGGGCCTCGACGGTGGACGCGCCGAGGTGGGGCGTGGCGACGACGTTCTCCAGGGAGAACAGCGGGCTGGCTGTGCAGGGCTCGGTGGCGAAGACGTCGACGCCGGCCCCGCCGAGGCGACCCTCCTTGAGGGCCTGCGCGAGGGCGTGCTCGTCGACGAGCCCGCCGCGCGCGGCGTTCACCAGGATCGCGCCAGGCCTGGCGAGCGCGAGCTCCCGCTCCCCGATCAGGCCCACCGTCTCCTTCGTCTTCGGCAGGTGGACGGTGATCACGTCGGACTCGGCGATCAGGTCGTCGAGCGGCAGCAGGCGCACCCCCATCTGCGCGGCGCGGCCGGCGGGGACGTAGGGGTCGTACGCGACCAGCCGCATCCCGAAAGCGGAGAGCCGCTGCGCGACGAGCACTCCGATCCGGCCCAGCCCGACCACACCGGCCGTCTTGCCGGTCAGCTCGACCCCGGTGAACGCGGCGCGCTCCCAGCGGCCCGCGCGCAGGCTCGCGTCGGCCGCCGGGATCCGGCGAGCGACCGCGAGCAGCAGCGCGACCGCGTGCTCCGCGGCGCTGACGACGTTGGACTGCGGGGCGTTGACGACCATGACGCCGGCGTTGGTCGCCGCCGCGACGTCGACGTTGTCGAGCCCGATCCCGGCGCGCGCGACGACCTTGAGCCGCGCCCCGGCGGCGAGCGCCTCCGCGTCGATGAGCGTCGCGCTGCGCACGATCACCGCGTCGGCGTCGGCGAGCGCCGCGAGCAGCCGCGGGCGATCCGCGCCGTCGCAGTGGCGCACGTCGAAGTCCTCGCTGAGCACGTCGAGCGCGCTGGGCGCGAGCTCTTCGGCGACGAGCACGATGGGCCTGGTCAACACGGCGTCCTCACGTCGTACGGCGGTCGCGCGGCCGACCTGCGCGCCGCCCCGCAGTCTACGAGCGGTTGCGAGCGAGCCGTGACACCCGGGTCAGGCGGTGTCCGTCAACGCTGATCCGGCTGGCACTCGTGCTTGGTCCGTCAGCCGAACGTCACCCGTCAGCTCGCAGGGACGACGGAGGCGAGCTGGGCGACGTCCATCGTCGCAGTGCCCTTGAGGAGCACCGCGACCTCAGCGGCCGGCAGCGGTCGCGAGAGCAGGTAGCCCTGGCCGTAGTCGCAGCCCATCGCGGTGAGGGAGGCGAGCTGACTGGGCTCCTCGATGCCCTCCGCGACGACCGTCAGGTTCAGGCTCTTGCCCAGCGCGACGATCGCGGAGGTCACCGCGCTCATCTCCGGATGCGTTCCCAGGCCCGAGACGAACGTCCGGTCGATCTTGAGGATGTCGACGGGCAGTCGCGACAGGTACGCCAGCGAGGAGTAGCCCGTGCCGAAGTCGTCGATCGCCATGCTCACGCCGAGGTCGCTGAACCGCTGCAGCTTCTCCATGGTGCGGTCGGCATCGTCCACCAGCATGCTCTCGGTGATCTCGAGGACGAGCGACGACGCGGGGATGCCCGTCGTGCGCAAGGCGGTCGCGACGTGGTCGGTGAGCAGCGCCCCTTGCAGCTGGCGCGCGGAGATGTTCACCGACATCCGCAGGAGTCGACCGGTCGACCGGTGCCACGCGCGAAGCTGACGACATGCCTCCTCGATGACCCAGCGGCCCATCGGCACGATCAGCCCGGTCTCCTCGGCTGCCGGGATGAAGTCCGCCGGAGAGACCAGCCCCCTCGTCGGGTGGGTCCATCGGGCGAGCGCCTCCACTCCGGCCAGCAGCCCGCTGCGAAGGTCGACGACCGGCTGGTAGGCGAGGTGGAACTCGGCGCGCTCGAGCGCGTGACGCAGGTCGGTCTCGAGCTCGAGGCGCTCGACGACGACGGAGTGCATCTCCGGCGCGAACATCTCGTACCGCTTCTTGCCGCGTGCCTTGGCCCGGTACATAGCGAGGTCGGCGTTGCGCATGACCTCGTCGGCCGAGTCTCCTGGGGTGTCGAACGCGATCCCCACGCTGGCGCTGATGAAGATCTCGCGGCCGTCGATCTCGACCAGCGCCTGCATCGCATCGAGGAATCGGTCGGCGACCTGGCGGGCCACGAAGGAGCTGGCCACGCCCTCGAGCAGCACGGCGAACTCGTCGCCGCCGAGCCGGGCCACCGTGTCCCCCGGCCGAACGCACTCGAAGAGCCGCGCGGCGGTCAGGGTCAGGAGCGCATCCCCGACCGAGTGGCCGAAGCTGTCGTTGATCGCGGCGAACCCGTCGAGGTCGATGAACAGCACACCGAGACGCCGTCCGGACTCGCGGTTCTGCAGGGCCAGCGCGTGGTGGACGCGGTCCCGGAAGAGCGCGCGGTTGGGCAGACCGGTGAGCGGGTCATGGAGCGACTGGTGGGCGAGACGCCGCTCCAGCTGCTTGCGGTCGGTGATGTCGCGGCTGTTGATGACGACACCGCGGATGTTCGGGTCGCCCAGGCGGTTGCTCACCACCGATTCGATGTCGCGCCACTCCCCCGACGCCGTACCCACGCGACACTCGTACACCTCCGTGCCGTCAGGCTCCTCGAGCGCCTTCGCGTACTGCCGGAGGACGCGGTCACGGTCGTCGGGGTGGATGAACGACGTCACGTCGCTTCGCATCAGCGAGCCGGGTGAGTAGCCCAGCAGGGCCTTCTCGGCCTGGCTCTGGAACATCACCGTGCCGTCGGCGGCGCAGATCGTGATGACGTCGCTCGACCCCTGGACGATCGACCGGAACCGCTCCTCGCTGGCGCGCACCTCCGCCATCGCTGCCTGCACGTCGCGGGTGAGCGCGGAGTTCTCGGACAGGATGAGGAACAGCCGTACCGGGACGAGGGCGCTGACGGCGAGGACCGCCGTGAGCTCGACGTGGTCGAACTCCCCGGGCCGGGTGAGCAGCTGCCGGAGGAACAGGGCCCCGGCTGCCACGACGGGGAGCTGCGGCACCATCAGCGTCAGCCAGCTGTCGTCGTCCCGGAGCCGCGGATCCTCGGGGCGCGCCGACAGCGCGGCGAGGGCGAAGCAGAGGAAGGCGATCGGGATCCCGGCGCGGTACGGCGTCGCGGCCGAGTGCGCGCGGAAGGACTCGAGGGCGGCGTGGAGCATGTCCGTCGTGAGCAGGACCGCGATGCCGACCGCGATCAGCGCGAGCGGGCGGCGCGACTCGCGGCGCGCGCGCAGCACGAGGGGGACGACCAGGCCACACAGCAGGATGGCCACGGTGGGGAAGCCGAGGAGGACGATCCGGTCGCCGTCGCGCCCCGCCCCCTCGGCGTACCGCTCACCCAGCAGCAGCGTCCATGCGATATAGAACAGCGACGCCACGAGGACGACGACGTCGACGACCGCGCGGATCCGTGCCGCCCGCCGTCCCGCCCGGATGTTGAGCAGGAGCAGCGACGCCGAGGCGGGCACGACAGCCGCGGCGTACATCGCATCGGCAAGGGAGGGCACCGGAACTCGAGTGCTGCGAAGGGCCAGGCCGGTGAGCACCGCCTCGGCGAGCACCGCGAGGCCACAGGCGGCGGTGAGCCCGACCCAGAAGGGCCGGGTCGCCGCGTCGCTGGCGCGGACGACGCGCACGCCGCAGGCGAGGGCGGTCATCGTGGCGAGCAGTGCCGCGCCGTGTCCTACCGCGGCTCGCAGGTCCGCCGGCCCGGCTCCGCCGACGAGGACGACCAGCGCAGCGAGGACGAGGACGCCTCCCCCTGCCGCCACCCGGCGGAAGGCCCGATCCGCTGACATCCCGCCCCCCTCCGCCTGATCTGTCGTCGTCCGGTGCGCAGAAGCCGACGCGGCGTGGCCCCCAGCCCTCCGTCGCGCAGAGCCGAGTATGCCGCCTCGACCCCCCGCAGCCGCATCACTCGGCGCGGTCGGCCCAGTCATCCGGGTTCCCCAACGGCTGTGCAGCGAGCGACCGGAAGCCGAAGGACGGCAGCGCCCGGCCCATCGCGCGGGCCGCGCCCCGCAGCGCGGTTAGCGCGGTCGACAGCGCGTGCTCGGCGTCGAGGGCCTCGACGACCAGCATCACCTCGACCCGCCCGGCCGCGGGCCGGCCGGTCCACATCGCCTCCGGGGTGCCGGCCGCCGTGACCTCGCGGACGAGCCGGTCGTACGCCGCGACGGTGGCGGCGGGCGACGTCCCGTCGGCGGCCAGCTGCGCCCCCACCTGGTAGCGCACCTCAGTCACAGACCGGGCAACGCGCGGCCGACGAGTCCCGACTGCGCGGCTTGCGATCGTGGTCGCCGTTCACGCGCCGAGCATAGGCGGCCGGCGAGCTCCACCTGATCGCGAGCGCACTAGGGTCCGCCTCGTGGACGATCTCCGGCCGACGAGCGCGGACGGCACCGTCGTGCATGGCTGGGTGACCGGCAGCGGCACGCCGGTGCTCCTCTGCGACGGACTCGGCTCGAGCGCGGCGGCGTGGCCCGCGCTGGTGGCCGCCGGCAGCGGGCTGCAGGTCGCCGGCTGGCACTACCGCGGTCTCGGCGGCTCGCCCCGGCCGCGTGACGAGACGCGCATCACGGTGGACGACCACATCGACGACGCGCTCGCCGTGCTGGACGCCGCCGGCCTGGCGCGGGCGGTCGTCGTGAGCTGGTCGATCGGGGTCAACGTGGCGTTCGAGCTCGCCCGGCGGGCGCCCGACCGGGTGGCGGGTGTCATGGCCGTGGCCGGCGTCCCCGGCGGGACCTTCGGCGCGATGCTCGGTGCGCTGCCGCTGCCGGCACGGCTGCGACTGGGTGCTGCCGTGTCCACCGCCCACGTGATGCGCGCCGCCGCGCCGTTGATCGGACCGCTCGCCCGGCGGGTCGCTCCCACGCCTCGCCTCATCCGCGCCCTGGTCGCGACGCGCCTGGTCGACGACGGGGTGGACGTCGACGCCATGTGCGAGACGATGGAGGTCTTCCGGCAGCACGACGTCCGCTGGTACTTCACGCTGGCTCTCGCGCTCGTCGACCACCTGCCGATGGAGCTGCGCGACGTGGGCTGCCCGGTGCTCTTCGTGGCAGGCACGTCGGACCACCTGACGGCCCACTCCGATGTCTCCCGTGCGGCCGCCCGGGTCCCGGATGCGCAGCTCGAGGTGCTGCCAGGGACGCACTACCTGCCGGTGGAGCACCCCACCGCGATGCGCGCGCTGCTCAGCCGCCTGGTGGAGCGGACGTCGGCGTGACCCGGCGCCGAACGGCGTCGACGACCCCCGCGAGAGCGAGCAGCGAGCAGGCGACCGCGACGTAGCCGGTGGCGCCGGTGCCGGCCAACGGCTTCCGGGGACGCGGCGCGACGACCGGATCGGGCACCGGGACCGGCGCGGGCACGGGGCGCGGCGCCGGCGAGGCAGGGGCCGCCCCGCCGCCGCTCGACCCGGCGCGCCGACGCGCCGCGAGCTCGGCGGCGACCGCCTCGCGGGTGTTGTCGGCGATGACCTTCCGCAGCGAGGCAGGCACCGGTGCACCGACGAAGACCTGCCGCGACACCGACGGGACCAGACCGCGACCGCTGACCCGGTTGGCGAAGAGCAGGTACGGCCCGGCCGGCGCGACCGCTGACGTCGGCGGCGTCGCGACGGTGACCGACCTGGCGTCACGCGCCACGATCGGCAGCGACACGATCCGCTGGTCGCCGTCGACGAGGTGCGTGAGCGCGGGGTTGCGGACGAGCACGACCGACTCGATGCTCGCCGCGTCCGTGACGGAGACGCGAAGGCGCGTGCCGTAACCGAGGGAGTGCGCGGTGCTCGTGATCACCGGGCGCGGTCCCTTGAACAGGTAGGGCGGGCTGAAGATCTCGAAGGAGGGGTCGCGCACCGCCGGCGAGAGGCCGAGCTGCTCACCGGTGGGCTCGGCGTACGCGTAACCGGTGTTGATCGGTGCGTGCCCACCCACGAGCACCCGGGCGTCGGGCAGCAGCACGGCGGTGTTGTGGTAGGTCCGCGAGCGGGTCTGCTCCGCCATCTCGGTCCACGTGTCCGTCACCGGGTCGTACAGCTCCGGGATCCGCACGGGGACGCCGCTTCCCGGGGCGACGACCTCGTCGAGGCTCGAGCCGTTGACGGCCAGGACCTCGCCCGTGGGCAGCGCCACGCCGGTCGAGTACCACCGCGGGTGGTTGAGCGATCCAGCCTGCCGTGAGTCGAGCACGGGTGTCGCGCCCGAGACGTCGACCGTGTTGATCGTGGCCGTCGCGATCGCGGTCGCCGTGCCGGGCGAGACGCCGGACACCCCGCCCGCGGAGAGGAAGGCGGCCTTCGTGTACGGCGGCTTCAGCGGCAGCGCGATCGAGAACGTCGACCCGCGGAACCCGGGCGAGGTCGTGCCGAGACCGGGGATGCCGAGGTCCGTCCACGACTTCGTGACCGGGTCGTAGGACGCGGCGACGTTCCAGAGCGCCTCGTCGTAGGACTGCCCGCTGGGGTTGAAGGTCTGGCCCGCGGCGTCGTAGTAGAGGTGGCCGTTGGGCAGCAGATGCACTCGCGGCATGAGCGGCAGTGACCGGTTGGCCGTGGCGGGGTTGACCGTCCACGTCGCCGTCTTGGGGTTGAAGGTCTCCGTCTGCTTGACGTTGCTGCCGGACTCGGCCGGCCGGGTCGGGTAGAACGGCTTGATCAGCTTCGCGACGCCGGACACCGCGAGCACCGTGCCGTCGCTCATCGTGGTGAGCGTGGGGTACCACCGGCCGTGCTCCATCGAGCCGGTCTGGGTCCAGCGCTCCGTCGCCGGGTCGAAGATGCGCGCGTTGACCAGGCCGGCCAGCTCGGCGACGCCGTACTGGGTGCCCGGCAGCCCCGGCTCCGCGTAGTACTGCGTGCCACCGGCCGCGAGGATGCGCCCGTCCGAGAGCTGGATCTGGTCGGCGCAGAACAGGTCGCCGTCGTTGCGCGGCTCGTCGTCCACGACGCCCGGCCCGCCCGGGACAGCGGGCTCCTCCGGTGCGCCGCCGGGGTTCGCGCCGCCGTCGGCAGGGGTCGGCGCCGCCCAGGTCGGCCTCGCGCCGCGCAGGCTGAGCAGCCGGGTCTGGTCGTTCTGGGCGCGCGCGCCGTACTCCGCGGCGGTGCTGAGCTCGACGTCCTCCATTCCTTCGAGCGCGTCCCAGTAGAGCAGTCGGCCGTCGGCGAGGACGACGTTCGTCGCCGCCGCCGGCTTGCAGATGTCCCGGTTGTCGGCGTCCTCGACGCACTTGGCGCCGGCCTCCTCGAAGGGCTCGGCGAAGGCGCCGACGCGCGCGGGATCCGCGGCCTGCGCGGCTGCAGGCGGGCCCGCCGGCCCCGCCGCGACCGAGCCCGCGACGATCGCGAGCGCCGAGAGCAGGGCGGCACGGCTCGATGGAGCGCGCATCGGGGGTCTGCGCATCGGGGCACGCCTCCAGGTCAGGGAGCAGGCCTCTTGGAGTAAGACGCGCGCCGTGCGCCGTCGTCGCGGCCCGCAGATCGCACTCTACGTCGCACCACCGCGGTCGTGAGGAAGGCGAGCACGGCGGTCCCGGTGAGCGCAGCCGCGACCTTCCGACGCCGGCCGTCGTCGACCCGGTCAGACTCGAGGGCGAACGGCACGAAGCTCGTCGTGCCGCGCAGCTCTCCCTCACGACCGGCGAGCCGGTACGCGACGCGCCAGGTGAGCAGCGTCGTCGCCGAGGTGCGCAGCTCTGCCTCGCGCGGCACCGGGCCGGCGTTCCGCAGGCGCGGGTCGAGCCAGGTGTACGAGGGGGCGATCGACACTCGGACGCGCGCGGTCCCCCGCGGCGCCGGTGTCACGACGTCGCCCCGCGCGCGCCGGTCCGCGAGGTGGATCGGGCTGGCCGGGTCGACGTGGACGCCACTCGGGCCGATCTCGGCGTAGGTCGCACCGTCGCCGTCGAGGACCTGCAGCACCTCGGTGCTCGAGTTGCGCACGAACAGGCCCGGCAGCCGTCCGTCGATCGTCCCGACCTGGATCGCGGCAGGCAGGTCCGTCGGCTCCAGGGCGGTCATGATGCGGCCGAGCTGACGGCGGTACTCGACATGACCACGCAAGGTCAGCGCGGTCGTGCCGTACCGCAGCGGGACGACCCACTCGGCCAGGCGGGAGGGGCCGCGCGCCTGCGCGGCGGCGCGCGGCACCTGGAGGCCCGGCGGGTGGAGGCGGTGGTCGAACCAGCTCCACGTCGGCGCGCTGGAGAGGAGCACGAACCTCGGCGGGGCAGTCGCCGGGACGGCCCCTGCCCGACCGGCCGGGGCGCTGGACTCGACGAACGCCGGCGACGACACGTCGGCCTCGACCCCGGCCGCGGAGATCCGCAGGAAGGCTCGACCGGCGTCGTCGAGCGCCTCGATCGGAGTCGAGGTCGGGTTCGTGACGACGAGCTCCGCGGCCACCCCCATGAGAACGGTCACCCGCACGGGCGGCGGGGGCACCGGGACGACCTCGTCGAGGACGCTGACGACGTTGGGGTCGGTGCCGTGGGCGAGCGCACGCGGAACGCCGAGCGGCAGCGCTCCTGACACCACCGCGGCGACCGTGATCGCGGCCGCGACCAGCGAGCCGGCGCGGCGCATCGGCCTCACTCCGGCGCGACGCCGAGCCGCTGCAGCACGAGTTCCTTGACCACGCCGGCGTTGGCCTGACCGCGCGTCGACTTCATGACCGCCCCGACGAGCGCGCCGACCGCGGCGACCTTCCCGTCGCGGATCTTCTGCGCGACGTCGGGGAGGGCGGCGATCGCGTCGTCCACCGCGGTGCCGAGTGCGCCGACGTCACTGACCTGTCGCAGGCCCTTCGTCGCGACGACGGTGTCTGGGTCGTCGCCGGTCTCCAGGATGCCCGCGAAGACGTCCTTCGCCATCGTCGCGGTCAACGTGCCGTCCGCGACCAGCGCGCAGACGCGGGCGACCTGCGCCGGCGTGATGCCGAGCTCGGCCGGGTCGACGTCGGCGGCGTTGGACCGCGCGAGGAGGTCGCCGAGCCACCAGTTCCGCGCGTCCGCTGCGGGGGCCCCCGCCTCGACCGCCGCCAGCACGAGGTCCAGGACGCCCGCGTTGTTCATCGCGAGCTGGTCGGCATCGGAGAGGCCGAGCTCCGCGGTGAGCCGCTGCCGGCGCGCGGCGGGCAGCTCCGGCAGCGAAGCGCGCAGCTCCTCGACCCAGGCGGGGTCCGGCGCGATCGGCACGAGGTCCGGCTCAGGGAAGTACCGGTAGTCCTGCGCCTCCTCCTTGCTCCGCCCGGACGTCGTCGTGCCGGTGTCCTCGTGGAAGTGCCTGGTCTCCTGGACGATCCGCTCGCCGGCCTCGAGGCGGGTCGCCTGCCGGCCTATCTCGTGCCGGACCGCACGCTCGACCGAGCGCAGCGAGTTGACGTTCTTGACCTCCGCGCGGGTGCCCAGCGCGGACGCGTCGATGGGGCGCAGTGACACGTTGACGTCGCAGCGCAGCGACCCCTCCTCCATCTTCACGTCGCTGGCGCCGACCGCGCGGACGAGGTCGCGCAGCTCGGTGACGTAGGCGCGGGCGAGCGCTGCGGACGTGATGTCCGGCCTGGTCACGATCTCCACCAGCGGGATGCCGGCGCGGTTGTAGTCGACGAGGGAGAAGTCGGCGCCGTGGATGCGACCGGTCGCCCCCCCGACGTGCAGGCTCTTGCCGGTGTCCTCCTCGAGGTGCACGCGCTCGATGCCGATCCGATGCACCTCGCCGCCGAGCTGCACGTCCAGCCAGCCGTCGACGCACAGCGGCTCGTCGTACTGGCTGATCTGGTAGTTCTTCGGCATGTCAGGGTAGAAGTAGTTCTTCCGGGCGAACCGGCACCACGACGCGATCGAGCAGTTGAGCGCGAGCCCGATCAGGATGGTGTAGCGGATCGCCGCCTCGTTGGCGACGGGCAGCGAGCCGGGGAGGCCGAGGCACACCGGACAGGTTTGCTGGTTGGGCTCCGCGCCGAACTCCGTGGCGCACCCGCAGAACATCTTCGACCGGGTGCCCAGCTCGACGTGGGTCTCCATGCCGACCACCGGCTGCCACCGGGTGAGCGCGTCCTCGACCGTCACGGTCACAGTGCCGGCACCCCCTCCAGGATCGCTCCGGAACGCTCGGCGAACGCCGCCTCGAACGCCGCCGCGACGCGGTACATGCGGTCATCCGCCAGGGCCGGGGCCATGACCTGCAGACCGACCGGCAGGCCGTCCTCCGGCGCCAGCCCGCACGGCACGCTCATGGCCGCGCCGCCCGACAGGTTGGACGGGATCGTGCACAGGTCCGCGAGGTACATCGCCAGCGGGTCGTCGACGCGCTCGCCGATCCGGAACGCCGTCGTCGGCGTGGTCGGCGAGACCAGGACGTCGCAGCGCTCGAACGCCGCGGTGAAGTCGTCGGTGATGAGCGTGCGGACCTTCTGCGCCTGCCCGTAGTAGGCGTCGTAGTAGCCGGACGACAGCGCGTAGGTGCCGAGGATGATGCGGCGCTTCACCTCGTCGCCGAACCCGTCGTCCCGGGTGAGCGACATGACCTCCTCCGCGCTGCGGGTCCCGTCGTCCCCGACGCGCAGGCCGAACCGCATCGCGTCGAATCGGGCGAGATTCGACGAGCACTCGCTCGGCAGGATCAAGTAGTACGCCGCGAGGGCGTAGTCGAAGTGCGGGCACGACACCTCGACGACGTCCGCGCCGAGGGAGGCGAGCAGGTCAACCGCCTCGGTGAATCGCTGCTGAACGCCGCTCTGGTAGCCGTCCCCGGCGAACTCGCGGACGACGCCGACCCGCATCCCCGCGACGTCGGCGCGGCGCGCCGCGTCGGCGACGGCCGGTACCGGCGTGTCGATCGACGTGGAGTCGAGCGGGTCGTGCCCGGCGATGACCTCGTGCAGCAGCGCCGCGTCCAGGACGGTGCGGGCGCAGGGCCCGCCCTGGTCGAGCGACGACGCCAGCGCGACGAGGCCGTACCGGGACACGCCGCCGTACGTCGGCTTCGCGCCGACCGTGCCCGTCACCGCTGCGGGCTGGCGGATCGAGCCGCCGGTGTCCGTGCCGATCGCGAGGGGGGCCATGAAGGCGGCGAGACTCGCGCTGCTGCCGCCGCCGGAGCCGCCGGGGATCCGGTCGAGGTCCCACGGGTTGCGCGTGGGCCCGTACGCGGAGTTCTCCGTCGACGACCCCATCGCGAACTCGTCCATGTTCGTCTTGCCGAGGATCACGATCCCCGCGTCCTTGAGCCGTCGCGTCACGGTCGCGTCGTATGGCGGTCGCCACCCCTCGAGGATCTTCGACCCGCAGGTGGTCGGCACCCCGCGGGTCGTGAACACGTCCTTCAGCGCGAGGGGTACGCCGGCGAGCGGGCCGAGCGGCTCCCCGGCGGCCCGCTGCTCGTCGACCGCCCGCGCGGCGGCGAGGGCGCCCTCGGTGTCGACGTGCAGGAACGCGTGCACGCGGTCGTCGACTGCCGCGATCCGGTCGAGGTGCGCCTGCGCGACGTCGACGGCCGACGCCTCACCGTCGCGTACGACGCGCGCCACCTCGACGGCGGTGAGCCGCGTGAGGTCGGTCACGCCTCCTCCCCCAGGATGCGCGGCACGCGGAACCGGCCGCCCTCCGCCGCGGGCGCGCCGGCCAATGAGGCGGCGGGGTCGAGCGAGGGGCGCACCTCGTCCGGCCGGAAGACATTGGTGAGCGGTACCGAGTGGCTGGTGGGCCGGATGTCGTCGGCGGCCACCTCGGAGACCCGGGCGACCGCGCCGAGGATCACGTCGAGCTGGGTCGCGAAGTGGTCGAGCTCGTCGTCGCTGAGCGCGAGCCGGGACAGCCGGGCGAGGTGCGCGACCTCGTCGCGGGTGAGGGCCATACGGCGCAGTCTACGGACGGGCGGCGCACGGCCCCGCTGAGTTCACCGCCGTTCGACGACCGCCACCCAGGTGGTCTGGTGTTGCCCGTCGAAGCGCGCGCGCGGCGAGTACGCCTCGCACCGGACGATGTACGTCAGCCGGCCGGACGTTGCGATCCCGTTGTAGTCACCGAGGAACGGATTCGTCCCGCTGAGCGCGGCGTAGGCGAGGTCCGTGCGCACAGTGTTGACGCGGATCGCCCCGCCGAAGCGGCTGCCCACGCTGGTGACGTAGTACGTGTCGATCTCGCCGAGGTCCTCGGCGTCCCGACTACGGAAGGTGAGGTGCAGCGTCCCGTCAGCTCCGACGGCGACCATCGGCGCCCATCGCTCCACGGCTCCGGGCTCGTCGCCGACGACCACCTCGCGAGGCGCCGCCCAGGTCCCTCCCCCGTCCGCTGACGTCGCGACGAGGAGGTCGCTGCGGTTGCCGTCGTACCGCGTGTCCTCCCAGGCGAGGTGCAGGACGGGACGACGCGGGTCGGCGGCCATCGAGATGGTCCCTCCGGCCCGCTGGCCCTGCGGAATCGCCTGCGCGTACGACGCCACGGTGACCGGCGCACCGAAGACGAGGGGGGTGCCCGACGCAACCGCACCGGCACCGCGCGCGACGGCGACCTGAATCGACAGCGTCGTCACCGGCTCCGCGAGCATGCTGCCGGGGTCCGGACGCACGGCACGTCCGCCGTACACGAAGCACGAGACGGCGAGGTCGCCGTTGCTGACTACGACCGGGTTGGTCACGAAACACTGCGGAGCGTTGACAACCGAGACCGGCGCCCACGTCCTGCCGTTGTCGTCGGAGAAGGTCGCGAACCCGACCTCGCGCGACCACGTGACGTACACCCGGCCGGGGCGATGACCCGGGCCCGATCCGGTGTCGACGGCCATCCAGTTCTTGTCATTCCAGAGGAACGGGGTGCCGCCCGGGCCGCCGATGGAGTCGTCGACGATGACGTGCGGCCCTTCCCACGTCGTCCCGCCGTCGAGCGAGACGTGGTGCAGCACGGCGGTGCGGTAGGTCGTCGACGCGAAGTCGGCCCCGAGCGTGTTCACGTGGACCACCCCGCCGGGACCGAACGCGACCACCGGGTCGGAGATGCGCGGGTAGCTCCCGCCCGTCGACGCCGCTCCCCGGGGGAGCAGCGACCGGCGCCACGTGCGTCCACCGTCGCGCGTGACGGAGATGCCGATCGCGCCGGCACCCTTGTCGCCCCGCGCGACCTGGTAGACCGCGACCGCATGCCGCGGGTTGGCCGGGTCGGCCGCGACGTGCGGCTCGACGGTCGTCCCGGCCTGCAGCCCCTCCCCTCTGAGGGTCGCGACGCCGACTTCGACGTCGCGCACGCGCAGCGGGGCCGGGCGGGCGGCTGCCGCGGCGGTCGTCGCGGACACGGCGAGGACGAGCGCAAGGGCGAGGTGGCGCGCGGTCATGCGAGGAGTGTCCCAGCGGCGCCGAGCGGTGGATGTCGGTGAGCCGACAGTCTCTGAGCGGGGACGAGGGCCCCACCGGGGTCCGGACGAGCGCGGTCTCATTCCTGACCCGCGGTCGCCGCGCCGCGCGCCGCGTCCGGGCCGTCCGAGAGCAGTAACCGCAAGCCGGTCTCGTCGAGCACCGGGACGCCGAGCTGCATCGCCTTGTCGTACTTCGATCCCGGCGCGTCCCCGGCCACCAGGAAGGTCGTCTTCTTCGACACCGAGCCGGAGACCTTCCCGCCAAGCAGCTGCACGGCCTCGGTCGCCG
>DATLNF010000046.1:0-7964 GCA_035536955.1 Mycobacteriales bacterium | reverse complement strand
GAGGACGCCGCCCCCGGCGCGACCCTCAACCACGACGAGCTGCCGCTCGCCGACTACGACCACCTGACGCTGGGCTCGCTGCGCGCGCGGATCCGCCGGCTCGAGGCGCCCGAGCTGATCCAGCTCCGCGACTACGAGCGGGCGCACGCCAACCGGCTGCCGGTGGTCATGGCGTTCGACAACCGGCTCAAGTCCCTCGCCGCCGAGGCCCCGGGCGCCGCCCAGGCAACCCTCGTCGACGCGTAGCGCCGCGCGGCCGACCGCGCCCTAGGGTGGCGGGGTGCCGACCGCGAACACCCCCGAGTCGCCGCTGCCGGTGCGCACGCTGTCCCGGCACATCGGCGAGTGGGTCGCCCGCCTCGGCAGGGTCTGGGTCGAGGGGCAGATCACCGAGCTGACCCGGCGGCCCGGGCAGAGCACGGTCTTCCTGACGCTGCGGGACACGGCCGCGGACGTGTCGGTGCCGATGACAATCTCCCGCCACCTGCTCGACGCGGTAGTCCCACCGGTCGCGGACGGCCAGCAGGTCGTCGTGCTCGCCAAGCCCGAGTGGTACGCCGGCCGTGGCCGGCTGTCCCTCGTCGTGCACGACCTGCGCCCGGTCGGCGCGGGCGCGCTGCTCGCGCGGCTCGAGCAGCTCAAGGCGCTGCTCGCCGCCGAGGGTCTCTTCGACCGGGACCGGAAGAAGTCGCTGCCGTTCCTGCCGCGATGCGTCGGCGTCGTCACCGGCCGCGAGTCCGCAGCCCGGCGCGACGTCGAGGAGAACGCCCGCCGGCGCTGGCCGGCGGTGCGGTTCGCCGTACGCGAGTGCGCGGTCCAGGGCGCCGGCTCCGCGTCTGCGGTGGCGGCAGCGCTCGGCGAGCTCGACCGCGACCCGGACGTCGACGTCATCGTCGTGGCCCGGGGCGGCGGGTCGGTCGAGGACCTGCTGACGTTCAGCGACGAGGGCCTCTGCCGAGCGGTCGCCTCCTGCCGCACCCCGGTCGTGTCCGCGATCGGCCACGAGCAGGACACGCCGCTGCTCGACGTCGTGGCCGACGCGCGCGCGTCGACGCCGACCGACGCCGGGAAGCTCGTCGTGCCGGACGTGCGGGAGGAGCTCGCTCGGGTGACCCGGGCGCGCCGCGGGATGTGGCGCTGCGTCAGCCTGCTGGTCGAGCGGGAGCAGACGCGGCTCGCGAGCACGCGGTCCAGGCCGTGCCTGGCCGAGCCGGCGACGCTGGTGACCGCTCGGACCGTTGAGCTCGACCAGGCCCGCGCCAGGGCGAGCACCGCGGTACGGCGGCGCCTCTCGGACGAGATGCGCGACGTCGCCTCGCTGCGCGCCCAGGTGACCGCGCTGTCTCCGCAGGCGACGCTCGACCGCGGGTATGCCGTCGTCCAGCGCGCAGACGGGACTGTCGTGCGCGACGCCGGCGGCGTCGCGATCGCCGAGGACCTGCGTGTTCGGCTGGCGGCCGGCGGCCTCGGCGTCGTCGTCACCACGACGCAGCCGCCGGACGGCGACGGAGGTCACGTCGACGCGACCCCCGGCTAGGGCGCCGAGGACAGGAGCGTTCGCGCCAGCCGCCGACTGCCCTTCACCCGGAGACCAGCGGGAAGGCGACCGCGGTACGCCGCGGCGAGCACGTCCGGCAGGGATCCGGTCACCGCGACGTCCGGGGCACCCGGATCGCCCTGGCTCTCGTCCCGCACCCACTCGACGCGTCGGCTGCGGCCGGCTGCCACCACGTCGACCGTGACGCCACCGCAGCGCACCCGCGCCCGCCCGAGCTCCCCGTCGTACGCCGACGTCGTGAGCAGTGCTTCGAGCGCCAGGCCCAGCCAGCGCTCGTCGACGACGTCACCCGCCGGGCCGGCCCCCATGAGCGGGCCACCCCAGCGCACCAGAGCGTGCACCACCGGCCGCAAGTCGCTTCCGCGGGACGTGAGCAGGTAGGCCGAGCGGGCACCGCCGGGCACCTCGCGCTCGACGATCCCGTCGGCCGCCATGTCACGCAGCCGGTCGGCGAGGAGGTTGGTGGCCACGCCGGGCAGCGCGCGCTGCAGCTGCGAGTACGTCGCCGGCCCCAGCAGGAGCTCCCGCACGACCAGCAGGGTCCACCGGTCGCCGATCTGGTCCAGGGCACGCGCGAGTGCGCAGAACTGGCCGTAGTCCTTGACGCCTGCCATGGCCGTGAGTTTACTTGAAATTCTCAAGTTTAGGGGGACGTCTCGATGACCGATTCCGTGGTGACCAGGCACGGCTCGATGGCGGTGGAGCGGACCGGCACCGGCCCGCCGGTCCTGCTCCTCCACGGGGTTCCGGGCAGCCGGCGATCGTGGGCGGACGTCGTGCCGTTGCTCGCCGACGACGCCGCGGTCGTCGTACCTGACCTGCTCGGCTTCGGTGACAGCGCACGCCCGAGCGACCTCCGCACGCTGCATGCGCAGGGGCAGGCCGAGGCGCTGCTGGACGTGCTCGATGCGCTGGCGCTCGACCGGGCAGCGGTCGTCGGCCACGACTTCGGCGGCCCCGTCGCGCTGCGCCTGCTCGCGTTGGCACCCGAGCGGGTCTCCCGGCTCGGGCTGCTCGCGACCAACGCCTTCACCGACACTCCTATCCCCCCGCCGCTGAACCTCGTCAGGTGGCCGATCGTCGGTGGGATTGCGGCGCGCGTGCTGATGTCAGGCCCCGCGCTCCGCATGATGCTGCGCACCGGCGCTGGACCGGGCGCTCGACTGGCCGCCGACGCGTACCTCGGCGACGCCGACCAGCAGCGCAGCATCCGGACGATCTTCGCGGGCAGCCTGCGCGACCTGCCTGGCCTCTACGGGCCGGTCCAGGAAGCGATCGAGAACGCACATGTGCCCGGCTTCGTGGCGTGGGGTGACCGGGACCCGTTCTTCCCGGTGGCCGTGGGGCGACGCACGGCCGACGCGCTCGGCGCGCCTTTCCTCCTGCTGCCGGGCGCCGGCCACTTCCTGCCGGCCGAGCGGCCCGGCGACGTCGCGATCGCGGTGCGCGACCTGCTCGCGGTGGAGCCCCTCGACCAGACCCCGCTGCCGACCTAGCGCTGGTCCTCGGCGCGACGCACCAGCGCGACGGCGTTCGGGTGCTCCGCGAAGCCGACGCTGCGGTAGAGCGGCTCACCCGCCGGCGTGGCCACCAGGTCGATGCGCTTGATGTCGCGCTGGTCGAACCAGTCGACCAGGGCGTCGATGATCGACCGCGCGTACCCGCGCCGGTGGTAGGCCGCCTCGGTCGACATGGACGCGATGTGCCCCCGACGTCCGCTCAGGTTGTGCGGGTTCGGGAGGTGCTCGCTGACCCAGCCGACTCCCGACGCGACGACATGGCCGGCCTCCTCGACGACGAACGCGACGAAGTCGTCGGGCTCCTCGGCCAGCCGGCGCCGGAACATCTCGGTCGCGCTGTCCCGCCACTCGACGCCGGCGCTGCTGCCGCTCCACGCGTCGTACATCAGCGCTCGGAGCCTGGAGAGCTCGGCCGCATCGGCCGGGGTCGCACGCCGTAGGCTCATGCCGCGATTGTGCCAACGCGCCGGGAGGCGATCCGCGCATGTCCGACGAGTCGTCCGACGAGCTGTCCTACGAGCAGGCCCGGGGCGAGCTCGAAGACGTCGTCCGCCGGCTCGAGTCCGGTGGCGTGCCGCTCGAGGAGTCGCTGCGCCTGTGGGAGCGCGGCGAGGCGCTCGCGCAGACCTGCCAGGCGCTGCTCGACGGCGCACGCGCCCGCCTCGACGCCGCCCGCCCGGACGCCGCAGAGAGCTGACACTCAACGACCGGCGCGGATCGCGGACACCTCGTCGAGGATGGCGGCGCACTCCTCGGCCGTGTTGTAGAAGTGCGGCGCGACGCGGATACCCGCGCCCGGCCGGTGATCGACCACGAAGCCGCGTTTGATGAGCTCGTCGTGCACGTGCTCGGAGTCCCCCGGGTCGATCGTGACGTGGCCGCCGCGGACCTTCGGGTCGTGCGGCGAGCGAACCGTGAACCCGCGCCCCAGCGCGTCCTCGAGCATCGGCTGCGTCATCGACGTGGAGCGCTCCCGGATCCGGTCGACGCCGACGTCGACGATCGCCTGGTAGCCGGGCGCGGCCGCGTACGCCGCCGGCACGCCAGGGGTGCCGCCGGCGAACCGCATCACGCCCGGTGCCGGGTCCAGCGCGTCGAACTCGAAGCCGAAGGGCCGCGCGTGGCCGAACCAGCCGACCTGCGCGGGGCGCAGCGTCGCGGCGAGGTCCGGCCGGACGTACATCCACCCGTTCGCCGGACCTCCGCAGAGGTACTTCACCGAGCCGCCGACGCAGGCGTCCACGTCGAGCGCGACGACGTCCAGCGGCACCGCGCCGGCGCCCTGGTAGGCGTCGAGGACGACCAGCGCGCCCACCTCGTGCGCCCGCGCCACGATCGGCTCGAGGTCTACGACGTACGCCGACTTGAACATGACGTGGCTGATCGACACGACCGCTGTGCGGTGGTCGATCGCGTCGACGACCTTGCCGCTGTCGACGGTGAGCCCGTCGTCGCTGCTAACGACGACGGGTTCGATGCCGAACCGGGCGTGCTCGGTCCAGAGGTAGTGCGAGCCGGGCCAGTCGAGGTCGGTGTAGACGACGCGGTTGCGCTGCTCCGGGAAGTCGAGCGCGGACACCAGAGCGCCGAGCAGCGACGCGACGTTCTGCCCCATGACAGTCGTCCCCGGGGGCGCGCCGATCACCGACCCCACGAGGTCCGCCACCCGCACCATCTCCGGCAGCCACGTAGACCACGCGACGACTCCCTCGGTTGCCCAGAGGTCGGCGTACTCGGTGAGGCGCTGACGGGTGCCGGCGTGCATGGCGCCGAGGGAGTTGTTGATGAGGTAGGTCTTCGTGGCGAGGATCGGGTAGTCGCTGCGGCGCTCGAGCAGGTCCTCGTGCATGCGGTCTCCGGCGTCGGCTACGGCTTGGCGTTGGGTACGGCGATGCGCGCGATCAGCGTGAGGACATCCTCGACGACGCTCTGCGCGCGGTCGGCGCCCTCGCTGACCGCGACCTCGGCGCCGGCCTCGGAGACGACCGTGGTGAGCACCATGACGAGCACCTCCGCGGAGGGCGCGCCATCAGGGCTGTCCGGTGCGAGCAGCAGCTCGTTGAGCCGGGTCCAGTCGCGGTAGCGCCGCCTGGCCACCAGCTCGAACCCGGGCGGGCCGCCGCCCGTGAGGAACAGCCGCGCGAGCTCCCGGTCGTCCCAGCACCCTTCGAGGTATGCCCGCGACCCGGCGATGAACAAGTCGGTCGGCGCCGTCACCCCGGCCGCGCGCGCGGCCGTCACGGCGCCCGCCGCCCGGGCCTCCTGCCGCGCCTGGTAGTCCTCGAAGAGAGCGAGGTATAGGTCCGCTTTGCCCCCGAAGTGGTGATAAAGGCTGCCCACACTGGCGCCGGCCTTCGCCACGACATCGGCGATGTTGGCCTCGCTGAACCCCTGGGTCGTGAACACCTCGCGGGCAGCCGACAGCAGGGCGTCCCGCGTCGCCGCGGCCCGGTCGGACTGCCTCACCATGAGTTCCTCGTCGTCACGTGGTGTGACCGGACCTTCGCCCGGGAAGACCTTCGTCATACCTGCCCCGAACCCGGGGCTCGTCACTACGTTGGAGGCGATCCCCGTGCTCTGGACCATCGTCGCGATTGTGCTCGTGCTCTGGCTCCTCGGCCTCATCGGCGGGATCGGCGGCGGGCTCATCAACCTACTTCTGGTCGTCGCGCTCGTGCTCGTCATCGTCAACCTGGCGACCGGCCGCAACCGCGTATAGCCACCGCAACCTCGACAAGGGCCGGCGCTTCGGCGCCGGCCTTTGTCATGCCCTGGGTCGCGGGTAGGCGCGTGCGACGCGAGCGGTAGCGTCGGCGCATGCGAGGTACGGCGGACGCACCCAGGCTGCGCGACGACCTCGCCGGCTCGGTGGCGGACATCGGCGTGCTGGTCCCGCTGGTGGCGGCCCTCGTCCTGTCCGTCGGCTTCGACCCCGCGGTGGTCCTCGTCGGCGTCGGCGCGCTGTACGTCGCCGCCGGCGCCGTCTTCCGGGTGCCGATGCCCGTCCAGCCGATCAAGGCGGCCGCGGCCATCACGATCGCCCGCGGGCTCGCACCGGAGCAGCTGGCGGCGGCGGGAGTGCTCCTCGGCGTCGTCCTCGTCGGACTGTCGGCGACCGGGCTCGCGGCTCGGCTGGCGACGCTGTTCGCCACGCCGGTCGTCCGCGGCCTGCAGCTCGGAGTGGGCCTGATCCTGATCCGAACGGCCGGGCGGCTGATGGGGCCGAGCCCGTCGGCCGTGACGATCGCGGTGGGCGCTTCGATCGCCGCCCTCCTCGTCGTCGGCGCCGTGCGGCGGCTGCCGATGGCACTCGCGGTGGTGTCTGCCGGCGTCGCCTGGTCGCTGAGCCGGGATCCCGAGCTGTCGCTGCAACTCGGACTCTGGACGCCGGACCTGGCCCTCGCGCGCATGGACCTCGACGCGCTGGCGAGCGCGTTCGTGCTCCTCGTCGTACCGCAGCTCCCGCTGACATTCGGCAACGCCGTGGTTGGCGTCAGCCGCCTGCAGCACGAGTTCTTCGGCGCCCGTGCGAGCCGGGTGACCGAGCCGCGGGTCGCGCTGTCGTGCGGCGTCGCGAACATCGCGGTTGGCGCGTTCGGTGGCATGCCCCTGTGCCACGGCTCCAGCGGGCTGACCGCGCACGTCCGCGCCGGCGCGACCACGTGGCGGATGAACCTCGTCGTCGGCGTCCCGCTGCTGCTCGCCGGCCTCGTCGCGGGCCCGGCGGTGGTCTCGCTGCTCGGCCTGATCCCGCTCGCCGTGCTGGCCGGGCTGCTCGCCTTCACCGGTGTGATGCATGCCGGCCTCGCGGCGGCACTGCGCGGACCCGCTCTGGCGACCGCGGTCACCATGGGGGTCGTGGGCGTTGTCACGGCGAATCTCGCCTGGTCGCTGGCCGTCGGGCTCGTCACGCACTGGGCCCCGCGGGCACTGCGCCGGCGGCGGCCGGCCGACACCGGGCTCACCTAGACTCGGCCCGTCCGCCCGCCGTGCTGTGAGATGGAGGACCCCGTGCCCGCGACCACAGACCCGGCTCACGCGCCCGACCGCAACCTCGCTCTCGAGCTGGTGCGGGTGACGGAGGCGGCGGCGATGGCGGCCGGGCGCTGGGTGGGCCGCGGCGACAAGAACGGGGCCGACGGCGCGGCCGTCGACGCGATGCGCACGATGATCTCCTCGGTCTCTATGCGCGGCGTCGTCGTCATCGGCGAGGGCGAGAAGGACGAAGCGCCGATGCTCTTCAACGGCGAGGAGGTCGGCGACGGCACCGGCGCTGAGGCCGACGTCGCGGTGGACCCGATCGACGGGACGACGCTCACCGCGAAGGGGATGCCCAACGCGATCGCCGTACTCGCCGTCTCCGAGCGCGGCACGATGTTCGACCCCGGTGCCTGCGTGTACATGGAGAAGCTCGCCACTGGTCCCGAGGCCGCCGACGTCGTCGACATCACGGCGCCGATCGAGGCGAACATCCAGGCGGTCGCGAAGGCCAAGGGCGCCGATCCCGAGGACGTGACGGTGTGCATCCTCGACCGGCCGCGCCATGACGAGATCGTCAGTCAGGTCCGTGACGCGGGCGCCCGCATCAAGCTGATCTCCGACGGGGACATCGCCGGCGCGATCATGGCGGCGAAGGACGGCACCGGAGTCGACCTGATGATCGGGATCGGCGGCACGCCGGAGGGCATCATCGCGGCGTGCGCCATCAAGTGCCTCGGCGGGACGATCCAGGGCCGGCTGTGGCCGCGCAACGACGAGGAGCGGGAGCGCGCGATCGGGCAGGGGCATGACCTCGACCGCGTCCTCGGCTGCAACGACTTGGTGCGCGGCAACAACGTGTTCTTCGTGGCCACCGGGGTCACCGACGGCGAGCTGCTGCAGGGCGT
>DATLNF010000045.1:0-28364 GCA_035536955.1 Mycobacteriales bacterium | reverse complement strand
TCGTCACCGTCCGCCAGCTCCGCTCCGGCTTGCAGTGCCAGGCGGGTCTTCCCCATCCCGCCGAACCCGGTCAGCGTCACCAGCCGGTGCGACGAGAGCGCGTCCAGCACCCGGGCCAGGTCCTCGTCGCGGCCGATCAGCGCAGACCGCTGCACCGGCAGGTTGTGCAGCACCCGGTCCAGTGACGACAACGGGGGAAACTCTCGCGGCAGGCCTTCCAGGTCGAGCTGCCACACATGCTCCGGTCGGACCAGGTCTTTCATTCGGTGCTCGCCCAGGTCAGTCACTGACGTCCCGGCCGGCAGCTTGTCTCGCACCAGCTCGAACACCGCTGACGACAGCAGCGTCTGACCGCCCGCGCCGAGTCCGCGCAGCCGGGCGCAACGGTTCACCGGATCGCCGTACAGGTTGCCGCCGCGCTCCTGCACCTCGCCCAGGTGGACGCCGATCCGCACCCGCAGCGGCACACTCGTCGGCCACGGCTCGGCCGCCAACGCTCGCTGGACGTCGAGCACCGCGGCCACCGCCGCGCTTGCTGAGGCGAACGCCGCGAACACCGCGTCGCCCTCACCCTGATCCACCGGACGCCACCCGCCGTGCGCCGCCACCGCACCATGCACGATCTCGTGGTGACGGGCCATCGCCCGCTCCATCTCAGCCGACTCGTCCTGCCACAGCCGCGTTGAGCCCTGAACATCGGTCAGGACCAGCACCACCGTGTCCAAGGCTCACCCCCGGCGGTAACTATCCCAGCCGCGTGCTGAGCGGCCGCGACTACCCACACCCCGACGCCTACCAGCCGCGGGTACGCCACTCCGGGATCGACGGGCGCTCGGCACCGAGCGTCGTGTCCTTGCCGTGGCCGGGATAGATCCACGTCGCGTCGGGCAGCGGGCCGAACACCTTCGCCTCCAAGTCGTCCATCAGCCGCGCGAACCGCGCCGGGTCCTTCTCCGTGTTCCCCGGCCCGCCGGGGAAGAGCGAGTCGCCGCTGATCAGGTGCGGCGAGTCGGCGAGCGCGCCGTCGGCGTCGTAGAGCAGCGCGAGACCGCCCGGCGTGTGCCCGCACAGGTGGATCCCGCGCACGGAGTTCGCGCCGACGGGTATCCGGGCCCCGTCGTCGACCGGGTCTGGTGCGGAGCCCTCCGGCATGAGCGGCAGCTCGTACCGGTGGCACACGAGTCGTGCGCCGGTCGCGGCGACCACGTCGTTGATCGCGCGAACGTGGTCCCAGTGGCCGTGTGTCTGCACGACGGTGGTCAGCCGACCGTCGCCGACGAAGGACAGGATCCGCTCGGCGTCCGTCGCCGCGTCCACCAGGACCGTGTCGCCGGTGCGCGCGCAGCGCAGCAGGTACACGTTGTTGTCGAAGTCGCCTACGGACAGCTTGGTGATGCGCAGGCCGGGCAGCTCGTGTACGTCGGGCGGCCCACCGGGGGTGACGTCCCCGGTGTAGCCGTCCGGCCGGGTCACTGCGAAGAGCGGCGCGGACGGGTCGACGCGAAGATCGCCACGCAGATGGCGATCGTGGCCAGCGTGCCCGCAGCGAGCAGCGCGTCGAACCCACCGAGCTTGCCCTCGTTCGCCGCCCGCTGGGCTTCGATCTCGTGCAGCGTCGGGTTGTCCTCCGCGCTCGAGCCGGGCACCACGCCGGCCTCGGGCTCGTTCTCCCCGCCCGGGCCGGAGCTCTCGCTGGCCTGGAGGGCCCCTGGGTCGACCTTCGCCGGGTCCGCGTCCGACGGCGCGGCGTCAGGTCGTGGCGCGCCGCTCGCGGTCGCGCCGGCCTTCGGCGACGCGGTGGCGCCGGCGCTCGGCGCCGCGGCCGCGCCGCCGGCGGCCTTCACCACGACCTCGCCCTTCATGCCGACCGACAGATGCGGCTCGCAGAAGTACGGGTAGGTGCCGGGCTTGTCGAACGTGATCTTGACCGTCGCCCCGGGCGAGGTGAGCGGGTTGTTGCCGATGGGGGAGGCGGGGTCCTCGGGACCCTCGCCGCCGGTGACCGTGTGGAACCCGTCCTTGTTGGTCCAGGTCACCGTCCCGCCGACCGCGACCTCGACCGTGGCCGGGTCGAAGACGGTGCCGGTGGCCGCGACGTCCGCGGTCGCCTGGGCCGAGGCGGCGCCGGCGAGGAGGAAGGTCGACGCAGCCGCCAGCGGGAGGAGCACAGCGGTCGCGATCAGGCGGGTTCGGGTGGTCGGCGCGAGGCCCATGGGTGGGGTCGGCCCTTTCCGTGACGGGACGGTGGGGGCGCCCGGCGGGCCGCGCGCCAGACGGAACTCTATCTCCGCGGTCGCCGGGAAGAACTGTCGGAGCGCGCGGTTATCCTCGACTGCCGGTCGGAATCGCCCGGCATCCCCCTCCGGTGAAGGACCCCTGGCACCGACATGGCAGACCGTCTCGTCGTCCGCGGCGCGCGCGAGCACAACCTGCGCAACGTCTCCCTCGACCTGCCGCGCGACGCGCTCGTCGTGTTCACCGGCCTGTCCGGCTCAGGCAAGTCGTCGCTCGCCTTCGACACGATCTTCGCCGAGGGGCAGCGGCGGTACGTCGAGAGCCTCTCGGCGTACGCCCGCCAGTTCCTCGGCCAGATGGACAAGCCCGACGTCGACTTCATCGAGGGGCTCTCACCCGCCGTCTCGATCGACCAGAAGTCGACCAGCCGCAACCCGCGGTCGACCGTCGGGACGATCACCGAGGTCTACGACTACCTCCGCCTCCTCTTCGCCCGCGCCGGCCGCCCGCACTGCCCGAGCTGCGGCCGCCCGGTCGCCCGGCAGAGCCCGCAGCAGATCGTCGACCGGCTCCTCGACCTGCCAGAGGGGACGCGGTTCCAGGTCCTCGCGCCGGTCGTCCGCAGCCGCAAGGGCGAGTACGCCGAGCTGTTCTCCGACCTGCTCACCAAGGGCTACAGCCGCGCCCGCGTGGACGGCGCCGTCATCTCGCTGTCGGAGCCGCCGAAGCTGAAGAAGTACGAGAAGCACACCATCGACGCGGTCATCGACCGGCTGTCCGTGAAGGAGTCCGCGAAGCGCCGGCTGACCGACTCGGTCGAGACGGCGCTCGGGCTCGGCGAGGGCTACGTCACGATCGAGTTCGTCGACGCGCCCGAGGACTCGCCGGAGCGCGAGCGCACGTTCAGCGAGCATCTCGCCTGCCTGTTCTGCGACCTGTCGTTCGGCGAGCTCGAGCCTCGCTCGTTCTCGTTCAACTCGCCGTACGGCGCGTGCCCCGCGTGCGTCGGCCTCGGCACCCGCAAGGAAGTCGACCCCGAGCTCGTCATCCTCGACCCGGACGCGTCGCTGGCCGACGGCGCCATCGGCCCCTGGTCGAGCGGACACCACATCGAGTACTTCGGCCGACTGCTCGAGGCGCTCGCCGACGCCTACGGGTTCTCGATGAAGACGCCGTGGCGCAAGCTCCCCGCGAAGGCGCAGAAGGCGGTCCTGCACGGGTGCGGCGACACCCAGGTGCACGTGCGCTACCGCAACCGCTACGGCCGCGTCCGGTCCTACTACACGTCATTCGAGGGCGTCATCCCCTTCCTCGAGCGGCGGCACGCCGAGGCCGAGACCGACACCACGCGCGACCGCTACGAGGGCTACATGCGCGAGGTGCCGTGCCCGACGTGCAACGGCGCCCGGCTCAAGCCCGAGTCGCTGGCGGTGACCCTCGGCGGGCGGACCATCGCCCAGGTCGCCGAGATGTGCATCGCGGACTGCGCCAAGTTCCTGCTCACCCTGGAGCTGTCGGCGCGGGAGGCGATGATCGCCGAGCGGGTGCTGAAGGAGGTCAACGCGCGGCTCGGGTTCCTGCTCGACGTCGGCCTCGACTACCTCTCGCTGGACCGCGCGGCCGCGACGCTCGCCGGAGGGGAGGCGCAGCGCATCCGGCTCGCGACGCAGATCGGCTCCGGGCTGGTCGGCGTCCTCTACGTCCTCGACGAGCCGTCGATCGGCCTGCACCAGCGCGACAACCGCCGGCTCATCGACACCCTCGAGAGGCTGCGCAATCTCGGCAACACGCTCATCGTCGTCGAGCACGACGAGGACACCATCCGCCACTCCGACTGGGTCGTCGACATCGGACCGGGCGCGGGGGAGCACGGCGGGCGCATCGTCTACTCCGGCCCGCGCGAGGGTTTGCTGACGTGCGAGGACTCGGTCACGGGGGCCTACCTGTCCGGTCGCCGGAGCATCCCGGTGCCCGACATCCGGCGGAGCCGCAGCGAGCGACGGCTGACCGTCCACGGCGCGCGCGAGCACAACCTGCGCGACGTCACGGTGGACTTCCCGCTCGGCTGCTTCGTGGCGGTCACGGGCGTGAGCGGCAGCGGCAAGAGCACGCTGGTCAACGACATCCTGCACGCGGTGCTGGCCAACAAGCTCAACGGCGCGCGCATGGTGCCGGGCCGACACACGAAGGTCACCGGGCTCGAGCACGTCGACAAGGTGGTCGGGGTCGACCAGAGCCCGATCGGCCGTACGCCGCGGTCCAACCCCGCGACGTACACCGGTGTGTTCGACCACATGCGCAAGCTGTTCGCCGAGACGACCGAGGCGAAGGTGCGCGGCTACCTGCCGGGCCGGTTCTCGTTCAACGTCAAGGGCGGCCGGTGCGAGTCGTGCAAGGGCGACGGCACCCTCAAGATCGAGATGAACTTCCTGCCGGACGTCTACGTCCCGTGCGAGGTGTGCCACGGCGCCCGCTACAACCGCGAGACGCTCGAGGTGCACTTCAAGGGCAAGACGATCAGCGAGGTCCTCGACATGCCGATCGAGGAGGCCCTGCACTTCTTCGAGGCGGTGCCGGCCATCGCCCGGCACCTGCGCACGCTGGACGACGTGGGGCTCGGCTACGTCCGGCTCGGCCAGCCGGCGCCGACGCTCTCCGGCGGCGAGGCGCAGCGGGTCAAGCTCTCGTCCGAGCTGCAGAAGCGGTCGACGGGCCGGACGGTCTACATCCTCGACGAGCCCACGACGGGTCTCCATTTCGAGGACATCCGCAAGCTGCTGGGGGTGCTCGGCCGGCTGGTCGACGGCGGCAACACGGTGATCGTCATCGAGCACAACCTCGACGTCATCAAGACCGCTGACTGGGTCGTCGACATGGGCCCGGAGGGCGGCAACGGCGGCGGCACGGTCGTCGCCGAGGGGACGCCGGAGCAGGTCGCGCTCGTCGAGGCGAGCCACACCGGCGCGTTCCTCCGCGAGATCCTCGGCCGCACCGCAGAAGCCCGCACCGCGCGCTCCACGCCGAAGCGGTCCCCGCGGAAGAAGACCGTCGCCGCCCGCCGCTGATTGCGGCAGCGGCGGGGGTCACGCCCGGGTGAGTCGCTCGATCAGCTCGTCGAGCGCGGCTGCGCTCTGCTCCTCACCGGCGGGGACGATGTCCTCGGTGGCGTCGAGGAAGTCCCGCACCATCGACGCCGCGATCCGCACTGTCGTGCAACGGCCGTCCCGCGTCAGGTCGACGACGACGGTGACCCCGCCCGGGCCTGGCCGCACGCGCACGTCGCCGTCGCCGGTCGGGTGGCTCAGGCCGTAGCGCAGGAAGTCCCGGAGCATCGTCCACTGCCCACGGGGGAGCGCCGGGTGGTCGGGCTGGGCCGTGAGCAGCACGTGCACGGCAAGCGGGTCCGCGACGTACCACGAGAGACGCAGGGACGTGCGGTGCTGACGACCGCTCGCGTGCCCGTCGCCGAGGACGACTTCGGCGGTAACGGTGGGCGGTGCCACACGACCCCCTCGGCTGTCGGCGTACGGCGTGATTCAGAGTGACACGGGTCACATCGGTGAATCCAATTCGGTCTCCGGCCGCTGTCGCGCGCAGCCGCTCGCCGCGCGCGGCGCTCGTAGACTCGGGCCATGGCGGAGCGGGCCGGGTACCGACCCGCGGCGGGCACGGTCCCCGATGCCCCCGGCGTCTACCGGTTCCGGGACCGCGACGGGCGCGTCATCTACGTCGGCAAGGCGAAGAGCCTCCGCAGCCGGCTGGCGTCGTACTTCCAGGATGCGCGGCACCTGCACCAGCGCACCCGGGCGATGGTCGAGGCCGGCCGCTCCGTCGAGTGGACCGTCGTCGCCACCGAGGTGGAGGCACTCCAGCTCGAGTACTCGTGGATCAAGGAGTTCGACCCGCGGTTCAACGTGCGGTACCGCGACGACAAGAGCTACCCCAGCCTCGCGATCACCTTCGGGGAGGAGTACCCCCGCGCGATGGTGATGCGCGGCCCCCGGAAGAAGGGCGTGCGCTACTTCGGCCCGTACGCCCACGCGTGGGCGATCCGAGAGACGCTCGACCTGCTGCTCCGCGTGTTCCCCATGCGGACCTGCTCGAACGGGGTGTTCACCCGGGCCCGCCAGGTCGACCGGCCGTGCCTGCTCGCGTACATCGACAAGTGCGCCGCTCCCTGCGTCCGTCGCGTCACCGCGGAGGAGCATCGCGAGATCGCCGAGGATCTCTGCGCCTTCCTGGCCGGCCGGACGTCCGAGCACATCCGTCGTCTCGAGAAGGAGATGACCGCCGCGGCGGCCGAGCAGGAGTACGAGCGAGCAGCGCGGCTGCGTGACGACCTCGGCGCGCTCAAGCGCGCGATGGAGAAGCAGGCGGTCGTCCTGCCGCCCGGCACCGACGCCGACGTCGTGGCGCTCGCCGAGGACGACTTCGAGGCGGCGATCCAGGTCTTCCACGTCCGGGACGGCCGAGTGCGCGGACAACGGGGGTGGGTCGTCGACAAGGTCGAGGACCTCGCGCTCCCCGAGCTGGTGGCCGGCTTCCTCGAGCAGATGTACGGCGGGGTGCAGCCCGAGGACGTCCCGCGCGAGGTGCTGGTGCCGGCCGTGCCGGCCGACGCGGACACGCTGCAGGAGTGGCTCTGCCGGCTGCGCGGCACCAAGGTCGCGATCCGGGTCCCGGAGCGCGGCGACAAGCGCGCGCTGCTGGAGACGGTCGAGGCCAACGCCAAGCAGGCGTTCCTCCTGCACAAGCTCAAGCGCGGCAGTGACCTCACCGCGCGCAGCCAGGCGCTCGGCGAGATCCAGGCCGCGCTCGGGCTCACGGAGGCCCCGCTGCGCATCGAGTGCTTCGACGTGTCCAACCTGCAGGGCACGAGCGTTGTCGCGTCGATGGTGGTATTCGAGGACGGTCTGCCGCGGAAGGCCGAGTACCGCCGCTTCGCCGTACGCGGCGTCGAAGGACAGGACGACGTCGCGTCCATCCACGAGGTCATCACGCGGAGGTTCGCGCGGTACGGCGAGGACCGCGCCGGCTCGCCGCCTGTCGCGGAGGAGGCGCCAGAGACCGAGCGCGGCCGCCCCCGCAGGTTCGCCTACCCGCCGCATCTCGTCGTGGTCGACGGCGGCCCGCCGCAGGTCGCGGCGGCGGCCCGCGCGATGGCTGCGCTCGGCGTCGAGGACGTGGGCCTGTGCGGGCTGGCGAAACGGCTCGAGGAGGTGTGGCTGCCGGGTCGGGCCGAGCCGGTCATCCTGCCCCGGTCGAGCGAGGGCCTCTACCTGCTGCAGCGCGTCCGCGACGAGGCGCATCGGTTCGCGATCGCCTACCACCGGCAGAAGCGTGCCAAGGCGATGACCGCGAGCGCGCTCGACGGGATCCCGGGACTCGGTGAGGCTCGCCGCAAGGCGCTGATCGCCAGGTTCGGGTCGGTGCAGAACCTGCGCGCCGCGTCGGCCGCGGAGATCGCGACGGTGCCGGGCATCGGCCTCAAGACCGCGCAGACGATCGTGGCGTCGCTAGCCGGTGCGACGCCCAACCCGAGCGTCGACCCGATGACCGGCGAGATCCTCGACGCCGAGGCTCCCGGTACCGCGTCACCCGAGTCGTGATCGTCTCGCCCCGCGCGAGGCCAGGCCGGCGTCGACGCTCTCTAGACTGCGTCGCGTCGACCCGAGGAGACCGATGAGCGACACCACGGCGCCGGAGCCGGTGGACCTCACGATCATCACCGGGCTGTCGGGCGCCGGCCGGAGCGAAGCGGCGAAGTGCCTCGAGGACCTGGGGTGGTTCGTCGTCGACAACCTGCCGCCGGCGCTGCTGCACACCATGGCCGAGCTCGTCCGCCGGTCCCAGGGCGCGGTGTCCCGGCTCGCAGTTGTCGTCGACGTGCGCGGACGGGCCTTCTTCCCGGACCTGCGGTCGGGTCTCGACGAGCTCGACGCGAAGGCCATCGCGCGTCGGATCGTCTTCCTGGAGGCCTCAGACGAGGCGCTGGTCCGCCGGTTCGAGCACGTGCGGCGACCGCATCCGCTGCAGGAGGACGGCCGCCTCGTCGACGGCATCTCGCGCGAGCGGGAGCTGCTGCAGGAGCTGCGCGGCGAGGCCGACCTGGTGATCGACACGTCCGACCTCAACGTCCACGAGCTGCGCGAGAAGGTCGGCGCCGCGCTCACCGGCCCGGCCGACCCGCACCTGCGGGCCACGGTCGTCTCCTTCGGCTTCAAGTACGGGCTGCCGGTCGACGCGGACCTCGTCGTCGACTGCCGTTTCCTGCCGAACCCGCACTGGCACGCCGACCTGCGCCCGTTCACCGGCCGCGACGACGTCATCAAGGAGTTCGTCCTCGGCCAACCCGGCGCGGAGGACTTCCTCGACCGGTACGACGCGCTCCTCGACCTGCTCGCGCAGGGCTACCTGCGCGAGGGCAAGCGGTACCTCACGATCGCTGTCGGCTGCACGGGCGGTAAGCACCGCAGCGTCGTCATGGCGGAGGAGATCGCTGCGCGGCTCGGCTCGGGCGACCACGACGTCAAGGTCATCCACCGCGACCTGGGGCGCGAGTGAGCGGCGCGTCCGGCGACGTCCGTGTGGTCGCGCTCGGCGGCGGACACGGGCTTGCCGCGAGTCTCGGCGCGCTGCGCCAGGTGACGCGTGCCCTGACCGCCGTCGTCACTGTCGCCGACGACGGCGGTTCCTCGGGACGGCTCCGGACGGAGCTGGGCGCGCTGCCGCCGGGCGACCTCCGGATGGCGCTCGCGGCACTCGCCGGCGACGCGACCGGAGCGACCGAGTGGACGACGGCGTTCCAGCACCGCTTCGGCGGGACCGGGCCACTCGCCGGGCACGCGGTGGGCAACCTCGTACTCACCGCGCTGGTGGAGACGACCGGGTCGGCGGTGCGCGCGCTCGAGCTCTGCGCGCACCTGTTGGGCGCGGCGGGCCGGGTGCTGCCGGTGTCCACGGCCGACCTCGGCATCGTCGCCGACGTCGTGGGGCTGGACCCGGCTGACCCGAGCCGGGTGGACGAGGTTCGCGGCCAGGTCGCTGTCGCGACCACTCCCGGGGAGGTCGTGGGCGTGCGGCTGGAGCCCGCGGATCCGCCGGCGTGCAGCGAGGCGGTCGACGCAGTGCTCGCCGCCGAGTGGGTCGTGCTCGGCCCGGGCTCGCTGTTCACGTCCGTCATCCCGCACCTGCTGGTCCCCGGCATGCGCGAAGCCATCGTCAAGACTCCCGCCCAGCGGGTTGTCGCGCTGAACCTCGTCGCGCAGGACGGCGAGACGTCGGGGTACTCGCCGGAGGCTCATCTCGCGGCCCTGATCGCGCACGCCCCCGACCTGAGCGTCGACGTCGTCGTCGCGGACGTGTCGGTGCTTGACCGAGGTGGTCTCATTAGCGCGGCCGCCGAGCTCGGCGCGCGGGTGGAGTTCGCCCGCGTCGCCGCTGACGACTCCTCGGCGCGGCACGACCCGGCGCGGCTCGCGTCGGTCTATCGCAAGCTGGTCACCGGCCGCGATCACGCGGCGGAACGGGAGTAGGCGTGGCGATGACCGCCGCGATCAAGGACGAGCTCGCGCACGTCCGGGTGACGAAGCCGTGCTGCCGTAAGGCGGAGATGTCGTCGCTGCTCCGCTTCGCCAACGCGCTGCACCTCGTCGGCGGCCGGATCGTCGTCGAGGCCGAGCTCGACACCGGGGCCGCGGCGCGTCGGCTGCACACCGACATCACGGAGATCTACGGCCACAGCACCGACCTCAAGGTGCTGCAGCCCAGCGGGATCCGCCGCGGCAATCGGTACGTCGTCTCCGTCGTCAAGGACGGCGAGTCGCTCGCGAGGTCGACCGGGCTGATCGACCTGCACGGCCGCCCAGTGCGGGGCCTGCCGCCCGCGGTCGTGAGCGGCGGGGTCTGCGACGCCGCCGCCGCGTGGCGAGGCGCGTTCCTCGTCCACGGCTCGCTGACCGAGCCCGGCCGGTCGTGCAGCCTCGAGGTCACCTGCCCCGGCCCCGAGGCCGCGCTCGCTCTGGTCGGCGCGGCGCGCCGGATCGGGGTGGCGGCGAAGGCCCGCGAGGTACGCGGCGTCGACCGGGTGGTGGTCCGCGACGGCGACGCCATCGGCGTGCTCCTCACCAAGCTCGGTGCCCATCACGGCGTGCTCGCCTGGGAGGAGCGGCGCATGCGCCGTGAGGTCCGGGCCACGGCGAACCGGCTCGCGAACTTCGACGACGCGAACCTCCGCCGGTCCGCGCGGGCAGCGGTCGCCGCCGCGGAACGGGTGGCGGCGGCGCTCGAGGTGCTCGGCGAGGACGCCCCGGAGCATCTGCTCGAGGCGGGACGGCTGCGGCTGAAGCACGGCCAGGCGAGCCTCGAGGAGCTCGGCGCGCTGGCCGACCCACCGCTCACCAAGGACGCGGTCGCCGGGCGGATCCGGCGGCTGCTGGCGATGGCGGAGAAGCGCTCGCCCGGTTCCACCGGGCAGCCGGACAGCGGCGACGACGGCGATTCGCCGGGCCGGGACGACGCCGAGTAGCCTCAGCCGCCGACGACGGCCCGCCGATCCCGAGGAGACTCGCAGTGACTGTGCGTGTAGGTGTCAACGGCTTCGGTCGCATCGGCCGCAACTTCTGGCGAGCGGTCGACGCGCTGCCCGGCGACGACGTGCAGATCGTGGCCGCCAACGATCTCGGTGACATCAAGACGATGGCCCACCTGCTCAAGTACGACACCGTGCTGGGCCGCCTCGGGTACGACGTGACCACCACCGACGACGCGATCAAGGTCGGGCCGCACTCCATCACGATCACCGCCGAGCGCGACCCGGCCGCTCTCCCGTGGGGCGATCTCGGCGTCGACGTCGTGATCGAGTCGACCGGCCGGTTCACCAACGCCGCCGACGCACGCAAGCACATCGACGGCGGCGGCGCGAAGAAGGTCATCATCTCCGCGCCGGCCAAGGGCGAGGACATCACCATCGTGATGGGCGTCAACGACGACAAGTACGACGCGGCGAGTCATCACGTCATCAGCAACGCGAGCTGCACGACCAACTGCGTCGCGCCGCTCGCCAAGGTGCTTCTCGACAACGTCGGGATCGTCAAGGGCTTCATGACGACGATCCACGCCTACACGAACGACCAGGTGATGCTCGACTTCCCGCACGAGGACCTGCGCCGCGCGCGAGCGGGTGCGCAGAACATCATCCCGACCTCGACCGGGGCCGCGAAGGCCATCTCGCTGGCGATCCCCGAGCTGAAGGGGAAGCTCGACGGCATCGCGATGCGCGTGCCGGTGCCGGACGGGTCGGTGACCGACCTGGTGTGCGTGGTCGAGCGCGAGACGACCGTCGACGAGCTGAAGGCGGCGTACCAGAAGGCGGCCGCCAGCGGGCCGCTGCAGGGCTACCTCGCCTACACCGAGGACCCGATCGTGTCGTCCGACATCGTCGGCGACCCGCACTCGTGCATCTTCGACGCGTCGCTGACGATGGCGCAGGGCAACCTCGTCAAGGTCGTCGGCTGGTACGACAACGAGTGGGGCTACAGCAACCGGCTGGCCAGCCTGTGCCAGCTCGTCGGCTCTCAGCTCTAGCCGCGCCCCGTCGTGCGCGCCCTTGACGACCTGCCGGTCGCCGGCCGGCGGGTCCTGGTCCGCTGCGACCTGAACGTGCCGTTGGACGGCACGGCGATCACCGACGACGGGCGCATCCGCGCATCGGTGCCGACCCTGCGGTCGGTGATCGAGCGTGGCGGCCGCGCCGTCGTGATGAGCCACCTCGGCCGCCCGAAGGGGCAGGTCGTCGCCACGTACTCGCTCGGCCCGGTGGCCGACCGGCTCGAGCAGCTTCTCGGCGTGCCGGTGCGCCGGGCGACCGACGTCGTAGGGGAGTCGGCGCAGTCCGCCGTCGCCGGGCTCGCCGACGGCGAGGTCGCGCTGCTCGAGAACGTGCGGTTCGAGCCAGGCGAGGAGGCCGGTGACGAGGCCTTCGCCGACCGCCTCGCGGCGCTGGGCGACTGCTACGTCGGCGACGGCTTCGGCGCGCTGCATCGCGCCCACGCGAGCGTGGCCGGCGTGCCGGCGCGCCTCGAGCACGCGGCGGGATACCTCGTGCAGGCGGAGCTGGATGTCCTGCGCCGACTCACGACCGACCCGGAGCGGCCGTACGTCGTCGTGCTCGGCGGGTCGAAGGTGAGTGACAAGCTCAATGTCATCACCAACCTGCTGGGTGTCGTCGACAAGCTGCTCATCGGCGGCGGCATGTGCTTCACGTTCCTCGCCGCGCGCGGCCACGGCGTCGGCGACTCGCTCCTCGAGGCCGATCAGCTCGACGCGGTACGCGAGATGGTCGCGCTCGCGGAGCGCCGGGGGGTGCAGCTGCTCGTGCCGGAGGACGTGGTCATCGCGCAGCAGGTCAGCGCGACCGCGCCGACGCAGGTGGTGTCCGCCGACGCGATCCCGGCGGGGTGGAAGGGGCTCGACATCGGCCCTGCGTCGGTGCGGACCTTCACCGCGGCGCTCGCCGGCGCGCGGACGGTTTTCTGGAACGGGCCGATGGGCGTCTTCGAGCTGGCTCCGTTCGCCGCCGGGACGCTCGGGGTCGCCGAAGCCGTCGCGGCAACCGGCGGGTTCAGCGTCGTCGGCGGCGGCGACTCGGCCGCTGCGGTCCGCCAGCTCGGGCTGGCCGAGAAGTTCGGCCACATCTCCACCGGCGGCGGCGCGTCGCTGGAGTACCTCGAGGGCAAGGTCCTGCCCGGCGTCGCCGCACTGGAGAAGGACTAGGGATGGCCACTGCTGCCCGCCTGCCGCTGATGGCCGGCAACTGGAAGATGAACCTCAACCACCTCGAGGCGATCCAGCTGGTCCAGAAGCTGGCGTTCGCGCTGGACCCGGCCGACTTCGACGCGGTCGAAGTCGTCGTGGTGCCGCCCTACACCGACCTGCGCAGCGTGCAGACGCTGGTCGACGGGGACAAGCTGCTGCTGCGCTACGGCGCCCAGGACGTCTCCGCGCACCCTGCCGGCGCGTTCACCGGCGAGATCGCCGCGGCCATGCTGGCCAGGCTCGGCTGCAGCTATGTCGTCGTGGGTCACTCCGAGCGCCGGCAGTACCACCACGAGGACGACGCCCTTGTCAACGCCAAGGTGCTCGCCGTCCTGGCCCAGGGGATGACGCCTATCGTCTGCGTGGGCGAAGGCCTCGACATCCGCCGGTCCGGCGGGCACGTGGCGCACTGCCTCACCCAGCTCGACGGCGCGCTGGCCGGCGTAACCGCCGAGCAGGCGGCGGGCCTCGTGATCGCCTACGAGCCGGTGTGGGCGATCGGCACGGGCGAGGTCGCGACTCCCGAGGACGCGCAGGAGGTCTGCGCCGCGCTGCGCGGCCGGCTCTCGAAGACCTACTCCGCCGCGGTCGCGCGGCAGGTCCGGGTGCTGTACGGCGGATCCATGAAGGCCGCCAACGCCGCAGGTCTCATGGCGATGGCCGACGTCGACGGCGGACTGGTCGGCGGCGCGAGCCTCGACGCCGACGAGTTCGCGTCCATCGTGCGATATCGCACGCACCCGGCCGCCTAGGCCCGGCGCGGTAACCATCCGGTCACGATCGGGGCGCTGCTTCGCGCCGACTGTTTCCCCGGTCGTTCGGGCGTGGGTAGGGTCCGACCGGATGTGCATCAACCCGTCCGCAGCGCCGGACGTCGACGGGCCGGATCGTCCAACTCGAAGGTGGCGTCGCGCATGACTGCACCGGGCGGGATCGACCCGAGCTCCCAGCACGCGGAGCCCGAGGCCGTCGCTCAGGTCAGCGCCACGAGGGCGATCGAGGGACGCTCGCTCGGCCAGATCGCCTGGATGCGGCTCAAGCGCGACAAGATCGCGATCGCCGGCGCGGTGATCGTGCTGTTCCTGATCCTCGTGGCCATCTTCGCGGGTGTGCTCACGAAGCTGAACGGCCACCCGCCCTCGACCTTCTACTCCGACCAGATCGACCCCAACACCGGCGGGCTGCCCAAGGGCAGGTTCGGCGGGGTGAGCAGCGAGTTCTGGTTCGGCGTCGAGCCGGGCACCGGGCGCGACCTGTTCAGCCGCATCGTGCACGGAGCGCGCGTGTCGCTGCTGATCGCGTTCCTCGCCACCGGCGTGGCGGTCGCTACCGGCGCCGTCCTCGGCGTCACGGCCGGCTACTTCGGCGGGAAGATCGACCGGATCATCTCGTCCGTGATGGACATCCTCCTCGCGTTCCCGCTCCTCATCTTCGCCATCGCGCTCGTCGCGGTGGACCCGCGGATCCCCATCCCGGGTGGCGGCAAGGAGAACGACCTCGCCGTTCCCCGCCTCGTGCTGCTGGTGATCATCATCGGCGGCTTCAGCTGGCCCTACGTCGGGCGCATCGTCCGGGGGCAGACCCTCTCGTTGCGCGAGAAGGAGTTCATCGAGGCCGCGCGGTCGGTCGGCGCGAGCGACTCCCGGATCGTCTTCAAGGAGCTGCTGCCCAACCTGGTCGCGCCGATCATCGTGTACTCCACGCTGATCATCCCGTCGAACATCCTCTTCGAGGCGGCGCTGTCCTTCCTCGGTGTGGGCGTCAACCCGCCCACACCGACGTGGGGAAACATGCTCTCCGACGCCATCCCGTGGTACCGCGCCGACCCCACGTTCATGATCATCCCGGGTGTCGCCCTGTTCATCACCGTGCTCGCCTTCAACCTCTTCGGTGACGGCCTGCGCGATGCCCTCGACCCCCGCGGCGGTCGCTGACCGCCCGGCCGCACCACGCACGACCGTCACCGGCAATCGCCGGCGGCGAGCAGTTCGGAACGACGAAAGGACAGGACCGGATGCGCAGTTCACGCAGAGGGCTTCGGATCGCCACGGCGATCGTGACGCTGGCCCTCGCCGCCACCGCGTGTGGTGGTGATGACGGCGAAGGCACCGGCACCACGCAGGGCGACAAGAAGAGCAAGGAGTTCAAGCTCGAGGGGAGCAAGGGCGGGACCCTGAAGGTCGTCGGCAACGGTGACACCGACTACCTCGACCCGCAGCGGACGTACTACACGGCCGGCTTCTCGATCCAGCGCGCCCTGTCCCGGCAGCTGCTGACCTACAAGGCCGGCGCCGCCGACTCCGGTGGCTACGACGTGGTCCCCGACCTGGCGAAGGCCATGCCGACGATCAGCGAGGACGGCCTGACCTACACGTTCGAGCTGAAGGACGGCATCAAGTTCGAGGACGGCGTCGAGATCAAGGCCGCCGACATCAAGTACGGCGTCGAGCGCTCCTTCGAGGTCGACACCCTCTCGGGTGGCCCGCAGTTCATGAGCGAGGTGCTCGAGGGCGGCGACAAGTACAAGGGCATCTACAAGGACCCGGCGGGCATGCCGGCGATCACGGTCGAGGGCGACAAGAAGATCTCCTTCAAGCTGCACTCGCCGTACGCGGACTTCATCTACGTCGTCGCGCTGCCGACGACGACGCCGGTCCAGAAGGCCAAGGACACCCGCGACAAGTACAACCTCAAGCCGCAGGCGACCGGCCCCTACAAGCTCGCGAGCTACAAGCCGGAGAAGGAGATCATCCTCGACCGCAACCCCAACTGGGACGCGGGGACCGACGAGGTCCGCAAGGCCTACGTCGACCGCATCGAGATCACCCTCGGTGTCGAGCCGGCTGACATCACCCAGCGCATCGAGGCCGGCGACGCCGACATCTCGTTCGACACCAGCCTCGAGCCGCAGGACATCGCCCGGGTCAAGGGCGACCCCACGCTGCTCGCGCAGACGAACGACGTGGCCACCGGCTGCACCCGGTACCTGAGCATGAACACGACGGTCGCGCCGTTCGACAAGCTCGAGGTGCGGCAGGCCATGCAGTACGCCGTGAACAAGGAGACCTACCGCACGGCGCGTGGTGGCCCGACCGCAGGTGACTTCGCCGACGGCATGCTCCCGCCGTTCGGCCAGGACGAGCTGAACCTGTACCCGGCCCCGCCGGTCGGCGACCCGGTCAAGGCCAAGGAGCTCTTCGCGAAGGCCGGCTACACCGGCGGCAAGGTGCTCATGCTGGCGACCAACGCCGGCAAGGGCCTCGCCAGCGCGCAGGCCGTCCAGGCCGCGCTCAAGCCGTACGGCATGCAGGTCGAGCTCAAGCAGGTCGCGCCCGGTGTCTTCTTCACCGAGCTCGGCACGCCGAGCAAGAAGTACGCGATGGGCATCGCCGGCTGGTGCGCTGACTGGCCGGGCCCGTCGACGTACATCGGCCCGCTGTTCCACGGCAAGAAGATCACGCCGAACGGCAACAAGAACTACTCGATGCTCAACGACCCGGCGGTCAACGCCGCGATCGACGACGCCAACAAGACGGCGGACGTCGACGAGGCGAACGCCAAGTGGTTCGCGCTGGACAAGCAGATCATGGAGCTGGCGCCGATCGTGCCGATGATCCACGACCGGCAGTTCTCGATCCACAGCGCACGGCTGAAGAACGCGTACGTCCACCCCGCGTGGTCGCACGAGGACTACCCGAACCTCGCGGTTCAGTAGCCACGTTCTCGGAGCACGTCAGCTAGGCGGTCACCCGCCGTCCGTCCCGGTTCGCCGGTGACGGGCGGCGGGTGACCCGCTCCACCCCCTCGTCCGCTCCGGCAGTGAGGCAGGTCGCGACATGGGCCGCTACATCGTCCGCAGGTCGCTCTGGGTCGTCGTCCTGCTGCTGATCATCAGCGTCGTCACCTTCGGGATCTTCTACATCCTCCCGTCGGACCCGGCGGCCCTGTCGGCCGGCAAGAACTCCTCACCCGAGGAGATCGCGCTGATCGAGAAGAAGCTCGGCCTGGACAAGCCGGTGTTCCTCGCGACGGACTCGCAGTTCGTCACCTACCTCAAGGGCGTCGTCGTCGGCCGTGACATCGGCGGCAACGACTGCCCGCCGCCGTGCTTCGGCTACTCGTTCAAGAACGAGCTCCCCGTCTTCGAGACGATCAAGGACCGCTTGCCGGTGACCTTCTCGGTGACGATCGGCGCCGCCGTGCTCTGGCTGCTCATGGGGGTCTCGGTCGGCATCATCTCCGCCCTGAAGAAGGGCACCGTGGTCGACCGTGCCGCGATGATGACGTCACTGGCGGGGGTGTCCCTGCCGATCATCTTCACCGGGTACATCGCGCTGCTCGTGCTGGTCTACAAGCTGCGGTGGTTCCCGCAGCCGCGCTACAACGACTTCACCGAGAGCCCCGTGAAGTGGGCGACGGGGCTGATCCTGCCGTGGATCGCGCTCGCGTTCCTGAACTCAGCGATCTACGCGCGGCTGGTCCGGGCCAACATGCTCGAGACGATGGCCGAGGACTACGTGCGCACCGCTCGCGCGAAGGGCCTGCCGGAGCGGACGGTCGTCCGCCGGCACGGGCTCCGCGCGGCCCTGACGCCGATCATCACCGTGTTCGGCCTCGACCTCGGCCAGCTCCTCGGCGGCGCCGTGCTCACCGAGACGGTGTTCAGCATCAACGGGCTCGGCAAGCTGGCCATCAACGCCGTCTCCAACACCGACCTGCCGATCATCACCGGCGTCACGGTCTTCTCGGCGTTCTTCATCGTGCTCGCCAACCTGATCGTCGACGTGCTCTATGCGGTTGTGGACCCCCGGGTCCGTTACAGTTGAGGCTCTTGATCCACCCCTAGTCCTCGACTGCGTCGCGACCCCTCGAGGCGCGCCGGAAAAGGTGGCCGTGTCCACGCAGAGTCTCGTCGACGGTGCCGCTCCGGCGCCCCGCGGTCCCCAGGCGTTCCTCGACGTCCGCGACCTGCGGATCCACTTCCCGACAGACGACGGGCTGGTCAAGGCGGTCGACGGGCTGACCTTCTCGCTCGAGAAGGGTCGCACGCTCGGCATCGTCGGCGAGTCCGGGTCCGGCAAGAGCGTCACCAGCCTGGGGATCCTCGGCCTGCACAAGGGCACGCGCGCGCAGATCAGCGGTGAGATCTGGCTCGGCGGCGACGAGCTGGTCGGCGCCACCAAGGAGCAGGTCCGCGAGCTGCGCGGCGACCGGATGGCGATGATCTTCCAGGACCCGCTGTCCGCCCTGCACCCCTACTACACGGTGGGCTACCAGATCGCGGAGGCCTACCGGGTCCACAACGACGTCAGCAAGAAAGCGGCGAAAGCCCGCGCGGTCGAGATGCTCGACCGCGTCGGCATCCCAACCCCCGACAAGCGCGTCGACGACTACCCGCACCAGTTCTCGGGGGGCATGCGCCAGCGCGCGATGATCGCGATGTCGCTGTCCTGCAACCCCGAGCTGCTGATCGCGGACGAGCCGACGACCGCGCTCGACGTGACCGTGCAGGCGCAGATCCTCGAGCTGATGAACGACCTGCAGAAGGAGTTCGGCTCGGCGATCATCCTCATCACGCACGACCTAGGGGTCGTCGCCGAGGTGGCCGACGAGATCCTCGTCATGTACGCCGGTCGCGCGGCGGAGTACGCCCCGGTCAACGACATCTTCTACCGCCCGGAGCACCCCTACACGTGGGGGCTGCTCAACTCGGTGACCCGGATGGACCGCATCCGCCAGGACCGCCTCAACCCGATCAAGGGCGCGCCCCCGAGCCTCATCAACGTGCCGACCGGCTGCGCCTTCCACCCGCGCTGCCCGTACGAGCCGTTGACCGGTGGGCTCGGCTCCACCGTGCGACCTGAGCTCGCCCCCACCGGCAATCCGGGGCACCTGGCGGCCTGCCACCTGCCCCGGGAGGAACGCCGCCGCATCTTCACCGAGGAAGTCGCGCCGAAGCTATGACAACCGACGACACCGGCGCTGCGCCGGTCCGCCGCCGTGTGCCCGCGAAGGCGACCAAGGCCCAGCCCGCGAAGCCGGCCACGCCCGCTCGCCGAGCCGCCGCGACCAAGGCGACCGAGCCCCGCGCTGCCGCGAAGCCGGCAGCCGCGAAGGCCGCGAAGGCCGCGAAGCCGGCGGCGGCCTCTCGAACTGCCGGCTCTCGCGGCGCGACGCCGGCCGGCAAGGCCCGGACCGTGACGACGGCGCGCACGACGGCGAGCGGCGCGCGCTCGAAGTCGGCGGGCACCGGGACGAGGACGACGCGCCCACGCGGCACCGACGTTGCGGCCCGCGGCAGCCGTCGGACCGCGGCGGCCGAGACGGCCGGTGCCGTGCAGACGGCTCGCGCCACTCTCCCGCCGACCGAGCCGCGCGAGGCGCTGATCGAGGTCACCGACCTGGTGAAGCACTTCCCGGTGACCCGCGGGATCATCTTCCAGAAGCAGGTCGGCGCGGTGAAGGCCGTCGACGGGGTGTCGTTCGCCGTCGGCAAGGGCGAGACGCTCGGCGTCGTCGGCGAGACCGGCTGTGGGAAGTCGACGATGGGCCGGCTGCTCTCGCGGCTGCTGGAGCCCACGGCGGGGAAGATCGTCTTCGACGGCCGGGACATCACGCACCTCTCGCGTGGTGACATGCGCCCCCTGCGCCGCGACGTGCAGATGATCTTCCAGGACCCCTACGGCTCGCTCAACCCGCGGCACAACATCGGCACGATCGTCGGCACGCCGATCGAGCTGCAGAAGGTCCCTGCCCCGGGCGGCACCAAGAAGCGCGTGCAGGAGCTGCTGGAGCTCGTCGGCCTCAACCCGGAGCACTACAACCGCTACCCGCACGAGTTCTCCGGTGGCCAGCGCCAGCGCATCGGCATCGCGCGCGCGCTCGCGCTGCGCCCGAAGCTGATCATCGCCGACGAGCCCGTCTCCGCTCTCGACGTGTCGATCCAGGCGCAGGTCATCAACCTGCTCGAGGACCTGCAGACCGAGTTCGACCTGACCTACGTCTTCATCGCGCACGACCTGTCGGTGGTGCGGCACATCTCCGACCGGGTCGCCGTGATGTACCTCGGCAAGATCGTGGAGATCGGCGACCGGGTCGGGCTCTACGAGCACCCGCTGCACCCCTACACCCACGCGCTCCTGTCGGCGGTGCCGCTGCCCGACCCGGTCAAGGAGCACGGCCGCGACCGGATCTTCCTCAAGGGCGACGTGCCCAGCCCGCTCAACCCGCCGGCGGCCTGCCGGTTCAACACGCGGTGCTGGAAGGCCCAGGACATCTGCCGCGAGGTCGAACCCCCGTTGCTCGAGCTGCAGCCCGGGCACCGGGTCGCCTGCCACTTCCCCGAGGAAAGAGTGCTCGTCTGATGATCACGCTGACCACCGTTCTCCTGATCATCTCGAGCCTGCTGCTCATCGTGCTCGTGCTGCTCCACCGCGGTAAGGGCGGCGGGCTCTCGAACATGTTCGGCGGCGGCGTCAGCTCCTCCCTGGGTGGCTCGTCGGTGGTGGAGAAGAACCTCGACCGGCTGACCATCGCGGCGGGGATCATCTGGGCCGGCTCGATCTTCGCGCTCGGGCTGCTGCTCAAGGCCGCGCGCTAACCCCCACGTCGCCCGAGGCCCACGCCGCCGTGTCGCTGTCCCGGCTGCGGGCGCCGCTGGCCGCGGCCGCCGTGCTCGTCCTGGCGGCCGGCGTCGTCGCGATCGCGCGGCGCGACGGCGGGGTCACCGCTCCGCCTGGGCCGGGGCGCTCGAGCCCGTCGGCGACCGTGAGCGCGGCGGCGACGCCGCCGAGCGGCTCCACGGTGGCTGTCGACCCGGCTCTGCTGTCGCTGTACGGCGACCGCCCGGCGCACCCCGGTGGAGGCCGCGGCGGGCGACTCGTCGTGGCGGTGCCCGGTGAGGCGACGACCCTCGACCCGTTCGCCGTCGGCGGCGACACGCCGGCCGCGCGGGACCTCGCGCCGCTGTGGCTGCCGGGGCTCTACCGCCTCGGCCCCGACGGGGTGCGGACGCCGTGGCTCGCCGCGGCGGACCCGGTGGTCAGCGCGGACGGGCGCCGCGTCGTCATCCGGCTGCGGCCTGACGCGCGGTGGTCGGACGGCTCGGCGGTGACCTCCGCGGACGTCGCGGCGACCTGGCGCCGGGCCGCGAGCCGGCCCGGTCCCTGGCGCCCCGCGTACTCGGTGCTGGCCGGCGTCGAGACGCCCGACGCGACGACCGCGGTGCTCGTCCTGCGCACGCCGAGCACGGGCGGGGCGCGGCTGTTCGTCGCGCCGACCGGCGTCCTGCCGGCGGCCCGCCTCGCCGCGCTGGGCGCCAAGCCCTACGACCTGCGGGTCACCGGCGGGCCGTTCGTGGCCGCCGGCCGCACGGCCGGGCTGGAGACGGTGTGGCGGCGGACCCCGCAGCCGTGGCCGGGCAGCGACCCGCTGCTCGACGAGGTGCGCGCGCAGGTCGTGCCGGACTTCAGCACCGCGGTCGAGTTGCTGCGGGCCGGTCGCGTCGACGCTGTCCTGCCTTACGACGCCGTCAACGCGGCCGGACGGCTCCGCTCGGTCGACGGGGCGGAGGTGGCAGCCGAACGCGGCCGGCACAGCGTCACCGTCCTCACCATGCGCACGACCGGTGGCCCGCTCGCCGACGTGCGGGTGCGCCGCGCGCTGGCGCTCGCTCTGGACCGGCCCGCGTTCGCGGAGGGCCTGGTACGCGAAGCGGGCTCCGGAGCCGACGGCATCCGGCACGGCGAATCCGCCGGGGCGCCGTACCGCAGGTTCCGACCGGACGTGGCCGCCGCGCGCCGACTCCTCGCGGACGCCGGCTGGCAGGACCGCGGCGACCGGCCGCGGACGAAGCGTGGCGCGGAGCTGACGCTCGTGCTCGCCAGTCCGGCGCCGGCCGACCTCTACGACGTCCTCGCGCGCGGGATGCAGGTCCAGCTGCGCAGGATCGGCGTGCAGATCGACCTCGCGGGGGCCGACGCGAACAAGGCGGCCGAGCTGGCTCGGACGGGGCGCGCGGACCTCGCGCTGACCCGCTGGGACACCGACGTCGTCCCCGACCTCGCCCGGCTGCTCGGCTCGGCAGCAGCTGCGCCCGACGGAGCCGGGTGGCCGCGCTGGTCGGATGCGGCGGCGGACTCGGCGCTGCGGGCAGCGACCGCTGCGCCGACGCTCGCGCAGGTCGACGCGGCGCTCGACGGAGTGGACCGGCGACTCGTCGACCAGGTGCCGCTGCTGCCGCTGCTGCGCCTCGACGCGGTCGTCGCGGCGGCTGCGGGCGTGCGGATCCCCGTGCCGGTGTCCGGGTACGGCGGGCCGTTCGTGGATGTCGACCGGTGGTCGCGCGGATGACCGGCAGCCGCGGGTCCTCGCTCGCGGGCACGGCGCGCCCGTACACTGCGTCAGCACCCCTTTCCGCCAGGCGACGCGGCGCGCGCCTGCTCGTGGACCCGACCGAGGAGTAACCGCAGTGGCTGGTGGCAGCGCTATCCGGGGCAGCCGTGTCGGAGCGGGCCCGATGGGGGAGGCGGAGCGCGGCGAGGCCGCCCCACGCAAGCGGGTCTCGTTCTGGTGCGCCAACGCGCACGAGACCCGGCCGTCCTTCGCGGAGGACGCCGCGATCCCGGACCTGTGGGACTGCCCGCGCTGCGGCTACCCGGCCGGCCGGGACAAGCACAACACGCCCGCGCCGCCGAAGACCGAGCCGTACAAGACCCACCTGGCGTACGTGCGCGAGCGGCGCAACCAGGCCGACGGCGACGCGATCCTCCAGGAAGCCATCGCCAAGCTCCGCGGCAAGGCTTAGCGCAAGCGGAAGGCCAGCTGGGCCGCAGGCGTTCGGTTGGTCACGTTTTGTCATCTGAAGGCCCCGGTCCTCGCGTTCGACCTGCCGCCCTGGCTAGGCTTGCCCCCATCTGAGCACCAAGCGCCCGGCGGTCTCGCCGCGGCGCGATGCGAACCCGAGGGGATGGGCATGGCCTCACGTACTCTGCGCGCGATCCTCGCCATCACGGCGACGGTCTCGCTCGCCGCCTCCGCCTGTGGCGGGGACGACGGCGACGGCAACACTCCAGGCGACTCCAAGGGCAAGACCGGCGGCACGCTGGTCTTCGGCTCGTCGGCCGACCCGGTCGTCCTCGACGGGGCCTTCGTCTCCGACGGCGAGTCACTCCGCGTCATCCGCCAGGTGTTCGAGACGCTGGTGACGACCAAGCTCGGCGGGACCGACATCGAGCCGGAGCTCGCGACCGAGTTCTCCGGCGACGAGGCCGGCACCACGTGGACCTTCAAGCTCCGTGAGGGCGTGAAGTTCCACGACGGCACTGACTTCAACGCCGAGGCGGTGTGCGCCAACTTCAACCGCTGGTACAACTTCAAGGGCCTCGCGCAGAGCTCGTCCGTGTCCTACTACTGGAACACGGTGTTCTCGGGCTTCGCGAAGAACGAGGACCCGAAGGCGCCCCCGAGTCTGTTCAAGTCCTGCGCCGCGTCCGACGCCAACACGGCAGTCATCACGCTGACCAAGGCGTCGTCGTCCTTCCTCGCCGGCCTCGCGCTGCCCGCGTTCTCGATCGCCAGCCCGAAGGCGCTGCTGGAGTTCAACGCGGACAAGGTCGGCGGCACCGGAGACGCGCCGACGTTCGAGGGCACCTTCGGCACGGAGCACCCCGTCGGCACCGGCCCGTTCAAGTTCGGCAGCTGGGTCCGCAAGGACAAGCTCGAGCTCGTCCGCAACGATGACTACTGGGGCGAGAAGGCGAAGCTCGACAAGGTCATCTTCAAGCCGATCGCCGACGGGCCGGCACGCCGCCAGGCCCTCGAGGCCGGCGACATCCAGGGCTACGACTTCGTCGATCCCAGTGACGTCGACGCGCTGAAGACCGCGGGCTTCCAGATCCTCGAGCGCCCCGCGTTCAACGTCGCCTACGTCGGGTTCAACCAGGCCAAGAAGCCGCTGGACAACCCGAAGATCCGCCAGGCGATCGCCCACGCGCTCAACCGCGACGCGCTCATCAAGGCGAAGTACCCGGCCGGCGCCGAGGTGGCGACGCAGTTCATGCCGCCCCAGCTGTTCGGCTACGCGCAGGACGTGCCGCAGTACGACTACGACCCGGCGAAGGCGAAGGCGCTCATCGCGGAGTCCGGCGTCGCCAACCCGACGCTCGAGTTCTGGTACCCGACCAACGTGAGCCGGCCCTACATGCCGGACCCGGTGGCCAACTTCCAGGCGTTCAAGGCCGACCTTGAGGCCGTCGGCTTCAAGGTCGTGCCGAAGTCGGCGCAGTGGAACCCGGACTACCTGGCCTCGGTCGACGCTGGCAAGACCGGCATCCGCCTCCTCGGCTGGACCGGAGACTTCGGTGACCCCGACAACTTCGTCGGCACGTTCTTCCGCACCAGGCAGGAGGCATGGGGCTTCGACAACCCCGAGATCTTCAAGCTGCTCGAGGACGGTCGCACCGAGACCGACCTGGCGAAGCGCACGGCGATCTACCAGGAGGTCAACCGCAAGATCATGGAGTTCCTCCCTGGCGTGCCCTACGCGCACACCAAGCCCTCGCTGGCGTTCCGGAAGGACGTCAAGGGCTACGTGACCAGCCCGGTCAGCCTCGAGCCGTTCTCGCTCGTGAGCCTCGGCTAGCACCCGCTCGGTTTAGCCCGGTGGCCCGGCCCGCGTACGCTGCGGCCGGGCCACCGGCTTTCACCCGCCTGACCGGGAGACCACCACCGCGATGCTGAAGTTCGTCGTACGGCGGCTGCTGCTGCTCATCCCGATCCTGCTCGGCGTGTCGATCCTGGTGTTCTTCTGGGTCCGCGCCTTGCCGGGCGGCCCGGAGACCGCGCTGCTCGGGGAGCGCAGCACGCCGGAGCGCATCGCCGAGGTTCGCCGGACGTACGGCCTCGACCGGCCGATCCACGAGCAGTACGTCAGCTACCTCAAGCGGGTCGCGTCGTTCGACTTCGGCGACTCGATCCAGACCCGTCGTCCGGTCACCGAGGAGATCAAGGAGCGGTTCCCGGCGACCGTCGAGCTGTCGCTCGCCGCGATGCTGCTCGCCGTCGGCTTCGGCATCCCGCTCGGCTTCATCGCCGCGAAGCGATATCAGGGGTTCTTCGACCAGGTGTCCATCGGCGGGTCGCTCCTCGGGATCTCGATCCCGGTGTTCTTCCTCGCGTTCATGCTCAAGTACGTCTTCGCGGTCAAGCTCGGCTGGCTGCCCAGCGTCGGCCGCCAGGATCCGATCATCTCCGCCTCGCACCCGACCAACTTCTATGTGCTCGACGGACTGGTGACCGGGAACTTCAACGCCGCGTGGGATGCGGTGAAGCACCTCATCCTGCCCGCGGTCGCGCTCGCGACCATCCCGCTCGCCGTCATCGCCCGCATCACCCGAGCGGCGGTGCTCGAGGTCGTCAACGAGGACTACGTGCGGACCGCGAACGCCAAGGGGCTCTCCGGTCGGGTCGTCGACCGCCGGCATGTGCTGAAGAACGCGATGCTGCCGGTTGTGACGGTGATCGGGCTGCAGATCGGGCTGCTGCTCTCCGGTGCCGTCCTCACCGAGACGGTGTTCTCGTGGGGCGGGATGGGCTCGTTCCTCGGCGACGCGATCTTCAACCGCGACTTCCCGGTGCTGCAGGGCGGCATCCTGTTCCTCGCCGTCGTCTTCGTCGTCGTGAACCTGCTCGTCGACATCACGTACGGCTTCCTCGACCCGCGGATCCGGGTGCGCTGATGAGCCTGACGCAGGCCGAAGCGGCCGAGGTGGCGATCGAGACACTGGGTGAGGAGGCGGCGCCCAAGGCGGAGGTGTGGCGTCGGCTGCGACGCAACCCGTCGTTCCTGATCGGGCTCGCCCTCATCGTCATCTTCGTCATCGTCGCGATCGCGGCGCCGTTGCTCGCGCCGTACTCGCCGACGGACCGGCAGTGGTTCGACGAGGTCCGGCCGGGGTTCGTCCCCGGACCGCGAGCGGAGAACCTGCTCGGCGTCGACCAGCAGGGCCAGGACGAGCTGAGCCGGATCATCTATGGCGCGCGGTACAGCCTGCTCATCGGCGTCGTCTCCCTGAGCATCGGCGCCTTCGCGGGGATCGTCGTCGGCACGCTGGCCGGTGCGTTCGGCGGCTGGGTGGACAGCCTGCTGATGCGGCTGATGGACGTCATGCTCGCGATCCCCGGCCTGCTGTTCGCGATCGGCCTCGCCGCGCTGCTGGGCCGCAGCCTGAAGTCGGTGATGATCGCGATCGCGGTCGTCAATGTGCCGATCTTCGCGCGGCTGCTGCGCAGCTCGATGCTGGCGCAGCGGGAGAGCGACTATGTGCTTGCGAGCCGGTCGGTCGGCGTACGGCGGTGGCGGATCGTGATGCAGCACGTCCTGCCGAACTCGATCTCTCCCGTGATCGTGCAGGGCACGCTGGCGCTGGCGACGGCGATCATCGACGCCGCGGGGCTCGCGTTCCTCGGGCTCGGCTCGGCCGACCCCTCCGTGCCCGAGTGGGGCCGGATGCTCGCGGAGACCCAGCGGTCGCTGGCCAGCGCGCCGCAGCTCGCGTTCTTCCCGGGCCTGGCGATCGTGTTCTCCGTGCTCGGGTTCTACCTCGTCGGCGACGCGCTGCGCGAGGCGCTCGACCCCAAGCTGCGGCGATAGGTGGCGACGTGAGCCTGCTCTCCGTCCGCGACCTGGAGGTCGTGTTCTCCCGCCGCGGCCGCCGGCCGGTGCGCGCCGTCGACGGCGTGAGCTTCGACGTCCGGGCCGGGCAGACGCTCGGACTGGTCGGCGAGTCCGGCTGCGGGAAGAGCGTGACGTCCCTGGCGATCATGGGGCTGCTGCCCAAGCGCGGCGTCCAGGTGGCCGGTTCGGTGCTGCTCGAGGGCCGCCAGCTGCTCGGACTCGACGACGGCGAGCTGCGCGACCTGCGTGGGCGCGACATCGCGATGATCTTCCAGGACCCGCTGACGTCGCTGAACCCGGTGCTCACCATCGGCCGGCAGATCACCGAGATCCTCGAGCGCCACTTCGGCACGCCGAAGCGCGAGGCCCGAGTCGAGGCGGCCCGGTTGCTCGACATGGTGGGGATCCCCAACGCGGCGCGTCGTCTCGACGACTACCCGCACCAGTTCTCGGGTGGCATGCGGCAGCGGGTGATGATCGCGTCCGCGCTGGCGTGCCAGCCCAAGCTGCTGATCGCCGACGAGCCGACCACGGCGCTCGACGTGACGATTCAGGCGCAGATCCTCGAGCTGCTCAAGGCGCTCGTCGTCGACTCGCAGTCCGCGCTGGTCCTCATCACCCACGACCTGGGGGTGGTCGCGGGCCTCTGCGAGAACGTGCATGTCATGTACTCCGGGCGGATCGTCGAGTCCGCCACCCGTCGCGAGCTCTTCGGGCGGCCGCGCCACCCCTACACCGCGGGCCTGCTCGCGTCGGTGCCCCGGCTGGACCAGGAGCGGGGCACCCCGCTGCGGCCGATCGCCGGGTCGCCCCGCGACACCATCCCGTGGGCGTCGGGATGCGCGTTCAGCCCGCGCTGCCCCAACCAGATCGAGCCGTGCCTCGGCGCGCCGCCGCCGCTCCTGCCGGAGCACGCGGCCAGCGCGGTCCAGTCGCACGACCTGCGCTGCGTCAACCCGGTGCCGGCGCCCGTCGCCGAGCAGGTCACCGCCGCCCGTCGCCCGCGCGCCGGGGTCGCCAGCGCGACGCGGGCGACGGCTACGACGACCGAGTCCGGCGACAGTCCACCCCGGGTCCGCCGTACCGCGAAGGCCGCGACGCCGGTGCGCCCGGCGAAGGCGGCCAAGCCGGCAAAGGCGGCCAAGCCGGCGAAGCCTGCGGCACCGTCGAAGGCCACCAAGCCGCAGGCGCCGAGGAAGGGCGCGCGGTGAGCCTGCTCGAGGTCACCGACCTCACCGTGCACTTCCCGATCAACGAGGGAATCCTGATCGAGAAGCAGGTCGGCGCCGTCCGTGCGGTGGACGGCGTCAGCTTCAGCCTCGAGCGCGGTGAGACGCTCGGGCTCGTCGGCGAGTCGGGCTGCGGCAAGAGCACGGTCGGCCGGTCGGTCCTGCGGCTGGTGGAGCCGACGGGTGGCCGGGTCGTGTTCGACGGCACCGACGTCGGGCCGCTCAAGGGCGAGCCGCTGCGCAAGCTCCGCCGCCGGATGCAGATGATTTTCCAGGACCCGTTCTCGAGTCTCGACCCGCGGCGGACCGTCGAGGACACGCTGGCGGAGCCCCTGAAGGCGCACGGCCTCGCGTCGGGGCGCCAGGCGCACGAGCGGGTGCGCGAGCTGCTCGACATCGTCGGGCTGCCG
>DATLNF010000044.1:0-31486 GCA_035536955.1 Mycobacteriales bacterium | reverse complement strand
GCAGGTCGGGCGCGTGCATGTCGAGGAAGTCGGCGAACGAGCCGATGCCCGGCGCCGTGAACGAGCTCGGCAGCCGGCCTGAGCCGCGGTCCGTCACGCAGATTCCCTTCGCTTGATGTAGTCGTGGATCTCCAGGTAGATCATCGCGAACCGCATGCGCTCCCGATCCTCCCCGAAGTTGGCGATGCCGACGTTGCAGGTGAAGCAGAGGATGCCGCGCACCCGCCCGGTCTCGTGGTCGTGGTCGACGTGCTCCGCCGGCCGCACCCCGCAGATCGCGCACACCCCCCGCTGCTCGCGGATCAGCTCTTGGACCTCCGCCTCGGAGATGCCGTACCGCCGCATCAAGTGGTAGTGCCGGCTACCGCCATAGAGCCGCTGACGTGTCTCCTGGCAGCGTGCGTTGTGACACGGCTTGCAGTACGTGTGGCGGCCATCGCGGGAGTTCTTGTTCCGCGGAAACTCGTCGAGCGGGAGGAGCCGCTTGCAGTCGGGGCAGAACTTCTCGGTCCCCATGACCACGGGCTGGAGCTGGCGGCGTCGTCGACCCGCAGGGGCGATTGTCTGCCCAGCGCTCCTGCGCGCCCGCGACGCTGCGTTCCGGTTGCGCGTGCAAGGCTTGCAGTACGTCGTACGTCCCGTGGTCGACCGGCGACTTATATAGAATTCATTTTCGGGACGTTCCAATTTACATTCAGGGCACCAATAGAGCAAATCACTGGCCCCCTTTTTGTACGTATCCCCTGATAAACTCTTCGGCATTTTCTTCTAATACATCGTCGATTTCGTCGAGAAGTGCGTCGACGTCCTCGGAGAGCTTCTCGTGCCGTTCGGCGACCGTCTCGGCGGGCGCGTCGGCCTGGACCTCCTCGACGTCCTCGGACTTCTTGCCGGCGCGCTGCTGCCCGCCACTGGTGTCCTTCGTCGCCATGTCCGTCGCCTCCGCGAAGCCGGCCGAGTGCTCGATCCGATTCCTTCGAGCCTAGCCCCTGGGGCGGACACCGGCCGATGGTTGTCCCGGCGTCGCCACGGGAATGCGACGGGTATGCCACAGACGATGAGCAAGCTCGGCTGGAAGGTCGTCGGCGCCGGCGCCGGCATCGCGGCGGCGATGGTCACCCGCAAGGCGCTGGTCGCGGCCTGGCGCGGGGCAAAGCACGACGATCCCCCGGCCAACCCGGCGGCCCCGGGTACGTCGTGGGGCGAGGGCCTGGCCTGGGCGGCGAGCACCGGCGTCGCACTCGGCGTCGCGCGGCTCGTCGCGCAGCGCGGTGCGGCTGCCGGGTGGGAGAAGGCGACCGGCCACCTGCCGCCGGGGCTGGAAGAGGTCGCCTAGCGCCTAGCGATAGGCGTTGAGCGAGACCCGGTCGGTCGCGAGCCGCTTGCGCGGGTCGAACGGTCCCGTGCCGAACCCGCGCTCGAGCACCTTCACGCGGTCGCCGTCGACCTCGATGTAGGCGTAGCTGGTGTTGTCGCTCTCGTCGGCCTCCAGCACGTGCCCGAGCGCGTCGGCCGTGGAGCGCACGACGTACCGCCCGTCGGGGTTGTCGGCGAAGTTGACGTAGTTGCCGTCCTGGAGCCACAGGTAGATGTCCGCCCACCCGGGTGAGACGCCCATCAGCGTGCCCAGCGGGCCGTAGGTGCCCAGCGGGGTGAGCATCTGGTTCACGCACTCCGACGCCGTGCTGTTCTGCCGGGCCTGGTCGAACCGGTGCCAGTCGAAGATGACGACGTCGGCGGTGCAGAAGCCCTGCTTCGGCCCGCTGCCCGCAGGCGTCAGCCGCCGGCGCTCGGGGTCGACGCGGAGCAGCTCGAGCGAGCCGAAGCCGGTGTGGTGGTAGTGCTGATGGGTCTTGTGGTACTCGAACTGACCCGCCTCGCGCTCGGTGAACGCACCGCTCCCGTCGTACACCCGCTGGTAGACCTTGCCGGCGACGACGACGCCCTCGAGCTCGGCGAAGCGCAGCTGGAACGGGCCGGGACCGGTGTTGGCGGGCCCGAGCGAGAACCGCAGCCCGCGCCGGCAGCCGAACTCGGCGGCGTCATCCGGGTTGCAGCCGGGCGCGCCGGGGGTCTGGATGCCGGGCGAGAAGGTGAACTCGTACGGCGGCACGAGGCGCAGGTTGGGCAGCAGCGGCTTCGCTCCCCGTGGTCGCGCGGCGTCCCGCTGCGTCTCGAGCTTGGCGCGCATCCGCGCGCCGGAGCGGCCACCGGGGACCCGGACGGTCCACCGCCCGGGCTCCGGCTGGTCGACGTACACCTCCGCGGAGAGGAAGCCGCTGCCGGACGTGACGACCTCGCCGTCGGGGCCGACCGCCTCGACGGCCGCGCCGCAGCAGGCCGGGATGTCGACCGACGCCCGCAGCGTCGTGCCGCCGGGCAGCACGTCGACCTGGTGCGACGAGCCGCTGCGCCAGTAGACGTGCTGACCGGGCCGTAGACGGGGCACGCCGCTCTCGGTCGCCTGCGATGCGGAGACGGCGACGAGGTGCGCCGCGACGAGCGCCACCACGAGTCCGATACGGCGGATCATGGGTTGTGCGGCATCAGGTCGTCGGCGAGGCGCTTGCGCGGGTCCCACGGGCTGAGCCCCTGGCCGCGCTCGAGGACGGTCACGGTAGAGCCCTCCACCTCGATGTAGGCGTAGCCGGCGTTGTCGGTCTCGTCGGACTCGAGCACGTCGTCGCTCGCGTCGGCGACCGAGCGGACGACGTACCGTCCGTCAGTGTTTTCGCCGAACTCGACGTAATTCCCGTCCAGCCCGTAGGTGTAAATGTCAGCCCACCCGCGGCCGAGTCCGAGCTGCGTGCTGGTCGGGCCGGACGCGAGGCTGCAGTCCTGCCGGATGCTGTTCCTGGGGTCGTTGCGGAACGACCGCCAGTCCGCGATGAGGAAGTCCAGCATGCAGAAGCCCTGCTTCGGGCCGGTCCCGGCCGGGATCATCCGGCCACGTCGTGGATCGACGACCTTCAACAGGTGGAGGCTGCCGAACCCGTTGTGGTGATGGTGGGCGTGCGTCTTGTGGTACAGCGCGGTCCCCGCCTGGCGCTCGGTGACGCGGCCGTCGGAGTGCGCGATCAGCTGGTAGACCGGCTCCGCCGCGACCAGCCCGCTCATCGCCGGGAACTTCAGCATGAACGGGCCGTGCCCGACGTTGGCCGGGCCGAGCGAGAACCGCAGGCACCGGCGCGCGCCGTACTCCGCCTTCTCGTAGGCGTTGCAGCCGAGCAGGTCGAAGCCGGCGGCCGCCTCGGGTGCCATGGTGAACTCGTACGGCGGGACCAGCCGCAGGTTCGGCAGCAAGGGCTTCCCGTCCCGGGGCGGCTTGGGCACCACGCGCTCGAGCCGGGCGCGGAACCGCGACTCGCTGCCCGCCCCGCGAACGCGCACGACGTAACGCCCCGGAGCCGGGTTGGGGACGTACACCTCGGCCGAGTAGAACCCGTAGTCGACGGCGACCTGCTTGCCGGCCGGGTTGAAGACCTCGACCTCCGGGGTGCTGTTGCCGTCCGTGTCCATCGCCACGCGCAGCCGCTTGCCGCCGCGGGCGACACTCAGGTCGAAGTCCAGGCACGCGCGGCGCTCGCACGCGGGCAGGGCGGTCTCGGACTCGGGCTGCTCGAGGTCCCAGAAGACACTGCCGCCGAGTGCCAGCCGCAACGGGGGTGGCGGCTTCGGCGCCGCCACCGCGTCGTTGAGCAGCCCGCCGACCAGCACCGTCGCGGTCACGGCGGCGAGTGTCCGCCGTCGGTGACGCTGAGTAGTCATTCCTGCACAGTAGAGCCAGACCGGGCGTCCGCACAGGCACCCCGCGGCGTGGTCAACGTCCCCCGGTGAGCGCGTCCACGAGCTCCGCGGCCGTGTCGCAGCTGTCGAGCAGCGCGCCCACGTGGGCCTTCGTCCCCCGGGTCGGCTCGAGCGTAGGCACCCGCTGGAGCGACTCCCGGCCGACGTCGAAGATGACGGAGTCCCAGGACGCCGCCGCGATGTCGGCCGGGAACCTGGCGAGGCACCGGCCCCGGAAGTACGCGCGAGTGTCCTCCGGTGGCTCGGTCATGGCACGGGTCACGTCGGCCTCCGTCACCAGGTGGTCGACCCGGCCGCCCGCGGCGAGCTTGTTGAACAGACCCCTGTCCGCGCGGACGTCGTGGTACTGGAGGTCGACGAGCTGCAGCTTCGAGCTGCCCCAGGACAGCCCCTCACGATCGCGGTAGCCCTGGAGGATCTGCAGCTTCGTGACCCAGTCGACCTCCCGGACGCACGACATCGGGTCGTCCTCGAGCCGAGTGAGCACGCTCTCCCAGCGGTTCAGGACGTCGGTCGTGACGGGATCCGCGCTCGCACCCTCGTCGATCCCCCGCTTCACGAACGTCTTCGCCAGCTCGAGGTAGACCAGCTGCATCTGGACCGCGGTCATGCGCCGCCCGTCCCGCAGCGACAGAAGGTGCTTCAGGGACGCGTCATGGCTCACCGCCCGCAGCGAGGCCACCGGCGCCTCCACCCACAGGTCCGCGTCGATGTATCCCGCCTCGATCATCGCGAGGACCAGCGACGTCGTGCCGACCTTGAGGAACGTCGACACCTCGTTCATGTTCGCGTCGCCGATGATGACGTGCAGGCGGCGGTACTTCTCCGGATCGGCGTGCGGCTCGTCGCGGGTGTTGATGATCGGGCGCTTGAGCGTCGTCTCGAGCCCGACCTCGACCTCGAAGAAGTCGGCCCGCTGGCTGATCTGGAAGCCCTCCCCGCGACCGTCCTGGCCGATGCCGACGCGGCCTGCCCCGCAGAACACCTGCCGGGTCACGAAGAAGGGGGTGAGGTGGCGCACGATCTCCGCGAACGGCGTCTGCCGCGCCATCAGGTAGTTCTCGTGGCAGCCGTACGACGCGCCCTTGTTGTCCGTGTTGTTCTTGTACAGCTGAAGCGGCTGCGTGCCGGGCACCCGCGCGGCGAGGCGGGCCGCCTCGGCCATGACCCGCTCGCCGGCCTTGTCCCACACGACGCAGTCGAGCGCGTTGGTCACCTCGGGCGTGGAGTACTCCGGGTGGGCGTGGTCGACGTAGAGCCGGGCGCCGTTGGTGAGGATGACGTTCGCCAGGCCGAGGTCGTCCTCCCCCGGCATCTCGTGGTCGCTCACGCCGACGTCGAACCCGCGCGCGTCGCGCAGCGGGTTCTCCTCCTCGAAGTCCCAGCGGGTACGACGGTCGCGGGCCGGTGCGTAGGAGTTGACGACGAGCGACGAGCTGACCATGGCGTTCGCCCCGGGCTGGCCGGGCACGGACACGCCGTACTCGGTCTCCATGCCCATCACCCGGCGCGAGCTCATGCGCTCAAGGCTACCCGGCGGATCAGCCGCGTCCGGTGAACCCGCCGGTGCCGAGGCGGCCCGCGGCGAACCAGAGCCAGCACGCGACCAGGACGCTCACACCGAGGCCGGCATTGACGAAGAGGTATCCGGTGTCGTCGAGGTCGCCGCGCACGGCGAGGTGGATCGCGAGGTGCGGAACGTTGAAGACGAGGAACGCGGCGAGGGCACAGCGCACGACGTCGGCGCGCAGGTGGAACAGCGCCCACAGGACCGCCGCGGCCACGCCGAGGTAGCCGCCGCCGAGGTCCTGCACGAAGTGCTCGTTGTAGGCGCCGAAGGCGGCGGGCGGCGCGATGCCCCCCGTGAAGTCGTCGTACCAGGAACGCGGTGCGAGCAGCGCGTGCAGGCCGGTGACCGCCGTCGGGACGAGCAGCACCAGGAGCCCGATCCGCACCTGCCTGGCAGCGCGCACCACGACCCCCGGCTAGAGGTACTGGCCGGTGTTGGCGATCGTGTCGATCGACCGGCCGGACTCGGTGCCCTTCGTCCCGGTGATGAGCGTGCGGATGTAGACGATCCGCTCGCCCTTCTTGCCCGAGATCCGCGCCCAGTCGTCGGGGTTGGTCGTGTTCGGGAGGTCCTCGTTCTCCTTGAACTCGTCGACGATCGCGGTCATCAGGTGGGAGAGCCGGATGCCCTTCTGGGCGAACTCGAGGAAGTCCTTGATGGCCATCTTCTTCGCGCGCGCGACGATGTTCTCGATCATGGCGCCGGAGTTGAAGTCCTTGAAGTACAGGACCTCCTTGTCGCCGTTGGCGTAGGTCACCTCGAGGAACCGGTTCTCGTCGAGGACGTCGTACATCCGCTCGACGGTCCGCTGGATCAGCGCCTCGCACGCCGCGACGCGGTCGTTGCCGTGCTCGGCCAGGTCCTCGGGGTGGATCGGCAGCTCAGGCGTGACGTACTTCGAGAAGATGTCGCGCGCCGCCTCCGCGTCCGGTCGCTCGATCTTGATCTTCACGTCGAGCCGGCCCGGGCGCAGGATCGCCGGGTCGATCATGTCCTCGCGGTTGGACGCGCCGATCACGATGACGTTCTCGAGGCCCTCGACGCCGTCGATCTCGCTGAGCAGCTGCGGGACGATCGTCGTCTCGACGTCGGAGGAGACGCCGGACCCGCGCGTGCGGAAGATGGAGTCCATCTCGTCGAAGAAGACGATGACGGGCACGCCCTCGGAGGCCTTCTCGCGGGCCCGCTGGAAGATCAGCCGGATGTGCCGCTCGGTCTCGCCGACGTACTTGTTGAGCAGCTCCGGGCCCTTGATGTTGAGGAAGAACGACTTGCCCTCGGGCTTGCCGGTGACCTCGGCGACCTTCTTCGCGAGCGAGTTGGCGACCGCCTTCGCGATCAGCGTCTTGCCGCAGCCGGGCGGGCCGTAGAGCAGGATCCCCTTCGGCGGCTTGAGCTGGTGCTCGTGGAACAGGTCGGCGTGCAGGTAGGGCAGCTCCACGGCGTCGCGGATCGACTCGATCTGCGAGGCGAGCCCGCCGATCTGGGAGTAGTCGATGTCGGGGACCTCTTCGAGGACCAGCTCCTCGACCTCGCTCTTGGGGATCCGCTCGTACACGTAGCCGGAGCGGGTCTCCAGCATGAGTGAGTCGCCGGGACGCAGCGGGCCGTCGCGAAGGGGGTCGGCGAGCAGGACGACCCGCTCCTCGTCGGTGCGGGTCATCACGAGTGCGCGGTCGCCGTCGGCCAGCACCTCCTTGAGCAGGACGACCTCACCCTGCTTCTCGAAGTCCAGCGCGCGGACCACGTTGAGCGCCTCGTTGAGCATGACCTCCTGGCCGCGCCGCAGCGCGCCCACGTCGACCGTGGGGCTGACGCTCACCCGGAGCTTGCGGCCGCCGGTGAAGATGTCGATCGTGCCGTCCTCGTCGTCGGCGGCGAGGAACACGCCGTACCCGGACGGCGGCTGGGCGAGGCGGTCGACCTCCTCCTTGAGCGTCAGGATCTGCTCCCGCGCCTCCTTGAGGGTGGTGACCAGCTTCTCGTTGTGGGCGGCGAGGCCGGCGACGTTCTGCTGCGCCTCGATCAGCCGCTCCTCGAGCGCGCGCACCTGCCGGGGTGAGTCGGTCAGCTTGCGGCGCAGGAGGCCGATCTCCTCCTCCAGGAACTGCGTCTGGGTCTGGAGCTCGTGCAGCTCCTTCTCGTACTTCGCAGCGCGGCTCTCGGCGTCGTCCCGGCTGGCACCGGCCACCGACCTCACCTCCACTGTTGCGACCGAGCAAGCCTATACACGGACCTCCCGCGGCGGCCGCTCGAATCGCGGCGCAGCGTCCGGAGAATCGGGTGTTACCGTCGGAAGGTCTCGAAGCGAGGGGTGGCGTGGCCGGCGAGCGACTGCAGGTGTACGTCGACCAGGACCTGTGCACGGGTGACGGCCTGTGCGTCCAGCTCGCGCCGCAGGTGTTCGAGTTCGACGTCGACGGCCTGGCCTACGTCAAGGACGGCACCGGCGAGCTGCGGACCGAGGCCGGGGCGCGGGTCGCCGTACCGGCCGGCTGCGCGGCCGAGGTGCTCGAGTCGGCCCAGGGCTGCCCCGGCGACTGCATCTTCGTCGAGACCGCCGACGGCGCCCCCGTCGCCGGCCCTCTCGCGACGCCTCCTCTGGCCGGCTGAGCCTCACCTCGTGATCAACGTCGCCGTTTTCCGGCGGCGACCCGGATCCGACGACATTGATCACGAGATGCGTCATCCACAGTGCTTCCCACATCCCGAGCATGCGCCGGCGTCGGGCCGGACCCTGGACGAATGGATGACAGCCTCGCTCGGCTGGCCCAGCGACACGGTGGCGTCCTCGGCCGCAAGGAGGCCATCGCGGCCGGGATGACGTACGACCAGTACGACGCTCTCCTCGCGCGGGGCCTGTACGTCGCGGCGGGTCCGGACGCACTGCGCGCCGTGACGACGCCGGACTCGTTCGCGGCACGCCTCTGGTCGGGCCTGCACGAGATCGGCGGAGAGGTCTGGCTGACGGGCGCGGCGGCGGCGCAGCTGCTCGACGTGAGCCGAGTCGGCGCGCCCGAGGTGATCGAGGCGATGGTGGTCTCGACACGGAGACCGCCCAAGATCGAGGGATGGCGTGTCGTCCGGGCCATGCCCGGTGACCTGATCGGGTCCCGGATCGTCGGGGGGTTCCTCGTGACGTCGCGAGAGGTGACGCTGCGCCAGCTCGCGCGGACTCGTCGGCATGACCGGATGGTCACGGTCCTGCAGGACGAGCTGCGCCGGCGAATGACGACCTGCCATCGGCTGCGGTCCGTCACGGGTCGAGGACGGGAAGGGTCCGCCGCGCTCAGGCGCGCGCTGCTGGTCGCGGCAGACGGGGCGCACGCCCGGCAGGAGCGCCGCCTTGCCGCCGCGATACGGCGACGCGGCGTGACGCTGCGCACCCAGGTCAACCTGCGGACCACGGACGGGTCCAGCTACTGGCTGGACGGGCTCGCCGACGCGGCGCGACTCGGCTACGAGATCGAGGGTCCGGAGCACCTCGACCCGGTCCAGCACGACTACGACTGCCGCCGCGCGAACTCCGTCCTGACGGAGCACCGGCTCGACCTCATGCGGTTCGCGACCGCGTACGTCGACCGTGCCGTGGAACGTGCGGCCGAGGACTTCGCGAGGGCGGCCCGGTCGCGCCGCACCTCGTGATCAATGTCGCGACTCTTCGGCGCAGCGCCGAAATCCACGACATTGATCACGAGCTGGCTGGGTCGGGGGCTGGGTCGGGGGCGGGGTCGGGGGCGCTGGTGTCCTCGGCGGCGGTCATGCCCTTCGAGGGACGGCGCCGGCGCAGCGGCGGCTCCACCCCGTCGGCGAGGCGGCGCGCGAAGGCCAGGAACCCGGTGTGCCCCACCATCCGGTGGTCCGGCCGGACGGCGAGCCCCTCGGTGTGCCAGGTCCGCACGAGGGACTCCATCGACCACGGCTCGGTGAACGTCCCGTGGCTGCGCAGCGCCTCGACGACCCTCGACAGCTGGGTGGTGGTCGCGACGTAGCAGCAGACGACCCCGCCCGGCACGAGGGCAGCCGAGACGCGGTCGAGCACCTCCCACGGCGCCAGCATGTCCAGCACGACGCGGTCGACGGCGTCCTCGGCCAGCGCTGCGGACAGCTCGCCGACCGTGAGCCGCCACGCCGGGTGCGGTCCCCCGAAGAAGCGCTCCACGTTGCGCTGCGCGACCTCGGCGAAGTCGGGCCGGATCTCGTAGGAGGACACGAGCCCGTGGTCGCCGACGGCGCGCAGCAGCGAGCAGGTGAGCGCGCCGGACCCGGCCCCGGCCTCGACCACGCGCGCGCCCGGGAAGACGTCGGCGTACCCGACGATCAGCGCGGCGTCCTTCGGGTAGACGACCTGCGCGCCGCGCGGCATGGACAGCACGAAGTCCGAGAGCAGAGGACGCAGGACGAGGTACGGCGTACCGCCGCCGGTCTTGACCACGATCCCCTCGGGCTCGCCGATCATCTGGTCGTGGTCGAGGATCCCGTGATGGGTGTGGAACTGCCCGCCCGCGGCGAGGGTGATCGTGTGCAGCTTGCCTTTCGGGTCGGTCAGCTGGACCTGGTCTCCGACGGCGAGCGGCCCGCGCCGTCGGTCGGCGCCGGCCGGCGTGCCCGCCGTCATCGCAGCGCCGCGATCGGCAGCGTGACGGCGCGCCTGGCCCGGCAGAAGGCGCACACGTCGGACGGCGTCGCCGACCCGCACTCGACGCACTCCCGGAGCTCGACACCGTCCGGCGGGAAGTGGGCGCGGCCCTTCTCGAGGAAGCCGAACAGGAAGTTGTGCTTGGTCCCGGGCGAGGACGCCTCGAGCTGGTCGAGCAACCCCTTGTAGCGCATCTGGGTGTTGCCCTCGACCAGCGGGCACTCCTCTACGACGTAGTCGATCCCCCTGATGACGCAGTACGCCGCGGTCTCACGCTCCATGACGCGGTAGAGCGGCTTCACCTTGCGCACCAGCGACCCGTGGGTCGCCTCGAGCACCGGGGACTGCCGGGCGAGGTACCCGGTCTCCCAGCGCAGGACGTTGCCGAGGAGGACGGCCACCTCGTCGTCGAGGTTGTGTCCCGTCGCGAGGACGTCGTAGCCCTCCTCCCGCGCGACGCGGTTGAACAGCGTGCGCTTCGACAGCCCGCAGACCGCGCAGGCCGGCCGCCGGCCGGAAGCGGCGGCCTCGGGGATCGTGAACCCCTCCTCCGCGGCGAGGTCGACGACATGCAGCCGAGCCCCGTGCGCCTCCGCGAACGATCGGCAGACGTCGCCGGACCGGTCGCTGTAGCCGCCGATGCCGAGCCCGACGTAGAGACCGGCCGCGTCGTAACCGAGACGCAGCAGCACGTCCCAGAGCATCAGCGAGTCCTTGCCCCCCGACACGGCTACGAGCACCCGTTCGTCGGGTCCGAACATGCGGTCGTGGCGGATGGCGCGGGTCACCAGGTTGCGCACGTAGTGCTCGGTGAAGCAGTCGCCGCAGAAGCTCGCGTTGGACCGCGGAACCTCGACCACGGCGCGACCGCGGCACCGCCGGCACTTCATGGCCACAGGGTAGCCGCGCGGATCAGCGCGCCCCGCCCGAGATGACCGGCCGGATCTCGACCGTGTCGCCGGGCGAGACGACGTCCTCCCGCGTCAGCAGCTCCTGGTCGCGGATGACGAGGACGGCGTCCGGGTGCATGCCGACCTCCATGAGCAGCTGGCGGACCTGCCGCGGCGCGGCGACCGCAACCGTCCGGTCCGGGTTGCGCAGTCGGACGGTGGCCGTGGCGTCGTCGTCGGCCACTACGAGGACCCGAGCCGTCGTACGACGTCCCGCGCGGCGAGCACGCCGACCGGCGACCCGTCGCCCTCGACGACCAGGTACTCCGACGCGGGGTGGTCGCGGAGCGCGGTGAGGAGGTCCTCCCCCGCCAGGTCGACCGGCAGCGTCAGCTCCGGCGACAGCGACCGCGACACCGAGCCGACCGTGACCCAGGGCCGGCGATGCGCGGGCACCGCCTCGACCGCCGGCGCGGAGATGACCGCAGCCGGGATGCCGTCCGCGTCGACGACGAGCAGCCGCCGCTGCGCTTCCTGCGCGCGCCGCAGCGCCTCCGCGAGCGGCAGGTCCGCGGGCACCTCGAGCGCCGGCTCGACCAGGTCACGCACCCGGACCTGCGGCAGTCGGCGGGCGACGGCGGCCTGGGTGAGCGACGTCCGCGCGCCGGTGAAGATGAACAGGGCGATGAGCAGGGTGATCACCGCGGCGCCGTCGCCGGTCGACAGCGCGTACGCCCCGAGCCCGCCGAGCAGTACGCCGACGCCCATGCCGCTCCGCGCGGCGACACGGGTGGCCGTGTTGCGGTCGCCGTGCGCCTGCCACACGCCGGCGCGCAGGACGCGACCGCCGTCGAGCGGGAGGCCGGGCAGCAGGTTGAAGAAGCCGAGCAGCAGGTTGATGAAGGCCAGGTAGCCGAACAGCACGCCGGGGCCGGCGCCGCTGGTGAGGTCCATGGCGACGAGGCCGAGCGCACCGAGGGTCAGGGAGACCAGCGGCCCGGCGATGCTGACCAGGTACTCCTTGGCTGCGGTGTCCGGCTCCCGCGTGATCTCGGCGACACCGCCGAAGACGAACAGCGTGATCCGCTTGATCGGGATGCCGAGCGCGAGCGCGATCGCCGAGTGCCCCAGCTCGTGGAGCAGGATCGAGGTGGCGAGGAACACCGCGGCGAGCAGACCGATGCCGAAACGGAACGTGCCGGAGGACCGCGCGAGCTCCGGGTGCTCCGCCACCTGCGCCGTGACGATGACGGCCAGCACCAGCACGGACGGCGAGAGGAGCACAGGTATGCCGAGCGGCCGGCCGAGTGACAGTCCCGCCGCGCGCGGCTCGGATCGGGTTGCCGTCACCTGTCCATGCTACGCGGCGGGTCGCGCGACGATGTGGCAGACGAGGGCGCCGGACCACGCCGACTCCGCGAGATGCACGATCTCCAACCCGGCCGCGGCGAGCAGGGCGGCGTCGCTCGGCGCTGTCGCCGCGGTTGCGGACACGACGACCCGGGCCCCGGGCAGTGCGACTCGACGGAGCTCCTCGACGACGTCGGCGAGCCGCGGCCCACTCGGGCCGGCCGGTGCGCAGATGACGGTGTGGAACGACGCATCGTGGACGGGCAGTCCGCCCGGCACGGCGGCGACCCGAAGGATCGGCGCCCACGACGCCGGTCCACGGCTCGTCCCGTGCGCGATGGACTCGAGGTCGTCGCAGGACACGACGAGACCCGTCGCTGTCGCCGCTGCGGCCGCCGGCCGCGCGTAGAGCAGGGATCCCGCACCGACGTCGAGGATGCGACCACCGCGGCGCACCCCGGCGAGCGCGAGCACGGTCGCGGCCAGCGCCGGTCCGCCGGTCGTAGGTCCGATGGCGGGCACGTCACCATCATGACCCGAGCGCGGCGCGCCGATTTCATCCGTTCGGCATCACAGTCGGAGGGGGTCGAGCAGGTACCGTCGGGGAATGCCCGGCTTCGCCACGCGGATCGACCTGCGCCGGTGCGCGCTGGCGATCTCGGTGCTCCTCGACCTGGACCTGGGCAACCACCCGCAGGGCATCGAGGTGGCCGGAGTGCCCACGGTCCTGGTGACGTGGCGCGAGTGCCGGACTGCGCTCGGGGGGCTGTCCCCCGACTCCGAGGACGGCCGGTTCCGGCTCGGCCGGTGGTTCCTCCGGCGCCGTTGGATCGCCGACCACACCTTGGACGACCTCGCGGAGCGCGCCCGCCCCGTCGGTCTGCCACACGCGCATGCGCTGCACCCGGGCGACTCGTGGGTGCGCGAGCGTGTCGTCGGCGAGTCGCTCGACCTCGGGCTCGGCTTCCGCGGGATCCAGCCCGGCCAGCCGGACCGGGTGATCGTCGTACCCGAAGGCGTCTTCGAGGCCGCGGGCACCGACGTCGGCCGGTTCTGGACCGAGGCACGGTGGTACCTCGAGAAGATGGGCGCGCTCGCGCTCGAGCGGTGGTGGCGCGACCGTGCCGCTGTCGTGCGGCCGATGGGTGACTGCGACGTCGTCACGCTGCTGGGATCGCGCGTCTTCCGCACCGCTGTCACGGCCGACGAGTCACAGCGGATGCGGGCCGCGATCGTGCCGATGCGGACACGCGGCTGGCTCGACGTCTCGCGGATCGACCCGGCGTTCGGGCCGGCTGCGGCGACCGCCACCGAGGCCGTGGACCGCGGATTCGCCCGGCCGGTCCTGCTCACGGCGGACGAGGTCAGCGTCGTCCCGGCCGGCGGACGACCGCAAGCTGCGCTGGAGGACCCGGCGCCGCAGCGCGACTGGCTCAGGCCGCTGGTCTACCGCTGAGGCTCGCGATCAGGCGGGCTCAGGGCTGAGCGCGGGCTCGTCCTTCGCGACCGCCTCGACGATCCGTCGCGCCAGCTGCTGCGCGCCGAGGCCGTGCTCGGCCAGGATCGCGTCGCGCTTGCCCTGCTGGATGAACCGCTGGTCCAGCCCCGTGGTGAGCACCGGTACGCCGACGCCGTCGTCCATGAGCCGCTGCGCGACCGCCGCGCCCACACCGCCGACCCGGCCGCCGTCCTCGACCGTGACGACGAGCCGGTGGCGCGCCGCGAGTCGGGGCAGCTCGGGGTCGATGGGCTTGACCCACCGCGGGTCGACGACCGTGACGCCGATCCCCTGGTCGGCGACCCGCTCCGCGACGTCGAGCGCGAGCCGCGCGGTCGCGCCGACCGCGACGAGGAGCACGTCCTCGCCGTCCCGGAGGACGTCCACCCCGCCCACGCGGCGCAGCGCCGGGATGTCCTCGCCGACCGCGGACTTCGGGTAGCGGACGACGCGTGGCCCGTCGTCACCGAGCACGGCCTCACGGAGCTCCGCGCGCAGGGTGGCCGCGTCGCGCGGCGCCGCGATCGACAGGCCGGGCACCAGCTGCAGGAACGACAGGTCCCACATGCCGTTGTGGCTCGGCCCGTCCTCGCCCGTCACCCCGGCGCGGTCCAGGACGAAGGTCACCGGCAGCTCGTGCAGGGCCACGTCCATGAGCACCTGGTCGAACGCCCGGTTCAGGAACGTCGCGTAGAGGCAGACGACCGGCCGCAGACCGCCCATCGCGAGACCGGCGGCCGAGGTCACCGCATGCTGCTCGGCGATGCCGACGTCGAAGACACGGTCGGGGTACGCACGGGCGAAGGAGCCGAGCCCGACCGGCTCGAGCATCGCGGCGGTGAGCGTGACGACGTCCGGGTGATCGGCGCCGATGGCCACGATCTCCTCGGAGAACACGTTCGTGAACGTGCGCGACGACGTGGCGAGCGCCTTCCCGGACACTGGGTCGATCGTCCCGACGCCGTGCAGGCAGTCGGCCTCGTCGTCCTCGGCGGGCTGGTACCCGAAGCCCTTGCGCGTGACGCAATGCACGATCACCGGACCGCGGAAGCCCTGGGCGAGGCGCAGCGCGGACTCGACCGCGGCGATGTCGTGACCGTCGATCGGGCCGACGTACTTCAGTCCGAGGTCCTCGAACATCCCCTGCGGCGCGAGGGCGTCCTTGAGCCCACGCTTGATCCCGTGCAGCGCGTCGTACAGCGGCGGCCCGACGAGCGGAGTGCGGCTCAGGACCTGCTTGACGACGTCGAGGGCTTGCTCGTAGCCCTGGGTGAGACGCAGCGACGCGAGGTGGTTCTGCAGCCCGCCGATGGTCGGCGCATAGGACCGGCCGTTGTCGTTCACGACGATGACGATGGGCAGGTCCGACGCGGCGATGTTGTTCAGCGCCTCCCAAGCCATGCCACCGGTGAGCGAGCCGTCGCCGACGACTGCGACGACGCTGCGGTCGGACTCCCCGCGGAGCGCGTACGCCTTGGCCAGGCCGTCCGCGTAGGACAGCGCGGTCGACGCGTGCGAGTTCTCGATGACGTCGTGCTCGGACTCAGCCCGGCTCGGATAGCCGGAGAGCCCGCCGGGCTGCCGCAGCGTGGCGAAGCCGTCCTGGCGCCCGGTGAGGATCTTGTGCACGTATGCCTGGTGTCCGGTGTCCCAGAGGATCCGGTCGGCCGGCGAGCGGAAGACGCGGTGCAGCGCGATCGTCAGCTCGACGACGCCGAGGTTGGGGCCGAGGTGCCCGCCGGTCGCGCAGACCGCCGGCACGAGGAAGTCCCGGATCTCCGCGGCGAGCGCCGGGAGGTCGGCGGCGGCGAGCCGGCGCAGGTCCTCGGGGCTGCGGACCGACTCCAGCAGCGTCATGCGACCTCTTCCTCCAAACCGGCGATGTCCCTCGCTGAGTCTACGGGCGCCTGCTGCTCGGGCCGGCGGCGAGCCTGCGGGGGTCCTGTGGAGGTTCGGCGGAGGTCCTTCCCCGGTTCAGACCGGGTACGGCGTGGTGACCTCGCCGGTGAGGTCGCAGTCCCACTCCAGCGCGGTCGGTCCGACCTTGCGCGCGATCACCGCCGAGCCGAGGAACGCGCTGGACCGGTCCAGGTGCGCCACGGTCGGGTGCACGGCGTGCGGGACGACCGCCGCCGGCTCGCCCATCGCGCTCGCCACGACCTCGAAGCCGGTCCCCGCGTTGAACAGCGCGGGCCAGGCGTGGCTCGAGAACCGCCAGTAGTCCCAGGGCTCGTCGTGCAGCGGGTACGTCTGGTGGGAGGTCACCAGCACGAGCGCGCCATCGGTGAGCACCTTGTTCAGCTCGACCGCCACGCGCCATGGCATCGCGAGGTGCTCGAACGTCGAGAACGAGAACACCGCGTCGATGGAGCCGGGCTCGACGTGCCGGCTCAGCGTGTGGGCGTCGGCGACCACGTCGACGTTCGGTCCCGGCAGGATGTCCACGCCGACGTACGTCCAGCCGGTGGGGACGAGGTCCCGTCGCACGTTGCCCGACCGGGCCCGCGACCCCAGCTCGAGGACGCGGCCGGCTCCCCGGTCGGCGAGCAGCGCGAAGAACCTCGCCTGCAGCTGGTGGTAAGGGTCGGCGCCGATGCGCTCGGACACGTCGTACGCGTGCCGCACCACCCGCCCGTCGGCGAGCGTCGCGAGCAGCCGGAGGCGCCCCGCGGCGTTCGGGTCCCGCTCCGGGATCCGGACGTCGAAGCGAAGAGCGCCGCCGGCGTCGCTCGCGTGGGTCGCGGCAGGGGCCAGGCGGTGATAGCCGTGCCCCGGCAGCGACCACCCGACCTCCACGACCGCAGAGTCCGGGTGGTGGATCGAACCGCGCACGTGCAGCTCGTCCCCCGCGTGGGACACCTCGTCGAGCTCGACGACGCCACCGGTCGCGTTCGGCCCGGCCGGCTCGGGCCGGCGAGTCGCCACCAGCTGCTCGATGCCGGCTCGCTTGGCTCGCGCGGCTCGGTGTCGCAGATCGCTGAGCACGGCGCGAGGCTACCGGTCGCGATCGCTGACCGACTCCTCGCGGACGAGTGCGGCCACGCACTCGACGTGCTGGGTCATCGGGAACAGGTCGAACGCGCGCAGCCCGTCGAGGCGGTAGCCGAGCGTCGCGAAGGTGGCCAGGTCACGGGCCAGGGCGGCCGGGTCGCACGCGACGTACGCGATCGCGCGAGGAGAGAGCCCGGCCAGCAGCTCGACGACGTCACGCCCGGCACCGGTCCGTGGCGGGTCGAGCACCGCGATGTCCACCCGGCCGAGCCCGAGCCGGCGCAGGGCGGCGTCGACCCGGCCCTCGGCCACGCGCGCCGCGGGGAGGTCGCGCAGGTTGACCCGGGCGTCGGCGACCGCGCCCGGCGCGCCCTCCACCGCGAAGACCTCGCCGCCCGGAGCGACCCGCTCGGCGAGTGCTGCCGCGAACAGGCCGACGCCGGCGTACAGGTCCACGGCCCGGTCGCCCGGGCGTGGCCTCACCACGTCGAGCACGGCCTCGACGAGCACCGCGGCGGCGCCCGGGTGGACCTGCCAGAAGGTGCTCCCGCCGACCCAGAACGTCCGGCCGCCGACCTGCTCCCGGACCCCGGGCCGCCCACGCAGCGAGGCAACGCCGCCCTTGCCGTCCGCGACCAGCATCGAGGCCTCGATGTCCGCGCGCGGTTCGACCCGCGCGCGGGCGCGCCGTGGGGTGACGACAAGGGCCCGGTCGCCCGTCCCGCCCGCGATCGCCTCCACCGACCCGGCGTCTGGCCATCGGCGGCCCGGTACGTCGAGGTCGACCACACCAGGCGCGGCTATCCGGCACCAGTCGACGGCGACGACGTCGTGCGAACGGTGCTTGCGCAGCCCCGCGACGCCGTCGTCGCTGACGGCGTACTGCACCCTCGTTCGCCAGCCGAGACCATCGGCGTCGCCGGGCACCACCTCGACGACGACCTCGACGTCGAGGCCGGCCAGCGACTTCAGCTGACCGGCGACGACCTCCGCCTTGAGCCGGCGCTGCGCGTGCGGCGCGACGTGCTGCCAGTCACATCCGCCGCAGAGGCCTGGTCGGGCCCACGGGCACGGCGGCGTCACCCGGTCGGCTGCCGCGACGAGCACCTCCACGGCGTCGGCGCGCAGGAATGTCGCGCGGACCTCGGTGACGACCGCGACGACCCGCTCCCCCGGCATCGCGTGGCGGACGAACACGGTCGCGCCGTCGTGTCGCGCGACGCAGACGCCGCCGTGCGCGACGGACTCGACGGAGAGCTCGAGCCGGTCGTCGACCTCGATCACGCTAGGGCGTGTCGGCGGGCGCACCCGGTGGGGCGACCGGCTCCTCCGGCTCGGGCGCGGACGACAGGTGCCACGGCACGCTGGTCACCGACACCCCGGGCTGGAAGAGCAGCCGACCTTTGAGCAGCAACGCACTCTGGTTGTGCAGCAGCTGCTCCCACCACTTGCCGACGACGAACTCGGGAATGATCACGGTGACGACGTCGCGCTCGCCCTCGCGCGGGAAGTTGCGCACGAAGTCGAGGACCGGCGCGGTGACCTCGCGATACGGCGACTCGCGCACGACGAGCGGGACGTCGATCCCCTTCTCCTCCCACTCGGCCTGGAGGCGCTGGGACTCCTCGTCGTCGACCGCGATGTACAGCGCCTGCAGGCTCGACGGCCGGATCGCCTTCGCGTAGTTGAGGGCCCGCAGCGTCGGGTTGTGCAGCTGCGACACGAGCACGATCGCATGCATCCGAGAGGGCAGTACCGGCCGGGTGCTCGCGGCGCGCAGCTCGCGCTGCACCCGCATGTAGTGGCCGTTGATGCCCTTCATCAGCATGAAGATGATGGGGATGGCGATCACGATCAGGTATGCGCCGTGCATGAACTTGCTGACCAGCACGATGACCAGCACGACGGACGTCGCCGCCGCGCCCACCAGGTTGATCAGGCGTGCGCGGGTGATCTTGCCCTGGTCCGCCGCGGGGTCCTCGACCCGCATGCGGTCCCAGTGCTTGACCATCCCGAGCTGGCTCATCGTGAAGGAGACGAACACGCCGACGAGGTAGAGCTGGATGATCCGGGTGAGCTCGGCGTTGAAGACCCAGATCAGCGCGAACGAGAACACCGCGAGCGCGACGATGCCGTTGCTGAAGACGAGTCGGTCGCCCCGGTTGTAGAGCTGTCGCGGCAGGTAGCGGTCCTGCGCCAGGATCGACGACAGCCGGGGGAAGTCCTGGTACGCCGTGTTCGCGGCGAGGATGAGGATGCCGGCCGTGAACGCCTGGATGTAGTAGAAGAGGAACGTCTTGTTCCCGAACGTCGCGGCGGCGAGCTGCGCGACGACGGTCCTGGTGGCGTGATCACCCCCGTGCGCGACGCGGACGTCCGCGGCGACGGCCAGGAACGAGATGCCCAGGAACATCGAGATCGAGATCACGCCCATGATGAGCAGCGTCGTGGCGGCGTTCTCGGCTGAGGGCTTCTTGAACGCCGGGACTCCGTCGCTGATCGCCTCCACGCCGGTGAGCGCCGTGCAGCCGGCGGCGAAGCCGCGCGCCAGCAGGAAGACCAGGCCGATCCCCACCGCAGCGTGCTCGGCCTTGACCTCCAGGCCGGCGGTCTCAGCGACCAGACCGTCCCCGAAGACCTGCTTGAAACCGCCGTAGAGCAGGAGCACCGCGATGCCGGCGATGAAGCCGTAGGTCGGTACGGCGAAGAAGGACCCCGACTCCTTCACCCCGCGTAGGTTCATCAGTGTGATGAAGACGATGAACGCACCGGCGATGGGCACCCGGTGGTCGTTGACGGACGGCGCCGCGGAGGCGATCGCCGCGACGCCGGCGGTGATCGACACAGACACGGTCAGCACGTAGTCGATCAGCAGCGCGCTCGCGGCCAGCAGACCCGGGTTGGGGCCGAGGTTGGTGTGCGCGACGCGGTAGGCACCGCCGCCCATCGGGTAGGCCCGCACGGTCTGCCGGTAGGACACGATCACCGTCGTCAGCAGCAGCGCGACGAAGATCGCGACGTACGGCGTGTAGCGGAGCATCGCCAGGCCGCCGATGGACAGGACCAGCAGGATCTCCTCGGTGGCGTAGGCCACGGAGGACAGCGCGTCGCTCGAGAAGACGGGCAGGGCGAGCTTCTTCGGCAGCAGGGTGTGGCCGAGCGCGTCGCTGCGCACCGGACGACCCACGAAGATTCGCTTCGGGATGTCGAAGAGGGCCACGGCGGGGATCCTAGTGCGGCGCGATCATGGCCCGCCGACCCTGGAGTAGCGTTCCCCGGGTCCGCTCAGCAGGTCAGGAAGGACCGCGCGTGCACGTCGTGATCATGGGATGCGGCCGGGTCGGGTCGACCCTCGCCCGGACGCTGGAGGGCCTCGGTCACACGGTCGCGGTGATCGATCGGACGGAAGCCGCGTTCAAGCGGCTGCCGGCGTCGTTCCAGGGGAAGACGGTGACCGGCTTCGGGTTCGACCGCGACACCCTCGAGGAGGCCGGGATCGCCGAGGCCGGCGCGTTCGCGGCGGTCAGCAACGGCGACAACTCGAACATCATCTCGGCACGTGTCGCCCGGGAGAACTTCGGCGTCGAGCACGTCGTCGCGCGGATCTACGACCCGAAGCGGGCCGAGGTCTACGAGCGACTCGGCATCCCGACCGTCGCGACGGTGCGCTGGACCGCCGATCAGGTGCTGCGCCGGCTCATCCCGGCGGGCAGCCAGCTGCAGTGGAGCGACCCCTCCGGCGAGGTGCTGCTGGCGGAGGTGGCGGTCAACCGCGCCTGGGCCGGTCACCGCATCGCCGAGCTCGAGACCAGCGTCGAGGCTCGGGTGGCCTGCATGACCCGCCTGGGCGTCGGCCGCCTGCCCGAGAAGGGCGACGTGGTCCAGGAGGGCGACCTGTTCCACTTCATGGTGGTCAAGGACCGGCTCAGCGAGGTCGAGCGGATCATCGCCGGCGGGCCAGAGGGGACGTCGCACTGATGCGGGTCGTCATCGCCGGAGCAGGCAGCGTGGGGCGGTCGATCGCGCGCGAGCTCATCGACAACGGCCACGAGCTCCTTCTCGTGGAGAAGGAGCAGAGCAACGTCAAGCCCACGAGCGTCCAGGGCGCGGAATGGCTCGTGGCCGACGCGTGCGAGCTCGCGCAGCTCGAACGGGCCGGCCTCGAGTCCTGCGAGGTCGTCGTCGCGGCGACCGGCGACGACAAGGTCAACCTCGTCGTGTCCCTGCTCGCGAAGACCGAGTTCTCCGTCCCCCGGGTCGTCGCGCGGATCAACCACCCGAAGAACGAGTGGCTGTTCACCGAGGCATGGGGCGTCGACGTCGCGGTCTCGACGCCGCGCATGCTGACCGCCCTCGTCGAGGAGGCGGTCAGCGTCGGCGACCTCGTCCGGCTGATGTCGCTCGAGCAGGGCCGGGCGAGCCTGAACGAGCTGACGCTCGCGACCGACTCGCCGGTCGTCGGCCGCACGGTCGGCGAGGTCGAGTGGCCGAGCGACACGGCACTGGTCGCGATCCTGCGCGGTGGCCGCGTGCTCGTGCCCAGCGCGCAGATGCCGCTCGAGCCGGGCGACGAGCTGCTCGTGGTGGCGACCGGCGACCGCGACGACGAGCTCGACGCCCTGCTCTCCAAGCCCGGCCCGGGTTAACTCAGCCGGACCCCGAGCAGGGCGTCGACGACGCGCCGGACCTCGGCGGGCGCCGCCGCGTCCCGACCCCCCACGCGCAACGCCTCGCCGACCCACCGGTCGACGGCGGCCAGCGCGCCCGGGGCGTCGAGGTCGTCGGCGATGCGCCGGCGTACGTCGTCGACCAGGTCACCGAGCGGCGGGCCGGCCGCGAGCTCGGTGGCTCGCCGCCAGCGCACCACCCGCTCGTCGGCGCCGAGCACGTCGTCGTGGAACCACTCCCACGGCTCGCGGTAGTGGTGCGCGAGCAGGGCCAGCCGGACCGCGACCGGCTCGTGCTCCAGCCGCAGGTGCCGGACGAAGACGAGATTTCCCTTCGACTTCGACATCTTCTCGCCGTGCAGGCCGACCATCGCGACGTGCAGCCACGTGCGGGCGAACGGCCACGTGCCGCTGGCCAGGCAGGACGTCGTCGCGCTCATCTCGTGATGCGGGAAGACGAGATCCGTGCCACCCCCGTGCAGGTCGATGGTGTCTCCGAGCGTGGTGCGCGCGATGGCGGAGCACTCGACGTGCCAGCCCGGCCGCCCGGCACCCCACGGCGCTTCCCACGACGGCTCGCCGGGGCGGGCAGCCAGCCACAGCAGCGGGTCCAGCGGGTCCTTCTTGTCGACTCGGTCCGGGTCGCCGCCGTTCGTCCGGGACAGCTCGATCATCACGTCGCGGTCGAACTGGCCGATCTCGCCGAAGCGCTGGTACGCGCCCACCGAGAGATAGGTGTCGCCCTCGACGTCGTAGGTCACGCCGGCACTGCGAAGGGCACCCACGAGGTCGACGATCTCCGGGACGGCCTCGACGGCGCCGACGAAGTGCGTCGGCGGCAGGACGTGCAGCGCGGTCATGTCGGCGCGGAACTGCTCGATCTCCCGGGTGCCGAGCGCCGTCCAGTCCTCGCCCGTCTCCGCCGCGCGCTCGAACAGCGGGTCGTCGACGTCGGTGACGTTCTGCGTGTAGCGGACGTCGTGCCCGGCGTCGAGCATGTGCCGGTAGACCAGGTCGTAGGTGAGGTAGGTCATCGCGTGGCCGAGATGGGCCGCGTCGTACGGCGTGATGCCGCACACGTACATCGTGAACGTCCCGCCGGGCGCGACCGGACGGAGCTCACGCGTCGCTGTGTCCCACACCCGCAGCGCCGGCGGCGCGCCGTCGACGACCGGCGGCAGCGGCACGTCCCACGCCCTCATGTCGCCACCTTAGAAGGGTGGCCAGGGGACGGCGGGCCAGTGGGGGCTCGGCTGCGGGAAGCAGCCCGAGTGCAGCAGGTCGTCGACGCGGTGCAGGGTCGCCACGACCTCCGTGGGGTCGAGCAGGGCGGCCAGTGCGATGCCGAGCTCTCCGGTCAGCTCCGCGCGCAGGCCGCGCAGAACCGCCAGCTCCTCCTCGACGAGGCGCTTCCCGCGCCAGCGCCACAGGACCGTCCGCAGCTTGGGCTCCACCGAGAAGCAGACGCCGTGGTCGACGCCGAAGACGTGCCCGCCCGCGACCGGCAGCAGGTGGCCGCCCTTGCGGTCGGCGTTGTTGACGACAGCGTCGTAGAGCGCCATCCGGCGCAGCGCCGGGTGGTCACTGTGCACGAGAGCCCCGAGGTCGATCGTGTCGTCGACGTCGATCCAGAGCTGCACCATCCCCGGGCCGAACGGCCCGTCCCGGAGCACCGTCGGCGGCACGACGTCCCAACCGGTGGCGACCGAGAGGAGGTACGCGGACACCTCGCGATAGGCCAGCGTGCCGTCCGGGAAGTCCCACAGGGGACGCTCGCCCTGCACCGGCTTGTACACGCACGCCGCCCGGAGCTCGGCGTCCTCGACGGTGCAGTACAACGTCGCGTTGGACGCGTCGACCAGCCGCCCCTCGACAGTGACGTCGCCGTCCCGCAGCAAGGCGAGCGCCCGGTCGAGGCCGACCGACTGCGTCTCGGGTGACGCCGGCGGCGGCGGCTCGGTCAGTGCCGGTGCCCGTTCTGGCGCGGGCAGATGTGACCCTCCGGGTCGAGCGGCAGCCCGCAGAGAGGGCACGGTGGCCGACCCGCCGCGACGACGCGCAGGGCGCGCTGCACGAACGCGCGGGCGGCTCCGGCGGTGATCCGCACGCGCAGGAGGTCCGGGCCTTCGGCGTCGTCGTCGTCGGCGGTGGCGGCCTCGTCGTCGTCGTCCTCGTCGGCTTCGTCCGGGATGTCGTCCTCCGCGCCCTGGGCCAGCGCCTCGATAACCACGAGGTCGACCTCCCCGTCCCAGGCGAGCCGCATCGTGCCGACGCGGAACTCCTCCAGGATCGGCTGGTCCAGCGGCGCGACGTCGTCCGACCCGGGCAGGGGCGTGGCGGGCACGTCGGCGCCGCGACGTCGTACCTCGTCGAGCAGCTCGGTGATCTTCTCGGCCAGCACCGCGACCTGGACCTTCTCCAGAGCGACGCTGATGACCGCGCCGTTGCCGGCGGCCTGGAGGAAGAACGTGCGCTCACCGGGCTGACCGACCGTGCCCGCCACGAACCGGTCGGGTGGGTCGAAGCTGAAGATCTGACGCGGCACGCGAGGTCTCCGGGATAGACGACGGGTGGTCGAGCCTACGACGCGCCCGCGCCTCCGCCGACGGGGGCATCCGACGTGGGCCGCCGTCGGCCCTTGCGCCGCTTGGGCAGCAGGTCGGCGACGGTGCCGCCGATGTCGTTGAGGCGGAGGACGAACGGCCGCAGCTCGGTGTAGCGGATGACGGTGAGCGAGCAGGGGTCGACCTGGATCCGCTGGAAGAGGTCGAGGTGCAGGCCCAGCGCGTCGGCGACCACCGCCTTGATGACGTCACCGTGGCTGCAGGCGACCCAGGCGGTGTCGGGTCCGAGCTCGGCATTGACCTCGCGGATCGCAGCGACGGCCCGCGCCTGCACGTCGCGCAGCGCCTCCCCGCCGGGGAAGGTGACCGCGGACGGGTGCGCCTGCACGACCTTCCACAGCGGGTCCTTCGCGAGCCGCTTGAGCTCCTGCCCCGTCCAGTCGCCGTAGCGGCACTCGCCGAGCCGGTCGTCCGTGCGCAGCGGCAGGGAGCGCTCGCCGAGCACCGCCCGCGCGGTCTCGAGGCACCGGTCCAGCGGTGACGACACGACCGCCGCGAGCGGTACGTCGGCGAGGCGGGCGCCCAGTGCCGCCGCCTGGGCGGTGCCGCGGTCGTCGAGGTGGACGTCCGGCGTCCAGCCCGCCAGCACCGGCCCGGTCATCGCGGTCAGCCCGTGCCGCACGAGCAGCACCGTCGTCATGCGCTGACCCTATTGCCCCCCCACCGCGTGATCTTGCTGTCGCCGTACACAACGCAGGGAGTCCGACGGTGGATGTCGACAGCAAGATCACGCGGTGGGGATCGGTCAGGAGATGACATCGGCGGAGGCCAGGGCGAGGACGAGCACGCCGAGGGCGATGCGGTAGACGACGAACACGGTCGTGCTGTGGGTCACCAGGAATCGCAGCAGCCAGGCGATCGCGGCGTACCCGGACGCGAAGGCGACGGCGGTGGCGACGACCGTCGCGAGCACCCCGGGATCGCCATGCACGCCGATCTCGGGCAGCTCGAGCAGGCCGCTGAGCACGATGGCCGGCACCGAGAGCAGGAACGAGTACCGCGCCGCAGCCTCCCGGTCGAGGCCTCGGAAGAGCCCGGCCGACAGAGTCGCACCGGACCGCGAGACGCCCGGAACGAGCGCGCACGCCTGCGCCAGCCCGACGACTGCGGCGTCGACGCGGGTCAGCTCCTCGATCGCGCGGTCCTGCCGGCCGACGCGCTCCGCGACGTAGAGCACGACGCCGACGACGACGAGCGCCGTGCCGATGACGAACAGGTTGCGTGCGCCGCCTTCGATCTGGTCCTTGAACGCGAGGCCGAAGACGCCGATCGGGATCGTGCCGAATCCGATGTACCACCCCATCCGCGCGTCGAGGGTGGAGCGCAGCGTCGGGTCGCGCAGCGACTGCGCCCAGGTGCGCAGGATCCGGGTGAGGTCGCGCCGGAAGTAGATGAGCACCGCGAGGGTCGTGCCGAGCTGGGTCACCGCGGTGAACGCCGCGCCCGGATCGGACCAGCCGAGGAACGCGGGGACGACTCGCAGGTGGGCGGTCGAGGAGATGGGCAGGAACTCGGTCAGCCCCTGGACGACCCCGAGCACCGTCGCCTCGAGCGGGTTCACTCCCCCACGCCGGCCTTGTCCAGCGCGTCCGCCGCGTGCCGCAGCTGCGCGATCCGCTCGTCGACGGTGCTGCCGGTCGTCGTCAGCGCCAGCGTCGTGACTCCGGCCGCGGCGTACTCCGCCATCCGCTCGGCGATGCGCGCCGGCGGGCCGAGGAGGGAGGTCTCGTCGATGAACTCCTGCGGTACGGCGGCCATCGCGGTCGCGTAGTCGCGCGCGAGGTACGCGTCCTGGATCTGCTGCGCCGCCTCCTCGTAGCCGTACCGGCGGGCGAGCGCGTTGTAGAAGTTCTTCTCCCGGGACCCCATGCCGCCCACGTAGAGGGCGGCGTACCCGCGGATCGGCTCGGCGCACACGGCGAGGTCGTCGCCGACCGAGATGGGGACGGTGGGTACGACGTCGAAGCCGGCGAGGCCGTCCTTGCCGGCGGTCACCGCGCCGCGCTCCACCGAGGCGAGCTGCTCGGCCGCGTGCTGGGCGGAGAAGAAGATCGCGAGCCAGCCGTCGGCGATCTCCCCGCAGAGCTCGAGGTTCTTCGGACCGACGGCCGCTAGGTAGATCGGCAGGTGGTCGCGGACGGGATGCACGATGAGCTTGAGCGGCTTCCCGGGACCGTCCGGCAGTGGCAGCTCGAAGTGCTTGCCGGCGTAGGTGACGCGGTCGCGCCGCAAGGCCATCCGCACGATGTCGACGTACTCGCGGGTGCGGCCGAGCGGTGCGTCGTACCGGACGCCGTGCCACCCCTCGCTGACCTGCGGTCCGGACACGCCGAGCCCGAGCCGGAACCGGCCTCCGGAGAGCGCGTCGAGCGACGCGGCGGTCATCGCGGTCATGGCCGGTGTCCGCGCCGGGATCTGGCAGATCGCCGAGCCGATGTCGATCCGCTCGGTCTGCGCCGCGACCCAGGCGAGCGTCGAGACCACGTCCGAGCCGTACGCCTCGGCGGTCCACGCGACGGCGAACCCCAGGCGGTCGGCCTCCCGGGCCAGCGCGAGCAGGTCGGCCGCGTCGGCGGCGGTGCTCCAGTAGGCCAGGTTGAGCCCGAGCCGCACGTCTGCCTCCCCTGGGCCGCGAGTCCGCGCAGCCTAACCGTCGACCCGGCGCGGTCGCGGCAGCGGTCGCGGTAGCGTCAGGAGCCAGCCGTCCTGCCTTCTGTCGGGAGTACGCGTGAAGCACCGTCACCTCGGCCGCAGCGGTCTGGTCGTGTCCCGGCTGGCCCTCGGCACGATGACGTGGGGCAAGGACACCGACGAGGAAGACGCCGCGCTGCAGCTGCGCACCTTCCGGGACGCGGGCGGGACGCTGATCGACACAGCCGACGTGTACGTCGGCGGCGAGAGCGAGCGGGTGCTGGGCCGGCTGATCGCCAAGGAGGGCGGCCGCGAGGAGGTGCTCGTCGCGACCAAGGCCTACGGCAACACCGGCCCGGGCCCGATGGGCCGCGGCAGCTCGCGCGGTCACCTGCTGGCCGCGCTCGACGCCTCGCTGGCCCGGCTCGGCACCGACTACGTCGACCTCTGGCAGGTCCACGCGTGGGACACCAGCACGCCGGTCGAGGAGACGCTGCAGGTGCTCGACACCGCGGTACGCACCGGCCGGGTGCGGTACGCCGGCGTGTCGAACTTCTCCGGCTGGCAGCTCGCCAAGGCCGCCGAGCACGCCGCCGCACACCGGTTCGCGCCGATCGTGTCGACGCAGATGGAGTACTCGCTGCTCCAGCGCGGGATCGAGCGAGAGGTCGTGCCCGCAGCGCTCGACGCGAACGTGGGGATCCTGCCGTGGAGCCCGCTCGGCCGCGGCGTGCTGTCGGGCAAGTACCGCTCCGGCGCGATCCCCAAGGACTCCCGGGCCGCGCACCCCGACTTCAGCGGGTTCGTCGAGCCCTACCTCGACGACGACCGGACGCGGGTCGTCGACTCGCTCCTGACGGCGGCCGACGGGCTCGGCGTCTCACCCGTCGCGGTGGCGCTGGCGTGGGTGCGCGACCGGCCCGGAGTGGTCGCGCCGATCGTCGGCGCGCGCGTGGTCAGCCAGCTGATCGTGTCGCTGGCCTCCGAGAAGATCACGCTGCCCGAGGAGATCACGAAGGCGCTCGACGACGTGTCGCTGCCCGCGCTGGGCTACCCGGAGCGGGTCCGGTGGGCGACCGCGCACGAGGACGTCGAGACGTAGACCTCGCTGCGGAGGCGAGCAGGACTTCGCCCGGCACGCACGAACGCTCATCCCATGCCTCTCTCCTTCCGCCGGCTCCGGCCTGCGCTCGCCCTGGTCGCGGCCGCCTCCGTGCTCGTCCCGCTGCGCCTCGCAGCCGCCGCCCCGGCCGCGCGGGCCGGTGACGACGCCGTCGTCATCGCCGTGATCGACTCGGGGATCTCGCCGTACCACTGGGACTTCCTCGCCGCGAAGATGCCGCAGGCCCTCAACAAGGACCGCAGCGACGACCTGCCGCTGTCCCAGCCGCCGCACACGTGGCTGCGCGGCTTCCCGGCGCCGAAGTCGTTCGGCAGCTACACCGGGCTCAAGCTCACGCTCGACGCGAAGGACGACACCGCCAAGATCGCCGACCTCAAGGCGAAGGACGCGAAGCAGTGGGCCAAGGTCAAGGACTCGACGCCGGACGCGGTCAACTACTACTGGTTCCCCGGCACCAAGGTGATCGGGGGCGTCTCCTTCGGCTACACCGAGCAGGTCACCGAGGCAGTCGACAAGGCGACTGCTCCGCTGCCTCAGGTCGGCTACACGTACTCGTCCGTCTACGACACCGGGCACGGGCTCGGCACCTCGAGCGTGTCTACCGGCAACATCTTCGGCACCTGCCCCGAGTGCCTGGTCGTGCACATCACCGCGGCCGACACGACGGCCACCGAGCAGGCCCTCGCGTGGGCGCAGAGCCAGCCGTGGATCGACGTGGTGAGCAACTCGTACGGCTTGCAGACCGTCCCCACCGGCGCGGTCCGCGACGGGCTGTACGGCGGTCCGGTCGAGACGCAGAAGCTCGCCAGCGAGCGTGGGCAGACGATCGTGTTCTCGGCCGGCAACGGCATCGAGAACGGGTTCGCCGTGCCGTTCTCCACTCTGACCTCGTCGGTGAAGGGCCCCGACTGGGTCATCACCGTCGGCGCGACCCACCCGACGAACAAGGCGCAGTACTCCGGGTCCGGCAAGCCGGTCGACGTCGCCGGTGTCGGCTCCAGCTACCCGAGCGCGTACAACGCGTCGACCGTCACTGGGGGCTCGCGGTTCAGCGGTACGTCGAACGCGGCGCCGACGGTCGCCGGCACCTATGCCCGCGGGCTCTACCTCGCCCGGCGGACGATGGCGGGACCGAGCCGGATCCAGAAGGACGGCGTCATCAGCGTCGGCACGGCCAGGTGCGGCCGCGTCCGTCGTACCTGCGAGATCGGCGACGGGCGGCTGACCGCGGTCGAGCTGCGGCACCGGCTGCTCAAGGGCGCGGTCTCCACCGGCGGAGGTACGACGCCCGCGGGTGTCGCCCCGACGGCCCGGGTGGCCGACGAGCACTACGCGGCCGAGGGCCACGGCACGTACTACGCCAGGCTCAAGCAGGACGACGCGCTCTGGCTGGCGGAGTTCGAGCGGTTCTTCGCCCCGGTCGTCGGCCGCGGCCCCGAGGTCGCCCGCCCGGCCGACGAGGACGACTGGTTCCGCGTGGACTCGTGGTGCCGGCAGCACATCTTCGGCGCATGGAGCGGCGGCTACTGGAAGGACGACCAGACGACACCGCGTCCGCTGCCCCACCCCGGCGCGCCGACGCGGACGGCTCTCGACGCGGCCTGTCGGGCACTGATCAAGCTGCCCGGGACGCCTCGCCCTTAGCCCGTTCGGCAGGTATTCACTGCTCCGACGCGAAAGTCCCACCGCATGCTGAACCCCCGCCGGCTTCGCCCTGTCCTCGCCGCCCTCGCCGTGCTCGCCACGCTGGTGCCGATCCACCTGGCGGACGCCGCGCCTCGACAGACCGGCCCCGACGACGCGGTCGTCGTCGCCGTTCTCGACTACGGGGTCTCGCCGTACCACTGGGACTACCTGGCCTCGAAGATGCCGCAGGCGACCAACCGGGACCGCGGCGATGACCTGCCGCTGGGCCGCTCGCCGCACGCCTGGCTGCCCGGCTTCCCCTCGCCGTCGAGGTTCACGACGTACAACCGCCTTGACCTCACTCTGGACGAGAAGGACGAGAACGCGAGCCTCAAGGAGCTGGACGAGCGCGACACTGCCAAGTGGAAGACGGTCCAGCCGAGCAACGCCAAGGAGCAGCACGTCTACTGGATGCCGCGCACCAAGATCATCGGGGCGATGGCGTGGGGTCCGGAGGACACCGAGCGCGGCACCATGATCCGCAACACGACACAGAACGCCCACGGCACCGGCAGCAACAGCGTGAGCGTCGGCAACATGTTCGGCACGTGCCCGGAGTGCCTGCTGTTCTTCATCGACATCAGACAGGCCGGCGCCCAGGGGGCCGAGGACGCCATCGACTGGGCGATGAATCAGCCGTGGATCGACGTCATCACGAACTCCTACGGGTTCTCCACCGCGGAGCGCGACCGCCTCTACGCCGGCTCGTCCACGGACCTGCAGAAGAAGGCCTCCGAGCGCGGGCAGACGGTGCTTTTCTCAGCGGGCAACGGGCACGGCAGTCTGTTCACCGTCCCGAACCAGACGCTGATGTCGTCGCAGGAGGGCCCCGACTGGATCGTCACCGTCGGCGCGACGCACCCCACGAACAACCGCAACTACCCCGGCAGCGGCAAGCCGGCGGACATCGCCGGTGTCGGCTCGGGTTATCCGAGCGCCTACAACGCGAGCACCGTCACGGGGACGGGCCGTTTCAGCGGCACGTCGAACGCCACGCCGACGATCGCGGGCACGTACGGACGCGCGCTCTACCTCTCGCGTCGCTCACTCGACGGACCGAGCCGGGTCCAGGCGGGCGGCGTCATCGCTCGCGGCGCCGGCGGCTGCGGCCGAGCCCGGCGTGACTGCGAGCTGCGCGACGGCGTCCTGACCGCGCACGAGCTGCGCACGCGGCTCTTCCAGGGGGCGACGCCGTCGCCCGGCGGATTCACTGACCCGCTCACCGGGGTCGGCTCCGTCCCGCAGACCGCGGACGAGCGCTACTTCTCCGAGGGCCACGGCACGTATCGCGCCAAGGTCAAGAGCCCCGAGGAGTGGCTGGCCGAGTTCAACTCGCGGCTCTGGGGCCCGCTGTCCGGCACCGCCGCGGCACCGCCGCGGCCGGCCGACGAACGCGACTGGATGGTCGTCGACTCCTGGTGCCGGCAGAAGATCTGGGGCGCATGGGGCGGTGGCTACTACCTCGACGGCAAGACCAAGCTGCCGGAGCGCAGCCCGACTGCACCAGGGCGATCGGCGTACCGCGACGCGTGCGAGCGCATGAGCCGCCCGCCGTACTAGCTGCGCTCAGGCAGTAGCGAGAAAGCGGTCGAGCACACGTACGCCGAACTCCAGCGACTCGATCGGCACCCGCTCGTCGACGCCGTGGAACATCGCCGAGAAGTCGAGGTCCGGCGGCAGTCGCAGCGGTGAGAAGCCGAAGCAGCGGATGCCGAGCGGTACGAGGTGCTTCGCGTCCGTGCCGCCCGACATGAGGTAGGGCACCGGCCGCGCACCCGGGTCCTCCGCGCGCAGCGCCGCCGACATCGCGTCGACCAGCGCGCCGTCGAACGTCGTCTCCAGAGCGCGCTGCCCGTTGGTCACCTCGCGCTCGATCTCCGGCCCGAGGATCTCGTCGAGCTCGCGCTCGAAGTCGGCTTCGAAGCCGGGCAACGGCCGGCCGTCGACCTGGGCCGTCGCGGTCTGCGGGATGACGTTCACCTTGTAGCCGGCCTCGAGCATCGTCGGGTT
>DATLNF010000043.1:0-20225 GCA_035536955.1 Mycobacteriales bacterium | reverse complement strand
GCGATCGCCGCCGAGATCCTCAAGCCCTACGTGTCGGAGGAGACCTACCGGATCGTCTCGACCCACCAGGACTTCCAGGGCCGGCACTACTACGCCCTGCTCGGCAAGGACCCGGAGTCGCGTACGCGCTACGCGACCGAGCCGTGGTACGCCGCGGCGGAGCGGTTCACCGACGAGTGGGACCAGGCCGCGTTCGACCCGGCGTACGACACCCTGCCACTCGAGCACTTCGAGCCACTGGTGCGCAAGGTGTTCGGGGAGGTCAAGATCACCTAGCTGCCGGGGACGAGCCCGCGGAAGAGCAGCCGCACCACGCGGACGCGGGGCGGCGGCTCATGGCCACGCCACCGGCCGCCGCGACGGACAGCGTGATCGCGGCCAGCGTCAACGCTGTCGCGGACGAGGCGTCGTCCGGGTGCCGCATGGACATCGCGAGCGTCTGCTCCTCATCGTGGCGGACCTCGGTGGCGGCGAGGGCGATCTCGAGCTGCTCCTGCTCCTCGCCGACGAAGCCGACGTTCGGCTGCGGGTTGGGGTTGGGGTTGGGGTGCGGCTGCGTCTGCGTCGCGGGCACGGGCGCCGGAGGCGGCGGGGGCGGCGGCACGACGGCAGCGACGACCGGCGCGAGCGCAACCGGCGGCGGCACCGGGTCGGCCCGCAGCGGCGCGGCGCAGCGCACGGTCAGCTCGGTCGTGCCGAGGACCCGACCCCGGCTCACCGCCCGCGCGAGAACCGGGAACGTCCGGCCGAACGCGTCGTCGTCGCAGTGGAACACGGAGTCGAACCGCAGGCGGCTCGGCTTGCGGACGTCCACCCGATCGTGGGTCAGCACGCCGCCCGGTGCGACGATCGCCGGATCGACGGACACCTCGACCGACACCGCGGCGAGGTCCTGCAGCGCGGCGAGCAGCCCCGTCATGGCCGGCCCGAGGGAGACGACCTCGGCACCGGGATCACGCAGCACGCAGACCAGCGGCTCGCCGGGCGCGACGTCCACGGCGCCGTCGGCATCGCAGTCGGTGCCCTCCGGCGGGGCCATCGTCCGCGTCGCCGCGGCGATCCGCTCGAGGTCCATGCGGTTGGTGCGGTCCGGGGTGCTGAGAGCGCCCCGCTCGCCGACCGCGAGGCCGACGACCTTGATCCCCCGCAGCCGCAGCGCCGCCACGACGGTGTCGAACGACGGCCCGGGATACCCGGGCGTCGCCTCCCGCCACGCGGTGTCGGTCGCCAGGACGACCACCTTCAGCGACGCGGCGCGGAACCCGGCGTCGAGCCCGAACGGGATGAGCTGTCGACCGGTCGTGTCACGGCGGCCGAGACCGGTGGCCGCCTGGTAGACCGCCTCGAGCGCCGAGTCACTGGCGTCGGTGGCCCCGCCGCCGGTGTCGAGAGCGGAGATCGCCTCGCGCAGCTCGGGGCCGACCGGGCTGACCTCCAGGCGCCGCTTGTACGCGTACTGGTCCGGATCCGACGTCCCGCTGCCGATCGCGCCGGTGCCTGACCACGGTCCCGGGTACTCCCGGAAGTCGGCGAGACCGAACTGCACGGGAACACCCTGCGCGCAGATGTTGTCGACGATCTCCTTGACGTCCTGTCGCAGGCCGGCGATGACACCCGCCATGGAGCCGGTGGTGTCGAGCATGAAGTTCACGTCGAGGTCGCTCGGCACCGGCGGCAGCGACAGGTCGTACGCCACGCGCCGCGTCTCGCCGGGCCGGAGGACGACCTCCCGGGCCGTCGAGCCGAAGCGCACCGCGCCGAGCGTGCCGGCGAAGCACGGGTCCAGGCGGCTGATCGGCGGCAGCGGAGGCGGCGGGAAGGTGGGGTCGCGGAGCAGCAGCTGGTCGGTGGTGCGTCCCACGACCGTGACCTGCCCCGTGCGCCGCACGTAGGACGCCTCGAGGTCGAACGGGTCCGCGCCCGACGGCGAGATGTCGACCGGGCCGATGGTCGTGCCGGTGCGCGTGTTCCGGTAGTACGTGAAGACCTCCCGCGGCGTGCCCAACAGCCGCACTCCGGCGAACGGCACCAGCGCCGCCGAGGTCACCGCGCCGACGGCGCGGTCGCCTCGCCACGCGATGTACGGCGGCGCGCTGGCATCGGCCGACGCGCTGCCGAGGTGATAGACCCGGACGTCGGAGAGGCGGCCCAGGCCGCGTGGGAGGAACTCGACCGTCGACACCGGCCGCGTCACCTGCGGAACCGGGCGGAAGCGCCCGCCCGCGTCGGTCGAGAGGAACAGCGTCTCGCTGTTCCACGCCCACACCTGGTCCGGTCGGCCCGGGTCGACGGCGAAGTCGATCATGCTCCCCGCCTCGCCGGGAAGGATCGAGTCGCCCGTCGTGCGACTCCACGTCCGGCCGGCGTCGCGCGTGACGTAGAGCGACTCGCCGCCCACCCGCTCGTCGCGCACCGCGACGTACGCGACGCCGTCGACGCCGTCCGCGACCCGGATCCGCAGCGGCTCGCCCTGGAGGGGCAGCCCGGACCCGGAGGGGCGGAAGGACCGCCCGCCGTCGTCGCTGACGTAGACCGCGGGCGCGCCGTCGGTGCGCCGCTCCTCGACGACGACCCCGAACACGACCTGCCGCGCCAGCACGTACACCCGCTGCGACATGGGGCTGAGACTCGCTGCGTCGAGCTCGACGATGCCGTGGTCACCGCTGAAGCGCAGGGGCCCGAGCATCGTGAAGCTGTCGAGGACACCGTCCCAGGTGCACCCGCCGTCACTCGAGCGCATGACGAACGTGCCGTTGGTGACGAACAGCGTGTCCGGGTCGCCCGGCAGCACGAGGTGACCGGTCAGCGCCGACGGCTCACCGAAGTCGGTCTCGAATTGCGGCGCCGCGACTCGCGTCCACCCGTCCTTGGCGAAGGTGCGCGCTTCGCACCGCGGCGCGGCGGCGGCGCCGGCCACCGCGGGCCCGGCCAGCAGCGCCGCCGCGAGGAGCCACGCGGCGTGGCGAGAGCGGTACCGCCCGCGCGCGATCACGGCCGCTAACGGCTCCAGCGGACGGGCACCGGGGCCGGAGCGGCTCGGCGGCGCAGCCCGAGGCCGTACGCCGCGCCACCGGTCAGCCCGATCGCGAGCAGGGCCGTCGCGACCTGGACGGCGGCGTCCTCGTCCCGGACCGCCGACATCGCGAGCTGGGCCTGCCCCTCGCCGTCCTCCTGGATGTCGACCTTGGCGAGCGCGATCTCGACCTGCTCCTGCTCCTGGCCGACCATCCCCAGGTTCGGCTGCGGGTTGACCTGCGGGTTCGGGTTGGGGTTCGGGTTGGGTTGCCCTTGCGTCGCGGGGACCGGCGCCGGGGGCGGCGGGGGTGGCGGGATGCCGGCCGCGACGACCGGCGCCACGAAGATCTTGGGCGGGGTGTCGACGACGGGGGGCCGCGGCGGCGTGCCGCAGCGCACGAGGAGGCTGGTCGTCGCCAGGACCCGACCCCGGCTGACGGCGTTCACGGTGACCGGCGTGGAGCGGCCGAACGACGGCTGGTCGCACGTGAACACCGAGTCGAAGCCGAGCCGGCTGGGCTTCTTCACGTCCACCAGCGGGTGCGACTGCACCCCCCCGGGAGCGAGGAACGCCGGGTCCGTGACGATCTCGATGTCGATGTCGGCGTGGTCCTCGAGCGCGGCGAGCAGGCCGGTCATCGCCGGCCCGAGCGCGACCGCGTCGGCGCCGGGATCGTCGAGGACGCACACCAGCGGCTCCCCGCCGTTGACGTCGACCGCGCCGTCGCCGTCGCAGTCCGTGCCCTCGGCCGGCGCCAGCGAGTTCGTCGCCTCGCCGAGCCGGCGCATGTCCGACTCGTTGGTCCGCAGCAACTCGCCGATCGCCGCCCGTCGGGCGCCGATCGCGAGGCCGACGGTCTTGATGCCCATCTTGCGCAGCGCCGCGACAACCGTGTCGTACGACGGGCCGGGGTAGCCGGGCGTCGCCTCGCGCCACGTCGTGTCCAGCGCGAGCACGATCACCTTGAGCGACTCGTCGCGCCACTCCGCGCCCTCGCCGGGCGGGATGATCCAGCGGCCCGACCCCAGCTCCTTGTGGCCGGCCCCGGTCGCCGCCTGGTACATCGCCTCGAGCGCCGAGTCGCTGCCGTCCTGGGCGCCGCCGCCGGTGTCGAGGCTCTGGATCGCCTCGCGGAGCTCCGGCCCCACCGGGCTGATCGGCAGTCGCCGCCGATAGGGGTAGTCGCCGCCGAACGGCCCGTCGAACTCACGGAAGTCGGCGACGCCGAACTGCACGGGTATGCCCTGGTCGCAGATGTTGTCGACGATCTCCCGGATGTCCTGGCGCAGCCCGGCGATGACGCCGCCCATCGACCCGGTCGTGTCGGACATGAAGTTGACGTCCAGGTCGCTGGGCACGGGCGGCAGCGACAGGTCGTAGACCACGCGGCGCTTCTCACCCGGGCGCAGCAGGACCTCGGACGCGCTCGCGCGGAAGGACGTCCCGCCGAGCGGGCCCGGCTGGCACTCGTCGAGGCGCTGAACCGGGGGCAGCGGCGGCGGCGGGAACGTCGGGTCGCGCTGCAGCAGGTGCGTCGGTGTCCGGCCGACGACGACGACGTCCCGTGTCTTCGAGTCCTGCGCCAACTCGAGGTCGATCGGGTCGAGCTTGGTGGGCGAGATCTCGACCGGCCCGATGATCCGCTGCGTACGGGTGTTCGGGTAGAAGGTGAACACCCGCTGCGACGTGCCGAGAACGCGCACGTTGGCCCGCGGCGCGGAGGAGACCGAGGTCACGACGCCGACAGCGTCGTCCGGCTGCCAGCTGACGTACGGCGGCGCGCTGACGTCGGACGTCGACGTACCGGCGTGGTAGACGCGCAGGTCGGAGAGCCGGCCGATGCCCCGTGGGGTGAACTCGATCGTCGAGACGGGCCGGCTGACCTCGCGGACCTCGGTGAACGTCGCACCGGCGTTGGCGGAGCGGTAGAGCGTGGTCTCGTCCCACGCCCACACCTGGTCGGGACGCCCGGGGTCGATGGCGAAGTCGATCATGCTCCCCGTGGTGTTCGGCAGGATCGAGTCGCCGGTCGTCCGGCTCCAGGTCTCCCCGCCGTTGCGGGTGATGTAGAGCGACTCGACGTCGAGGGTGGGGTCCGTGACGGAGATGTACGCGACCTGGTCGACGCCGTCGGCGACCCGGATGCGCCCGGGCTCGCCGATCAGCGGCAGTCCGGTGGTCGACAAGGTGAACGTCGCGCCGCCGTCCTCGCTCACCGCGACACCGGGCCGGCTGCCGGGCTCCTGGTCGTTGATGCCGATCCGGAAGATCGGCTGGAGCTGGAGCAGGGCGTAGACCCGCTCGCTGTTCCAGTTGAACGACGACGTGTCCAGCTCGCGGACCGCGCCGGCACCGCCGAACCCGATGAAGTTCTGCGAGCTCGCCGGATCAGGAACGTCCTCCCAGGTGCAGCCGCCGTCGGTCGACCGCAGCAGCATGTCGCCGTTGCTCACCAGCAGGGTCGACAGGTCGGCGGGGACGACCGCGTGCGCGGTGATCGACGGCGAGAGGAACTCGCCGAAGTCGGGGGCCACGATCTGGGTCCAGCCGTCCTTGCCGATCGCCTTGCCCACGCACAGCCGGGGGGCCGCGTCACCAGAGACCACCAGGGGGCTGGTGAGCAGACCGGCGGTCACGAGCCACAGCGCGGCGCGCCGGGTCGGCCAGATCCGCACGTCAGCTCCTCGTTCCCCGGCCACTGGGAGGGCCGGTCCGCAGTCCTTCAGAGCGCCGGCGGCCCCGGGAGGTTCGCCCGGTCAGCGAGGTAGGGCGAGCCCCAGCGGGCGGACCAGGTGACGGGGGAACACCCCGGCCAGGCTGACCGCGCCGGCGCGGCGCAGCAGGACCTCGCCGAGCACGTCACGGTAGTCGGTGGTGACAGCCAGGTCGCCGCGGTCGAGCCGACGCGGGGCCACGCCCGGCCAGCGCCCGTACACCCGGCCGCCGGCGATCCCGGCTCCGAGCACGAACATCACGCCGCCGTGGCCGTGGTCGGTGCCGCCGCTGCCGTTCTCGGCGACCCGCCGGCCGAACTCGCTCATCACGACCACCGTCACGCCGCGCAGGCCGCCCAGGTCGGCGTAGAACGCGCCGAGCGAGGCTCCGAGGTCCCCCAGCAGGGCGCTCATCCGGCCCGACCTCGCCGACCCCATCCCCTGGTGGGTGTCCCACCCGGTCGCGTCGACGCACGCAGCCTCGAGCCCGACGCGGGCCTTGGCCAGCCGCGCCACCTCGGTGAGCTGCCGGCCGAGCTCGGTGTCGGGGTACGCCGCACCGCCCGCCGGCCGGTAGGACGTGCGGGCGAGCGCGCGCAGCCGCCGCGTCGCGGTCACGGTGCTGCTGCCCGTGCCGCTCATCGGGTGGCTCAGCCCGGCGAAGAGGCGGTCGAGGGTCGTCTCCAGGATCGTCCGCTCCGCGTCCTCCGCGACGAGCGCGAAGTCGGCGATCCGCCGCAGCGCTACGGCCGGCACCGGCCCGCGCAGCGCCAGCTGGACCCCGCCGCCCATCGCGACGGCGCGCAGATCGGAGCGGCCTGGCCGGGTCGCGAGGTGCCGCCCGAGCCAGCCGGTCGTGAGCTTGAGGTCACCCGGGACGCCGCGCTCCATGAAGTCCTGCGCGTCGAAGTGGCTCCGGGTCGGGTGCGGGCTGCCCACCGCGTGGACGATGGCGAGGTCGCCGCGTCGCCACGAGGTGAGCAGGGGGCGCAACGCCGGGTGGAGCCCGAACCTGCCGTCCAGCTTCAGCACCGCGTTCGGCGGGATGCGGACGCCGGGCCGCGCCGCGTGGTAGTCGGCGTCGGCGTACGGCACGACCGCAGACAGCCCGTCCATCGCGCCGCGCAGGAACACCGTCACCACGAGGTCGCCCGAGGGCTGGCCGCCGGCTGCGAACGCGAGCCGCGGCGCGGCGACGTCCGCCGCCGCGAGCGCGCCGACCGCGCCGAACCCGGCGAGCACCCGGCGACGGGACAGGCCCTCGCTGGGCTCGGCGCAGTCACAGCCGGCGTCGCCGATCGCCTGGGGCTCCATGTCGGTCCTCATCGCAGCTGCAGGTAGGGGGAGCTGAGCACCAGCGCGGTCAGCTGCGGAGTGAGGGCAGCCGCCTCGGCGCCGGTGAGCGGGGCACGCTCCTTGCGCCGGGTCGACGCGATCAGGGCTGCCCGGTGCGCACCCGCGACGCCCTGGAACGCGACCCGGCCGCACACCTCGTCGACGAGCGCACCCACCGTGGTCCCGGCGCCCGGCGTCGCCGCCAGCTTGTCCGGGCGCGGACCCGACAGGCCGCGGACGCCGCGGACGACGATGTGCTGCTGCATGTTCCAGCGGTTGAGCAGGGCCTGCGTCGACAGCCACGCCGACGCCGTGTCCGGGTAGCCGTCAGGGGTCTGCCAGCCGAACGGCGGATGGCCGAGCCCCTTGAGCAGGTGGATGAGGTCGTTCGCGACGTCGGAGCCGGCCGCGACGTCGTACCGCGCGCCGATCGCACGCAGACTCGCGGTCATCAGCTCGAACGGCCGACGGAACTTCAGCCCGGCGCTCGTGCGGAAGGCCTGGCTGGCGAAGATGTGCCGCAGCACCGGGACGATCTGGGTGTCCGACGCGAGGTAGACGCGCGCAGCCGACTCCACGAGGGACGCCGGCGGGGAGTCCGAGACGAACCGGACGCACAGCCGCCGCGCGATGTGCCGTGCGGTGCTCGGGTGGTGGGCGAGGTAGTCGAGCAGCGACAGCCCGGTCTCGACGCCCTTCGCCGCGTCGCCGTTCGCCGCACGCCAGCCCATGACCCGGAGCGGCCCGACGTAGTGCCGCTCCGGCCGGTAGCCGAACTGCCACGTGGTGCGGTCGACGTCCCACCCGGTGAGGCAGAGGGCCACCTGCTTGACGTCCCGCTCCGTGTACCCGCCGCTGACCCCGAGGGTGTGGAGCTCGAGCAGCTCGCGGCCGTAGTCCTCGTTGGGGTTGGTCCCCGACGAGAGCCAGTTGTGGAGGTAGGCGAGCATCGCGGGGCTCTGCGCCGACGCCACGAGCAGGTCGGCGAACCGACCGAGCGCGTGGGCGCGGATGACGTCGCGGTCGTCCCCGGTCTTGAACAGCAGCGCGTCCTCGTGCTGGACGTGGATGCTGAAGTGGTTGGACCAGAACTCGACCATCACCTCGTAGAGCTGGTGGGTGCTCCACACCGCCCGGACCAGGCTGGCGGCCTGCAGCTCCTGGACGACGACCGCGCGCCTGTCGGCGTACGCCTGCCGCAGCGCTGTGTTCGACATCCGCAGCGTCGGGAAGAGCGCCAGGATGCGCTCCACCTCTGCATCCGGCAGCTCGCTCGGGGCCAGCTGCTCGTCGAGGAACGCGTCCACGCCGATCTTGCGGACGTGGGCGACGAGCTCCGCCGTCGGTCCGAACGTGACCCGGCGCAGGACGTGGAGGACGGGATCGCCGCTCAGCGCGACCCGCCGGCCACCTCCGGCGTACGTCGGCGGCGGTGGGCCGTTCCCGGCGAAGGCCACGCCGGCACCGGCCAGCACGGCCCCGGCCGTCGTCGCCTGCAGCAGGCCGCGGCGTGAGACACGCGCGGCACGGTCGTCCCCTGACACTGTGCCCACTCCTCGACGAAGCCCCACCCCGGGCAGCACCGCGCGCCCGCCGACTGTGTCGGCCACCTTGCGCGGTGACTGGAGGGTAAACGAGCAGAATGGTCGAGTGAACCATTCGCGGGTCATCTGTCCGCATGTCGCCGAGGAGTCGTCGTGCTGCTCCATTCGGACGTGCAGGCGCAGCGCTCGTCGGTCGACCTCGACGCCCATGGGTGACCGGGATGGGTGACCAGCCTGTCGTCCCCGAGGTCGTCGCCCAGTACCCGGGCGTCGACTTCACGGTGCCGGCCACCGTCATCAAGCCGGTGCACAGCGCCAAGGGCGCACCCGCACCGCGGATGCGGATCGGCGAGGCGCTGACGAGCGCGGGCATCATCACCCCCGCCCAGCTCGAGGAGTGCCTCGAGTACCAGCGTCGCCTCGGGCCGGGCACCGGACAGGACCGACGGCTCGGCGCGATCGTCGTCGAGAAGGGCTTCGCGACCGAGGCCGGCATCGCGCGCGGCCTGTCCGCCATCACGGGCTTCGCACTCGTCGACCCGGTGGAGATGGACCTCAAGCCCGCCGTCGTACGCCTCATCCCGCGCGCGCTGGCGGCCGCGCTGCGCATCGTGCCGCTCGAAGCCGGGACCAGCTGGATCCAGGTCGCGGCGGCCGACCCGTTCAACCGGCGGGCGATCGACGCCGTACGGGACGCGACCGGTCTGACGTCGGTGTCGCTCGCGGTCGCGACGCCGGCCTCGGTCATGCTCGCGCTCGAGGCCGCCTGGAATCCGGCGAACGACCGGCATGCGCCCTTCGTCCCGGCTCCGGATCTCAACCCGGTTCCCGATGCGGACGAGGAGGGCGACGAGGCGCCGCAGCCGACCGGGGCGCTACGCCCGCTCGGCGACCGCGGGCCGCGCTGGGAGTACGCGCTCATCGGCGACGACATGCCGTCGGCGCACAGCGGCTACACCCCCGACGTCGCGCGGCTCGACGCCCGGCTCGCGGAGATGGGCGCCCAGGGCTGGGAAGCCGTGGGGATGGTCGCCAACGGCAGCCGCTCCCGCGTGCTGATGAAGCGGGCGCTCTACCGCGGGTAGGACTGGCTCGGCAGCTCCGGCAGGGGGACGACCGGAGCAGGGACGTCCGTCGCCGGAGGTGCCGGAACGGGCAGCGTCGTCGGTGTCGCGCTCCCGCTCGGCAGGGGGCCCGGAGGGCCGGTCGGCAGCGGCACCGAGCTCGTGGACGGTGAGCTCGACGGAATGGCGGACGGGCTGGTCGTGGGCTGCGGCGACGACGGCTGGGTGGTCGGCGTCGCGGACGGGGCGCGGCTCGGCCCGCTGACCGGCGAGGCGCCGTCGACGGCCGCGCCGAGGCGGTTGTTCACCACGGACAGCGTGTCGAGGACCGCGCGCTGCGTGCCCGGCGGCAGCGCCGGCACGAGGTCGGCGAGCTCGTTCCACACCCTGGTGACCTCGTCGAGCAGGGCCTCGGGGGGTGCCTCGGCGCTGAGCCGGTCGAGGACGCCGTCGAGAGCCCTCGACAGCTCGGCGATCAGCTGGTCGATCCGAGCGCGGGCTGCCGCGTCGAGCTCCCCCGAGGCGAGGAGCCGGCGGAGCTCGGCGAGCCGGGCGGCGGCCTCGCCGGCCAGGCGGTCGGCCTCGCCGAGCGGCGTCATGGCCGGCTGGCGGTCGCCGCCGGCGAGTCCCCGCAGTCCGTAGAAGGGGTCGCCGGCCTTGGAACGGGCGGCGGCCGCGCCCACACCGGTGACGGCGACCGCAGCGGCGAGGACTCCGGCGACGATCTGGCCGGCCGTGCCGGTCGCGGCGCTGACCACGCCGGCCGATGTCGCCTGAGCGGCGACAGTGGGTGCGGTGACGGGCAGGAGGGTCGGGGTGGCGGCGTGGGAGACGAGCTGCGCGCGGAACCCGGGGCTCATGCCCACGGGACGCTGCGGCAGGGCGGCGAGTCGTGCGGCGAGGTGGACCAGCGGCGCGACGGCGGCCGCGGCGGGCTCGGCCGTGCCACCTGCGGTGACCCGGTCCAGGGCGGCTGCGAACGCCTCGGCGCGACGGGTGAAAGGTGTCTTCATGGCGGGTGCCTCCTCGCGCACTTCAACGAGGAGCGTCGGCTGCTGGATGCGCCCGGTAACGGGCCATTCCGAACAATGACCACTAATGACTACGAGGGGTGGCCCCGAAGTCCGCCGGAGATGCCCGTAACGCAATGAGGCACTTGGTCAGGCTTTGTCCGCTGGCCGCGACCGGTGGGGCCGACGTCAGGCGACCGCCGGGAGCCTGCTCATGCCATTTCCGAATGCTTTAGGCGCAGTCGCGGCAGAGCATCTTCTTCTCGTTGACCAGCTGGCTGCGGTGCTTGACCAGGAAGCAGCTGCTGCAGGTGAACTCGTTGGACTGCTGAGGCACCGGGCGGATGTTCAGCTCGTCGTTGATGTCGTCGCCGCCCGCGAGCTCCATCTCGAAGGCGAGGTCGTTCTCGTCCTCGGCGACACCCACCGGCTGCTCGGGCTTGCGCGCGATGATCTCGTCGAGGCTGTCCTCGGCCTCGAGCGAGCTCGACTTCCGGGCGTCGTAGTCCTGCGTCACAGCGGGGCGTCCTTATGGTTCGCGGTTCGGGCGGGGCGTGGGGCAAACGTTCCGTGCGCCCCTCGTGTTCCCGGGGCGGCCGGGCGGTAACCCGGGCGCGGCAGGCGCGTGCGGGCGCCGCATGATGCCAGACATCGAGGCGAGACGCCGCCAAACGGACGAACCGGGCCATTCGGCGTAGCGGTCGGTCACCGGCGGCGGACGACCGCCCCCAGCAGGCCGGGCCCGACGTGCGCGCCGATCACGGCCCCGACCTCGCTCTGGTACATCGACTGCATGCCCGGGAGCCGGGCGCGGAGACGCTCGCCGAGAGCGTCGGCGCCGTCCTGCGCGGCGAGGTGGTGGATGCAGATGTCCACCGGCGCGTCGCCGACCTCGTCGACGACGGTGTCCTCGAGCCGCGTCAGCGCCTTCGTGCCGCCGCGCACCTTCGTCAGCGGCTCGATCATCCCGTTGACGAGGTGCAGCAGCGGCTTCATCTGCAGGGCCGTGCCCAGCAGGGCCGCGGCGCCGCCGATCCGCCCGCCGCGACGGAGGTACTCGAGGGTCTCGACGTAGAAAATCATGGTGGTCCGGCGGGCCGACTCCTCAGCCGCGGCGGAGACGTCGAAGATGTCGCCGCCCCGCGCGGCGGCTTCGGCTGCGGCCATGACCGCGAAACCCAGCCCCATGGCGGTCTGGCGGGTGTCGACGACCTTGACCCGGGCGCGGCCGTGGTCGGCGAGGTCGTACGCCGCCGTGATCGCGGCCTCTCGCGTGCCGGACAGCCGCCCGGACAGGTGGACCGACACGATGTCGAGGGCCCGGGTCGAGCCGTACGCCTCCTTGAAGGCGTCCACCGACGGCGGCTGCGTGGAAGCGGTCCGCCCGGGTGCGGTGATCCAGGCGGCGAACTGGTGCGGGAGCAGCTCGACGCCCTCGAGGAGCAGCTTCTCCCCCGCGCGGACGTGGAGGGGCACGACGGTGATGCCGTACTGCTCGGACACGCCGGGGGGCAGGTACGCCGTCGAGTCGGTCACCACGGCGACCGGTCGGGGGCTGGTCACGTTCGACCATCGGGCGCGCCGGCGCCTACCTTGAGAGCGCCGAGACCGGCGCGGACGTGAGGAGACGCCATGGCGGAGAGCGCGACGGACGGGCGGTGCGGAGCGCCGGTCGTCGTACCCGGTGTGTTCTCCAGCGTGAGCACGGACACAGGGCACCGCTGCGCACGTGCCGCAGGGCACGACGGACCGCATCGATGGAGCGCCACGTGGACGACGATGCCACCCGCGGAGGTCGAAACGGCGGTACGACGCGCCGAAGCCGCCTGGGACGACGACGAGGACGAGCCGGAGCACCCGACGTCGGGGTGATCCGCCACGGGGAGGGGGTCCGGCCCTAGGTGACTGCTGACAAGCGTGACTTTGGTGCGGGAAGGGCGCTACGAAGCCGTCTCTAGCCGTGCGACTCGATCGCCGGCCCGAGTGTTCCGCGGAACAATCCTGTCCACAGGCGAAGTACAAAGAAGTCGCTGTGCCCCAAGGCTTTCCCGGTCCCGAGTTGTCACACCCCGTCCCTATCGTTAGGTGATGGAGACCTTCGAGGCATTGAGTGACGATCAGGTTGCGGAGGAGATCGCAACCTGGGCCAGCCGCGTGGCGGCGGGCGAGGCGCGGCTGCTGGCGCTGATCGGGGAGTTCGACGCGCGGGATGCCTGGTCGCAGCCGGGGTTCCTGTCGTGTGCGCATTGGCTGTCGTGGCGGATCGGGTGGGGCACCCGGGCTGCCTACGAGAAGGTGAAGGTCGCGCGGGCGCTGCGCGGGCTGCCACAGACGTTGGCGGCGTTCAGCCGCGGGCAGCTGTCCTGGACGCAGGTGCGGGCTATCTGCCGGGTCGCCGTCGCCGCGGACGAGCACGTCTACATCGACCTGGCCCGGCACGCTTCCGGCGCGCAGCTGGAGAAGATCGCCCGCGGTGTTCGTCGGGCCCGCATGCTCGCGGCGATCGACGCGGCGCGGCAGCAGCTCGATACCGAGCGCGCGGCGGAGTGTTCCGCGGAAGACAGCATTCCACAGGACCTGGCTGCTGAGTGTTCCGCGGAACACTCCCGTCCACCGCGGACCTGGCCGGCCGGGGAGGACTCCGACCCGACCGTACGGGCGAGCATCGCCGAAGGCCTCGTCCGGGTCGCGCAGACCTCGCTGGCGACGGCGACGAAGGGGCGGGCGGACGTTGCGCGGCGCGCCCGGCAGCGGCTGACCGCGCTGGTCGACCCCCTGTCGGGCTGGACGCGGCTCGCCGACGGCGAGCTGCTGCCACCCAATGCCGCACCACCGTCAGCGGCCGAGCTGCGGGCGCACCTGCGGCCGATCGTGGCCGCCGACCTGACCCGCTTCGACCTCGGACGCACCGCCCGGGTGCTTAGCCCGCAGCTGCGCGAGCTGCTCGGCCAGATCGACGGCGAACGCTGCCGATTCCCCGGCTGCACCCGGCGCCGGAAGCTGCACGGCCATCACGTCATCTACTGGTCCGCCGGCGGACCCACCGACCTCTCGAATCTTGTCTTGCTCTGCAGTCGGCATCACACGGTCGTGCACGCGCAAGGCTTCGGGCTCACCCTGCGCCCGGACCGGACGCTGAAGGTGACCACCGGCGACGGCGTACCGGTCCTCCACCATCCGACCCTCACCGCGGAGCCGGCGGCCGCACTCGACCCCGACGGGCTGATCGGACCTGCCACCCTCCCGCCGATGACCTCCTACGACCGCCTCGACCTCGAGTACGTCGTCTGGGTCCTCATGCAGCACGCCGCCTAGGTGACTGCTGAACAAGGGAGTTATTCAGCAGTCTCCTAGCCGCCGATCGCGGACATCGGCCGCTCCGGCTGGGTGAAGCCCTCCTCGTCGATGCCGTGGCCGGCCGCCTTCGCCGCGACGTCGCCGCGCCAGAGGTCGGCGAGCTCGGAGTCGGTGGCGCCGGCGCGCATCGCCCCGCGCAGGTCGGTCTCGGCGCGGGCGAACAGGCAGTTGCGGACCTGGCCGTCGGCCGTGAGCCGAACCCGGTCGCACGCGGCGCAGAACGGTCGGGTGACCGAGCCGATCACGCCGACGCGCGCCGGGCCGCCGTCGACCAGCCAGGTCTCGGCAGGAGCGCTTCCGCGCACCCGGTCGTCGTCGGGCGTGAGCGACCAGCGGGCTGCCAGCCGGTCCAGGATCTCGTCGGCGGTCACGAGGTCGGGCCGGGACCACGTGTGGCCGGCGTCGAGCGGCATGAACTCGATGAAGCGCAGCTCGTACCCCCGGTCGAGGCAGAACTCGAGCAGGTCCGCCGCCTCGTCGTCGTTCACCCCGCGCCCGAGGACGGCGTTGACCTTCCCCGGCCGGAGGCCGGCCCGCCCGGCGGCAGCCAGCCCGGCCGTCACCTCTGGCAGTCCGTCGCGCCTCGTCAGCGCGCGGAACCGGTCGGGGCGCAAGGTGTCGAGGCTGACGTTCACCCGGTCCAGGCCCGCCTCCGCGAGGGCGTCCGCCGCCCCCGCGAGCCGAAGCCCGTTCGTCGTGAGGGTCACCTGCGGCCGCGGCGTCAGCGCCGCGATGCCGCGCACCAGCTCGGCGAGTCCGGGGCGCAGCAGCGGCTCGCCGCCGGTGAGCCGGACAGCTTCGACGCCGAGGCCGACCGCGACCCGCACCAGCCGGACGACCTCCGCGTCGGTGAGCAGATCGGCTCGCGGCATCCAGTCGAGGCCCTCTGCCGGCATGCAGTAGGTGCAGCGCAGCGTGCAGCGGTCGGTGAGCGACACCCGGAGGTCGGTCGCGACGCGACCGAACCGGTCGACGAGCGGCAGCGCGGGACTCGGCACGAGTGCGACGGTACGCCGCGGCGTCAGGTAGTGGGCAGCGACCCCGCGGCGAGCGCGTACAGCACGAGCTGCTGCGCGATCAGCGCGCACTCGCCCCAGTGCTCGGTCAGCGCCAGGGTCTCCGCCGGCGACGGCGCCGCGGGTGCTCCGTAGAGCCTCCCGACGGCCTTCCGGACCGCGAGGTCACCGGCGACGACGACCGGCCGGCCGAGGACGCGGGCGAGGTACCACTGCGCCGTCCACGGGCCGATGCCCGGCAGCCTGGTGAGCTCGGCCGTCACGACGTCGTCGTCGGCCCGCGCGAGCCCGTCGACGTCGAGTCCGCCGGTCACCACCGCCGTGGCGAGCGCGATCAGGGCGCGGCTCTTCGCCGTCGTGAGCTGCAGCGCGCGAAGGTCCTCCGGGTCCGCTCCCGCCAGGCGGACCAGGTCGAGGACCCGGAGTGTGGTCGTGGCGGCGCGAACCTCGTCGCCGTACCGCTCCGCGAGCCGGCGCCGCGTCGTCGCTGCCCACGCGAGGTTCACCTGCTGGGCGCTGATGCTGTGCACGAGGGCGACCACCGGGTCGGTCGCGCGCACCGCATGGAGTCCGGGGTGCGCGGCGGCCACCGCCGCGAGCGCCGGGTCCTCCGCGAGCAGGTCGCCCCAGCCGCCGGGTATCGGCTCGACCATCGTCCGGGCCGCGGCGAGCGCGACCTGCAGCGCTGTCGCGTGCCTGGTCCACACGACGAGGCCCGAGCCGGTCACCTCGGCCTCGAACACGACGACCGCCTCGCCCACGCGCGCCGAGCGCGTCAGGACGCGGCCGTCCCAGCGGTCGAGCAGGTCGTCGCCGCTGCGGGCGAGCCGCCCGAACGTCACGTCCGGGTCCAGCCCGGCGGGCAGCGACACGCGCGACTCGCCGACCTGTCCGCTCACGTCCGCCCCATCCCGCGGGTCGTCGGGAACCCAAGATCACCGGTCACCCTGTTCCCAGGTCACCGTGGCCTGAGCCAGAGATCACCGGTCGGCGGGGCCCAAGATCATGATAGGGAGGGCCGGAGACGGGGAGCCGAGGAGCGAGGAGGCGCGGCATGCGGGCATGGCAGGTGCACGAGCTCGGCGAGCCGCAGGCGGTGCTGCGCCTCGACGACGTCCCGGTGCCCGAGCCGGGTGACGGCGAGGCGCGGGTCGAGGTCGAGGCGGTCGCGCTGAACTTCCCGGACGTGCTGCTCTGCCAGGGGAAGTACCAGGAGCGGCCGCCGCTGCCCTTCACGCCGGGCCTGGAGGTCGCCGGACGCGTCGTCGCCGTCGGCGCCGGTTCGCCGTACGCCGTCGGCCAGCGGGTGCTGGCGGCGCCGCCGCTCCCCCGCGGCGGGCTGGCCGAGCAGGTCGTCGTCCCGGTCCACGCGACCTTCCCGATCCCGGACACGCTGTCCTCGGTCGCCGCGGCAGCCATGTTCATCACCTACCAGACGGGCTGGACCGGACTGCACCGGCGGGCCGCCCTGGCGCCCGGGGAGACGCTGCTCGTGCACGCGGGCGCGGGCGGGGTCGGCAGCGCGGCCATCCAGCTCGGGCTCGCGGCGGGAGCGCGGGTGCTGGCGACGGCAGGCGGCCCGGAGAAGGTGGAGATCTGCCGCAAGCTCGGCGCGGAGGTGGCGATCGACTACCTCCAGGACGACTTCGTGGCGGCGGTCAAGGAGGCGACCGGCGGCCGCGGCGCCGACGTCATCTACGACTCGGTCGGCGGCGACACGTTCGACAAGTCACGCAAGTGCGTCGCGTTCGAAGGGCGGATCGTGGTCGTCGGCTTCGCCGGCGGACGGATCGCCGATGCGCCGACCAACCACGCACTGGTCAAGAACTACTCGATCGTCGGGCTGCACTGGGGGCTCTACCGGCAGATGGAGCCCGCGCTCGTCCCGCGGATCCACGACGAGCTGATGGCCCTGCACGGACGCGGCGCGATCGCCCCGCTGATCTACGACGAGCTGCCGCTGGAGCAGGCACCGGACGCGCTCGCCCGGCTCGGCGGCCGGGCGACCTGGGGCAAGGTCGTGCTGCGCCCTTGAGGAGAGGCGACTAACCCGCGAGGGCCTTCGCCGCGTTGATCCGGCCGGCTCCGTAGTAGTCGTCGCGACCGGGCGGGCCGAGGTCGTCGACCGTCGCGATGATCCGGTCGCTGACCTGGGTCGGCGTCCAGTCGGGGTGCTTGGCGATGAGCAGGGCCGCGAGCCCGGCGACGAACGGGGCCGACATGGAGGTCCCGCTGAACGCGGCGTACCCGCGCTTGTTCTTCTTCACGTCGAGGTACGTCGACAGGATGTCCTCGCCCGGGGCCGAGACGTCGACGCTGAGCCCGAACGTGGTGAAGGCCGTGAGGTCGTCGTGGTGGTCGGTCGCACCGACGCCGAGCACGCCGGTGCAGTTCGCGGGCGCGGACTGCGGGCTCGCGAAGAACCCGGAGTTGCCGCTGGACGCGACGACCAGCGCGCCCTGGTGGTCGGCGTAGGCGACCGCGGCGCGGAACGCGAGGGGGCAGGTGTGCGCGAACCCGAGGCTGAGGTTGATGACGTCGGCCTCGCGCTTGGCCGCCTCGATGATCCCCACGGCGACGTCGCAGGACGTCCCGGAGCCGTGCTTGTCCATCACCTTCACCGCGAGCACCTTCGCGCCCCAGCTGACGCCGGCGACGCCCATGCGGTTGTTCGTCGAGGCGGCGGCGATGCCGGCGACGTGAGTGCCGTGCATGTGGTCGTCCTGCGAGTCGTCGTTGCCGCCCGAGATGTTGGGCCCGGGCAGCACGCGACCGGCGAGGTCCGGGTGCCTGAAGTCGACCCCGGTGTCGAGCACGGCGATCGTGACGTCCTTCTGCAGCCCGGTCTCGATGTCCCAGGCACGACGCGCGCCGATCTTGTCGAGCCCCCACTGGTCGCGCAGCTTCGGGTCGTTCGTCGACCGGTGCAGCGAGCCCTTGTGCTCCGGCTCGGCGAACTGCACGCCCGGCACCCGACGAAGCGCGGCCAGGCCCGCGTCGCGCATGGCCCGGCTGGGCCAGACCACCTGCCGCAGCCCGACCGGCTCGACGCGCGGGCCGACCATGCCGCCCGAGCGTCGTACGGCGGAGACGAGGGCGCGGTCCGCCGAGCGCGGGGCGGCGGTCAGGCCGGACCGGTCGACGCCGTCGACGGCGTGGTAGCACTGGTCGGGCAGTCCCGCGCTCGCCGTGGAGGCGCCGCCCGGGAGGTGCAGGACTGCCGCGGCGACGAGCACGCCCAGGACCGGACGCGTCCAGACCCGACGACCGCGCGCGAACACCGGCGTGCCCCTCTCGGTGGAACTTCGGCCTGCGAACCATAGAGCCGGGTGACCGGCCGCAGGTTCGCCGTCAGGGCGCGATCAGCACCGGCGTACCGGGGGTCACCAACTGCGCGAGGACGCTGATGGCCTCGTTGTGCATGCGGATGCATCCGTTGCTCGTGGGGCGCCCGACGGACGTGCGGGCCTGGGTGCCGTGAATGCCGATCTGGCCCACGCCGCCCTTGCCGAAAGAGGTGTACACCTCGGAGAAGCCGCTCACGCTGAGCAGCCAGGGTCCGTACTTGCTGCTCGGGCGCCACTTCTCGAGGAAGTCGACGTAGAAGTCGCCCAGCGGCGTCGGCGTGCTGCCCTTGCCGACCGCGACCGGCTCGCGCATGACGACGTTGCCGTCGCGGAGCACCGTCATTCGTCGTGCGCAGCGCTCGATGAGGATGCGGTACTTCGCGACCGAGGTCCGCACGTCGCCGGCCCGGATCCAGCCGGTGACGCCATTGGGCCGCTCGGCCATCTGCACGCGGTACCAGTCGCCGCGGTTCTCGACGACGCGCAGGTGCAGCTGCTGGTGGTCGCGGGTCGGGTTGGGCAGCGACCGGACGTGCGCGCCGCCCGGAGCGTCGAAGACCGGCAAGGAGGAGCCGATCGCGGACGCGGCGAGGGTGTGGCTCGTCGGCACGGCCGGCGGCCTCGGGCACGGCACGGCCGGCTTGGCCGCGACCGGACGACGGGGCGCGGCAGCGGCCGGGCGCGAGGCGAGCGGCGACGGCGACACCGACGGGGACGGGACGGCGAGCACGGAGGGGGAAGGCGACGGCTGGGTGACGATGCGAGTGACGGTCTCCGCCGGGGTGCCGCGCCCCCACGCGATCGTGGTGCCGGCGGCGGTCGACATCAGGGCGAGCATGCCGATGATGGAGATGGTCAGGCGGCCGCGACGGTGCGCGCCGAAGCGCAGCGACACCGGCTGATCCTGCGACCCGCGACTCACGAGACCCCTCCTCAGGAGCGTTCCTACCCCTCAACCATCGGCGGAAGCCCCCCGGGGATCAAGCCGAACCGGTCTGAAAACCGGACACCGCGCGCCGCAACGGGGCACCGCGGCACGTGCCGGGCCGGTCAGCGGGAGCGGTGCAGGTGCTCGATCCGCGCCCGCAGCTGCTCGACCGTCGCCTGCGCCGTGGGTGGCCCGGGGCAGGCGCGGCGCAGGTCGGCGTGCACCTGGGCGTGCGGCCGGCCGGTGCGGATCGTGATCGCGTTGACGAGCAGGTTGAGCTCGCGCCGGAGGCCGGCGAGCACCTCGGCGGTCGTCAGCGCCGCGGGCCTCGCCGGCCCGACGCTCCGAGCGCGCGCGCGGCCCGCGGCGAGCTGCTCGGCCTGGCGCCGCCGGAGCAGGGCGGCCACCTGGTCGGCGTCGAGCAGCCCGGGCAGGCCGAGGTACTCCTCCTCCTCGACGCTGCCGGCCGTGGCCGCCGTACCCCACTCGGCGCCGTCGTAGATCACCCGGTCCAGGTGGGCGGACGCCTCGAGCGCTTCGAACCCGCCGTCGTCGCCGATCTCGTCGTCGGCTCGGTTGGCTGCGCGCAGCAGGGCGTCGTCGAGGAACTGCTCCAGCCGCGGGCCGTCGAGCGCGTGGTCGCGCTCGACCTCCATCTCGGCGGCCAGCGTGAGCAGCGCCGGGACCGACGGCAGGAAGACCGACGCGGTCTCCCGGCTGCCGCGGGCGCGGACGAACCGGCCGACGGCCTGGGCGAAGAACCGCGGCGTCGACACGGAGGTCGCGGAGACCCCCACCGCGAGGCGGGGGATGTCGACGCCCTCCGAGACCATCCGGACGGCGACCAGCCAGCGCTCGTCGGACGCGCCGAACGCGGCGATCTTCGCGGACGCG
>DATLNF010000042.1:0-14420 GCA_035536955.1 Mycobacteriales bacterium | reverse complement strand
GTGCGGTCGATGACCTTCACCTTGACGATGTCCTCGAGCTGTCGCAGCTGCCCAGGACTGAGCTCGCCGTCGCAGATCAGCGTGTCAGCGCCGGTCTCGAGGATGACGTCGCGCAGCTCCTTCGCCTTGCCGCTGCCGACGAAGGTCGCCGGGTCCGGCTTCCCTCGGCGCTGCAGCAGCGCGTCGAGCACCTCGGACCCAGCGGTCTCGGCGAGCGCCGCCAGCTCGGCGAGGGAGTTGTCGGCGTCGTCGCTGTTGCCCTCGGTCCACACCCCGACCAGGACGACGCGCTCGAGCCGGAGCTGGCGGTACTCGACCTCGCTGATGTCCTGCAGGTCGGTGCGCAGGCCGCCGACGCGCCGCAGCGCCTGCCGGTCCTCGAGGTCGTAGCCCTCGCCCTCGATGTCGTGGAACTCGAACCCGCCATCGGTGGGCTCGACGTCTTCTCTCGGCTCGTAGCCGCGGCGGTCAGTCATCTACCTCGATGATCCCACCGTCCGCTACGCCGTACACCTCGGTTTACGCAGCGGCCTCGCTCGCCGCGGCGAGCAGCGCGACCACCTCGTCGCGCTCGGCCTCGTCGAGCGCCTCCCACGGGCCGGCCGAGCGCAGGTCGGTCAGCGCGTCGGCGTCGCGGCGCGCGCCGGCCAGGTGTGCGACGTCGGGATAGGGCTCCGGCCAGGCGAAGAACCTCGCATTGGTCTCGCCCCCGGCCGTCAGCACCGCCTCGAGCGGGGAGAGACCACTCGCCGCGCAGCACATCCCATGGACGCCGCCGCGGTACTCGCGGAGCACGTGGCACAGCTGCGCGACGCGGGCCGGAGCGTCGTCGGGCAGCGGTACCAGACGCCATGCCGCGAACAGCGGTACGCCGGCGACCGGCGCGGCCGCGACCGCCCGCTCCAGCAGCTCGGCGAGCCGGTCGAGCTCCTTCGCGCCGTCGAGGTGGTGCCGGCCCCACTCGTGGCAGGTGCCGGTGAACAGCGACACCGCGCCCTCGGGGGTGAGGACGGCCCGTGCCTTGGTCCAGCCCTTGCGCACGCTCTGCGGGGGGATGAAGTGGAACGCCGCGGCGGCGACGTCAGGGTGGACGTCGCCGAGCACGCCGCCCCGGCCCAGGTGGTAGAGCGCCCAGCCGCCGACGCCGGCGCTGGTCGCGGCGGCCTTCGCCTGATCGCTCAGCATGAAGCCGCCGCCGAGTCCGGCGATGTACGGCTTCACGGCGGCCGCCGTCTCGGCCGGCGTCATCGTCACAGCGCTCCCTCCGGGTGCGGCGGCGGGTCGCGCTGACCGCTTGCCTCGCGACCGGAAGCGTAGCCGGGTGCGCAGGAATGCCGCGCTGGGGCGGTTTCCCGCCACAATCAGCACGACCCGCTCCACGCTGACCCGACCTCGGGGGTCTGATGGCCGATCTCGCGTGCCGCGCCTGCGGCGCGGACGTCGCGGCGGGCATGGCGTTCTGCGGCCAGTGCGGCACCCGCGCGGCGGCGGTCGACGTCGTCGGGGACGTCGCGGCGGAGCCGTGGGCATGCCGGGAGTGCGGCGGTGCGAACCCGGCCGGGTCGAGGTTCTGCGGGCACTGCGGCGGTCGCTGGACGCCGCTGCAGGCGCAGGACCTGCGCATGGTCACGGCGCTGTTCGCCGACATCAGCGGCTTCACCACTCTCGCCGACAGCCTGCCGATCGAGGACCTGCACGACGTGATCAACCCGCTGATCCGCGGGCTGGCGCGGATCGCCGAGCGCTACGACGGCTTCATCGAGAAGTACGCCGGCGACGCGCTGCTGGTCGTCTACGGCGCGCCCGTCGCGCACGAGGACGACCCGCAGCGCGCGCTGCTCACCGCACTCGACATGCACGACTCGCTGCCCCGGCTGCTCGCCGAGATCGGACCGGCCGCGAGCGAGCTGACGATTCACATCGGGGTCAACACCGGCCGGGTCGTGGCCGGCCGCTCCGGCTCCGAGCAGCAGGCCGACTACACGGTGCTTGGCGACTCGGTGATCCTCGCGCAGCGCCTCGAGTCCGTGTGCCCGTCCGGGCAGACCTACGTCGGCCCGATGACCTACGAGATGTGCCGTGAGGAGTACGACTTCGAGCCGCTCGGGCCGCTGAGCCTGAAGGGCAAGGTCCGCCCGGTCGAGGCCTACCGGCTGATCGGGCGCCGCCGCGCCGGGACCGCGACCGATCGCCCGCTCGTCGGCCGGAGCGCGGAGCTGCAGGTCGTCGACAGCGCACTCGCCGACGTGGCGAGCGGCACCGGCCGGACACTCGCCTTCACCGGTGACCCAGGTGTCGGCAAGAGCCGCCTGCTCGCGGAGACGCGGGCTCGGGCCACGTCACAGGGCATGCGCTGGCTCGCCGCGCGGTGCCTGTCCTACGGCGCATCGCTGCCCTACTGGCCGTTCGCCGACCTGCTGCGGCAGGCGCTCGGACTGCGGATCGAGGACACCCCCTCCGTCGTCCGCCGGCGCATCGAGGAGTCACTGCCCGCGGCGTCGGTGGACGGGGCGGAGCGGCTGCTCGGCGTCGCGACCGCCGAGGTGAGTCCGGAGCAGGCCCGCCGGCAGACGCACGACGCGATCGTCGCCTGGATCCGCTCGCTCGCGGCGATCGGCCCGGTCGCCGTGTCCGTGGAGGACGTGCACTGGGCCGACACCGCGACCGTCGAGCTGCTCGCCGAGCTCGTGCGCGCCACCCGGGGCCGGCCGGTCGCGGTGGTGCTGAGCGCGCGCAAGCAGGCGGAGGCCACGCTCGACCAGGTCGCTGACGAGCAGACGCGGGTCGACGTCCCCGTCGAGCCGCTCGGCCCGCCCGCGGTCGCCGATCTCGTCGACGGCGTGCTCGGCAAGCCGCCGGGCAGTGCCCTGCTGGCCCTGCTGGTCGAACGGACCGGCGGCAACCCGCTGTTCGCGGAGGAGCTGACCCGCTCGCTGTCCGGCGCGGGCGCACTGGTGGAGACGAGCTCGACGTTCGACCTGCGGCCGACCTGGAACCTCGCCGACGTGCCGCGCACCGTCGAGAACGTCTTCGCGGCCCGGCTCGACCAGCTCACGTCGTCGCTGCTCGACCTGCTGCAGCACTCCGCCGTACTCGGCCGCACCGCCCGGCTGTCCGTGCTGCGCGCGGTCATGGACGACGTCGACATCGCGCCGGCCGTGGACGATCTGGTCGGACTCGGCCTGCTCGACCGTGTCGTCGACAGCGACGAGCACGCGGTCGCGTTCCACCACGCGTTGCTGCACGACGTCGTCTACCGCCGGATCCTGCGGAAGCGCCGGAGGAGGCTGCACCGCAAGATGGCCGACGTCGGGCGGCGCCTGCTCGGCGACGGCGACGAGATGATCGGCTTCCTCGCCGAGCACCTCTACCTCGCCGACGCCGGCGACGAGGCAGTCGGGCCGCTGCTGCGAGCCGGTCGACACGCGGAGCGCCTCTTCGCGAATGACACCGCCGTGGTGCACCTGACCCGCGCGCTCGACGTGCTGGGGCGCACCGCACCGGAGGACGCGCGCACCGCCGCCGTACGCCTCGAGCTGGCGCGGGTGCACGAGCTGCGCGGCGACTACGACAGCGCCCTCGAGCTCTTCGAGCAGGCGCATCGCGACAGCGGCCGCACGGGGGTCGAGGCGTGGCGCGGCTGCGCCTCGGTGCTGCGCAAGAAGGGGCAGGTCGCGGAGTCGCTGGCGGTGCTCGACGACGGCCTGGCGGACAGCCGGCTCGATGTCGCCGACCTCGCGCCGCTCTTCCTGGAGAAGGCCGCGGTGCAGGCGCTGGAAGGCAGGTCCCAGGACGCGATCGGCGCCGCCGAGGCCGGGCTCGCGGTGTGCCGCGACGACGCGCTGGGCGGTGAGCTCCTGCTGCGGCTGGCCCGCGCCGAGGAGGACCTCGGCCGCCACGACGGCGCGCTGGCGAACGCGGAGCGCGCGCGCGAGCTGTTCGAGCGGGCCGGTGATTTGCGCGGTCTCGCGTTCGCCTACCGCATCCTCGCCGGTCTGCTGCGCCATCACGACCGCAACGACGACGCGGCCGACGCCGCGCGGCGCGGGCTCGAGCTGGCCGAGCGGGTGGGCAGCGCCGAAGAGGTCGGCGGCTGCCTCATCAACCTCGGCGTCGTGGAGCTGACCCGCGGCAACCTCGAGGCCGCGGTGTCCTGCAACGAGCGCGCGATCGAGCTGTTCGAGCGCACCGGCAACCTGAACGGGCGGGCGACCGCCCAGGTCAACCTCGCCGAGACCCTTGCCGGGCTAGGTCGCCGAGACGAGGCGCTCCAGCATGCGATGACCGGCCTCGAGCTCGCGACGGCGATCTCGGCGACCTGGACCGCCGCGGACGCGCATCGCACGATCGCGCGGGTGCACCTCGACGCCGCCCGGTACGACGACGCGGCCTCGTCCGCGTCGGAGGCCGCGGTGCTCTTCGATCAGGTCGGTGACCAGCAGAGCGCGGAGGAGGCGCGAGCGCTGGGCGCCCGCGCCTCCTCGGCCGGTCTGACGTCGGGCTAGCCCGACGAGCGATCAGCCGTAGTAGCTCCCCGCCGACCCGCCGCAGGCCCGCCCCTCAGCGTTGGACCAGACGTACGAGGCGCCTGCCATCGATGTCGTCATCGACAGCCCTACACAGATGTTCCGCTTGTCGTAGAACTTGCCCGTCGTACCCGTGAGCGAGAACGCCTGAGTCTGGCCGTCGCCGGTGAACGTCACCGTGGCTGACCGGCCGTCGGGGCTCACGGCGGTGGTGCCACCGGGGACGGCTTGCGTAGTGATCCAATCCAGGGTGGTGCCGTCGAGACTGGTCATCGTGAAGGTGTAGGTCGCACCAAGACAGCTCGGCACGATCGGCTGGAAGTTGGTGCTCAGCGCACCCCCCTTGACCGAGCCCTGCCCGGTCCGGTAGGTGGCCTCGTTGGCATCGGCAGTCTGCCCCGGGGCGGGGGTGTTCGTGCCGCTCCCGTCGGACGGCCGCAGGCAGGCCGGCGCCGTGCTGTTGGGCAGCGGCTCGGCGCTCGCAGGGCCGCCGAGTGCGAGCAGTGCGCTCGCCAGCCCGAGAACTGCCAGGTGCCCCGCGTGTCGTGTGCTGATCATCGTGCGTCCCCCCTCTAGTTGCATGACGTCGGCGAGGTCGCCGGCGTCGTCATCGGGTACTTGGTGTCGAAGCCGGTGAAGCTCACGCCGCCGCTGCCGGACCCGCTGACAACCACCGGCACCCAGAACCCGACCAGGCCCTGCTTGCTCATCACGCAGGACAGCGCCTGCCGGCTGAACTTCGCGGTGTAGCTGCCGTCGGAGTTGGCCGCCCATGCCGTCTTGCCGGCGGTCGCATCGACCTTGATCGGCTTGCTCAGCAGGGACTTGCCGACCTCGGTGATGGCCACCGTGCTTGGGTCGATCGCGGAGAGCTTCTGGCCCTGCGGGATGACGGTGACGGTCACGTAGTTGCCGCTCGACGGGACGTAGAGCGTGTGCGGGTTGAAGGCGACGCCCGCGTTGTAGCCCTTGTGCCCCGGGTCGGGCAGCACGACGTACGACGTCGTGGTCGTCGCGCCGCCGGTGACCTGCAGCGTCAGGGTGTACGTACCGGGCGTCCAGCCGTTGACCGGCGGGTTGAGCAGCAGCCGCGTGGCGGTCGCCTCGCTGCCGCCGACCGGCGTGTTGCTGTAGCCGGAGCCGGCCGGCCCGGTGAGCGACCACGACCCGCTGAGGTCGGCCGGGTTGGTTCCGCTCGTGCTGCTGATCGCGGACGCGGCGGCGATGACGTGGTCGTACTGGAAGTACGTCGCACCCTGCGTCGGTGACGCGATCGCCGGGGTCAGGGTGGGCGGCAGCACGCTCGACGCCGGGAAGGTGCGGATCGTGTGCATCGGGCTGGACAGGAAGCCGTTGGTGACCTGGGCCAGCAGCGATCCGCCGGGGCAGCCGCGCGAGTCGTCGTAGTCGAACGTGAAGGTTGCCGACGCGGGCGGTCCCGAGGACGTCGAGCTGGCCTTGCGGAACACGGTCACCGGCTCGAGCCCGTGCCCGCACGACTGGTAGACGTCGGCCTCGAGCAGCCGCGGGTCGCCCTGCGTCGTCGACGTGAAGCTCACCAGGCTGTAGTCGTCGGTGCGCAGCCCGGTGAACACGTCCCGTCCGGTCTGGGCGGCCGGCCGGTCGAATGAGACCACGCCGCCGGTCGCCGACATGCTCGGCGCGGCGTCGGACGGACCCGCGGTCACCTGGGTCTGGTTGTCCCACGTCGAGGTCGTCGCGAGGGTCGGGTCCGCGATCCAGATCGAGCCGCCGCGGATGAACCCGAGGAGCAGACCGCCCCACGCCGGCGATGTGCCGTTGGCGACGCGCGCGGTGGTCGGGTACCCCAGCGCGGACGCACCCAGGCTGTTCGGGTCGAGGGTGCTGATGCCGCCGGTCAGCTCGAACGCGACGAGACCGCCGCCGTTCGTGCCGCCGGTCCACCCCCAGCTCGGCGCCCGACCGACGCGGGTCAGCGAGTCGCATGTGCCGGTCGGCGCGAAGTTGACCAGGTCACACGTCACGCCGTTGGCCGGGATCGCCTGCGGCTCGGCGGCGATGCGCCAGACGCCGCCGTTGATGGCGACGGCGAGCGACTGACCGGTCGGGTCGAACGACGGGCTCGAGGCGAGCGTCGACTGGAGTGTCAGCGACTGCTGCACCGTGTGGTTGTAGACGAGCTTCGGCGAGCCGATGGTGGGCGGTGTCATCGTCCGGTCGACACTGACCTGGTAGATGTCACCGGCCGCGGTCGCGTAGGCAAGCCGGTTGCCGTCGCGGCTCCACGACGGGGCGGTCCCGGCGAACGCGGCGCTTGCGCTGCCGCTCGGCCCGCCCGTCAACGGGTCGCGGTGCTGAAGCCGGATCCCGCTCGTGGTCGCCCACGCCAGCGTCTTGCCGTCCGGCGAGAGCGCGGACGACACGTCGTCGCCCGCCGCGGCGGAGAAGTTCTGCACGTTGGCCAAGGACGACGATCCGGTCGACGAGGTCATCGTCGGGGAGCTGCCCGCCGCGCGGGCGTAGAAGCAGCCGCCCACAGGCGTGATGCCGGGCTGACAGGGACCGCTGCCGACCGGCGGCTGGCCCAGCCAGAGCTCGAACGTCGCCGCGCCGGGCGCGAGCGCCATCGCGGCCGAGATCGAGCCGTGTGTCCGCTCGCCGATCTCGTGCGCGAGGTCTGTTCCGTGGTGGGTGTCGCTGCGTGTCAACGGAACGCCCTGGTTGCCGAGCGGACCCGGGATGATGAGGCCGCTCGCGTCACGCTGGATGAGCCGCACCGGCGCAGACGGCTGCGACGAGGTGAGCTCGACGCCGTCGGCCGTGTACGAGTGCAGCGAGGTGCCGGCGATGGTGCCGTCGGTGATGCCGCCGAGCATGATCGCGCTGCCAGCGGGCGCCCCGCCGGTCGCGCCGACCGAGGAGTTGTAGGGGCAGAGCGCGGAGGCCATCCCGGGCGTCAGCGCGCAGTGGACGTAGCGGTAGTCGTCGCGCTCGAGGAGTCCGGTGTTGTTGTTCCAGGCGCTCGGGGCGTTCGACGCGGTGGTGCCGCCGCTCGTGCCGGAGTACCGCATGACCGACAGCGCACCGCTGAGCCAGGTGGCCAGGGTGGTGTTGTAGGTCTGCAGCGCGCTCGCTCCGTCCGCACTGACGTTGGGCGAGTGCGGGCTGTAGCCACCGCTCGCGCTCCGCGACCGCGGGTCCGCCTCGGGCAGCGAGCCGAGCGTGTGCGCGAGCTCCATCGCGATGATCGGGCCGGTCATCGACGTGCCGCGGCCGACGTACGGCGAGGCGGCCGACGCGCTGGTGCCCCCGTCCGGCGCGTTGTCCGACAGCAGGCGCGTCCACGCCTGCGTGCCCGACATGTTGGCCATGCCCTCGGCGCACGACCCGCCGCCGACGCTCACCTCCTGCCAGACGACGCCCAGGACCCGGTCGGCCTGCGCGTTGGAGTTCTGCTTGTTCCAGGCGCTGAGGAAGTTCGCGAGCTGGGTCGTGATCGCTTCGAAGTTGCCGCCCGATCCGCAGAACTTGCCTGACGAGTTCATGACGTTCAGCCCGCGCAGGCCCAGGTCGATGGACGAGGCGGTCAGCAGCCGGTAACGCAGCCCCACCGGTCCCGGCGACGTCACGTTGCTCAGGTCGCCGATGCCGTCGCGGACCGGCAGCAGCCGGGACAGCGCCTGCATGCCGTTCTGCAGCACGGTGTCGGCAGCCTGGGTGATACCAGCGGGCAGGGGCGAGCCTGCCGCGGTCGGGAACTGCGACTGCGGCGGTGCTCCGGTCACGCCGGACGTGTCGGCCATGGGGACGACGAGCACGCGCAGGGCATTCGTCTTCGGCGTGACCGTCGCCGCGATCGGCTTCGTCGGGTCGGCCGGCGACTGCGTGTAGGTGGCGGTGCGCGTCTCCGGCGCCGCGCCGGCGCTCGCGACGTACTGGTAGGTCACGCTCGCCCGGAAGGTGACCGTGATCTGCCCGTTGGTGGTGTTGCTGCCGGCCAGCGCGGGGATCTGGAACAGCGGGTTCCCCGGGCTCGCCGGCGTCGGCGCGTTGGAGTACGTGTCGAGCAGGGGGTACGCCGGGCCGAGCACCGCGGGCGTCGTCGGCACCGTCGCGGCCTGCGCGCCGTCCGCGACGGTCAGCGTCGCGGAGAGCAGCTGCTGGCTGCCGGCGGGCGCGCAGGAGGGCGCGCTGAGCAGCAGCCGGACGATCGTGGTCTTGCCACGGACGAGCGGCTGGACCTCGCCTACGCCCTGGCTGATGACGACCCGATGCAGGACCGGGGCGGACCCCCCCGCGCTGCTGGCGCAGGGATCGACCCCGGCCGCCTGGGCCGGGCCGGCGACCGGCAGGCCGGCCGCGGCGAAGGCCACGGCCGCTGCTCCGGCCGCGAGCAGACGGCCGCGGATGCCGCCGAGCGCACTGCGACGGCGCGTGCAACGGTGCTGGGAACCGTGCATGGTCGAACCCCCTGGGATACCGACCCCCCGGTCGGCTCACCGGAAGTTAACCGGACTTGAGACCCAATTGCGTCCGCCAGATAGCCCAAATGGTGTCAAGTGGCCGACACGAGGCGGGCCGCCGAGGATCGCAGCTGCACCGCGCCCGATTAGGCCGTTCGGGTGACCTAGCCCGCTAGCCCGCCAGGTCGAGGCCGCAGAGGCGCAGCCACTCGGGCCGGAGCACGCCCTCGCTCACCAGGACGGCCGGGCCGGTCAGCAGCACCGTGCCCTCGGTGGTCCAGTCGACGTGCAGGGCACCGCCCGGGAGCGTCACCTCGACCGCGCGGCCGGCGTACCCGCGCAGGTGCGCCGCGACCGCGCTGGCGCACGCGCCGGTACCGCAGGACATCGTCTCGCCGACGCCGCGCTCCCAGACCCGCATGCCGATCGCCGCCTCGTCGACGACGCGGACGAACTCGACGTTGGTGCCGCCGTCCCACTCGCGCTCGATCGAGGCGCCGACGGTGACGACGGGCGCGGCAGCCAGGTCGTCGGCGAAGAGCACGACGTGCGGGTTGCCCATGCTGACGAAGACGCCGTCGTCGGGAAGCAGCTCGGTGTCGCGCGGCTCCCCCATGTCGACCGTGACCAGCCCGCCGTCCTTGAGCCAGACGCTCTTCACGCCGTCGCGTGTGGCGATGCGCAGCGCGGGGCCGTCGGCGTACCCGCGCTCGACGAGGTGACGGGCGAAGACGCGGATCCCGTTGCCGCACATCTCCACCGCCGAGCCGTCGGCGTTGCGGTAGTCCATGAACCAGTCGGCCGCGTCCGCGTCGTGGCCGAAGCCCTCGACGAACTCGGTGCGCACCACGCGGAGGATGCCGTCGGCGCCGACACCGCGACGGCGGTCGCAGATCGCGGCGACCCCGGCGTCGGTCAGCGCGAGCTCGCCCTCGGGGTCGTCGAGGAGCACGAAGTCGTTCGCCGTACCGTGCCCCTTGGTGTACCTCACACCCGCGATCGTACGGCGCCGGGTCTGGCGCGGCGGCTCCCGGAGCCGGGAGCGATATCAAGCAGATTCGCGCGATATCGCTCCCCGGAGCGCCCGGTCGAGCTGAGCGGCGACCTGCTCCTGCTCGCGCCGAAGCTGGCGGCTGCTGAAGCGGAGCGGCTTCAGCGGGCAGCTGATGGAGATCTCGTTCATGCGCGACAGATCGGCTTCCCAGTCGTCGAGTGCGAAGTGGCACATGCGCCCGTCGATCTCGATGTAGTAGCCCTGCTCCGGGTAGGCGAGATCGGCGTAGCGCGTGACTCCGTCGGCACAGAGGATGGGCACGTTCCGCTGCGGCTCGGGCAGCTGGAAGCGTCGGACGAGGCGGATGAAGTCGATCTCCGGAAGCGACCGCGAGCCGCGACATATGTGGTCGAGCAGCTCAGCGACCGGCTGCGATCGGATCCTCAGGTGCTGGCTCATGCCGGTGAGACGCCGGCCAGTGGTGCGGCCGCGCTGGACCACGCCGGTGACGAACGCCTCTGCGTCCGCCCACAGCGGGAGGCAGCGCGCGTGCTCCAGCGCGGCTCGCTCCAGACGCACGACAGGCACCCCACGAACGGCGGTGGTGCACGACTCGCAGAGGTGCTGCGGCCGGGACGGGGTGACGCTGCCGGTGGACCGCAGCCTCTGGTCACGCGCGGTCAGCAGTGTCAGAGGACCGCCGGCGGTCGACGTCAGGCCGTGCCACCATGCCGCGGTGCTCCCCCCGAGCACCGTGCCAGGGCGGCTCAGGACGAGCGCCTCGGTGCGCGTCTGCGGCGACGCTTGCGCCGCGACGTAGAGCCCGCGCCTGATCCGCAGCCACTCACCCCGGCGGACCCGCGTGCACACGACCGCGCTCGTCACCCCGTGCCGGCGACAGTCCTCGGCGTCGATCCACCCGCGCTTGAGCAAGAGCTGTTCCAGGTCCAGCAGTGCCATGCCCCCGACGATCGGGCCCGCGGACGCCGGGCGGCACACCCGTCAGTGATCTGTGGACTGGGATCGGGGATCAATATCGCGCCAGATTGCGCGACTTCGCTCCCGCACAGGGCGGTTGGGGGTCAGGTGCGCGGCTGGGGGGCGATCCAGCCGGTGCCGCGGTAGAGCAGCGAGCGCGCCTGCTCGGGCTCCTGCGGCCCGGAGAACAGGTAGCCGTGCGCGCGGTCGCAGCCCATCTCGCACAGCCGCGCGCCCTCGGTCCAGCTCTCGACACCCTCGGCCACGACCATGAGCCCGCGGGCGTGCGCCAGGTCGATGACCGCCTCGACCACGTGGTCCTCGTCGAGGTCCTGGCCCACCCCGCGGACGAACTGGTGGCCGAGCTTCACCGCGTCGATCGGCAGGTGCTTGATGCCGGACAGCGAGGAGTACCACGTGCCGAAGTCGTCGACCGCGAGCAGTACGCCGATCTCCTTGAGCGCGACCAGCGTCGACCGGAGGTCGTCGCTGTGGGCGATGAGATCGCCCTCGGTGATCTCGAGGCCGAGTACGCCGGGCTGGACGCCGGTGCTCGCCAGCAGCTCGGCGACCGCGGGGACGAAGTCGGGCTGCATGAGCTCGACGGCGGACATGTTCGCCCAGATCTGCTTCTTGCTCGTCATGCCCGGGGAGAACATCGCGTGCCAGAGCTGCACCTCGCGCGCGCACTCGTCGAGGACGATCCGGCCGATCGCCACGATCAGCTCGCTGCCGACCGCTGTCGGGAGGAACTCGCGCGGCTCCAGCAGCCCGCGCTGCGGGTGGTCCCATCGCACGAGCCCCTCGAGCGCCATCACCTCGCCGCTCGCCAGGTCCACCTGCGGCTGGTAGCGCAGCACGAACTGCCGGTTCGCGATGCCCTCGAGCATCGCCGCGATCTGGTCCGCCTCGGACGTCGTCATGTCCTGAAGTGTCTCCCTCGCGGCACCTGCCACACATAGCCAGAACGGGTCATCTCGCATCAAGGCCGGGCCAGCTCGAGCAGCTCGTCCGGGGTCGCCGACCAGGTGATGCGCGGGTCGCGCCGGAACCACGACCGCTGCCGGCGCACGAACCGACGGGTCGCCTGCACGGTCCGCTGCCGCGCGGCCGCCTCGTCGTACTCGCCGTCGAGCATCGCCAGCGCCTGCGCGTAGCCGAGCGCCCGCCGCGCGGTCACGCCGTCGCGGAGGCCGGCGGCAGCCAGCGCGCGGACCTCGTCGACGAGGCCGAGTGCCCACATCCGGTCGACCCGCTCGGCGATCCGCTGGTCGAGGACAGGCGTCTCCGAGTCGAGCCCGAGCAGTCGCACCGGGTAGACCGCCTGGTACGCCGTCATCCCGGGGCCGCTGTCGGAGTAGCGGCGGCCCGTCGCCGTGATCACCTCGAGCGCGCGAACCGTGCGCCGGCCGTTGCTCGGGTGGATCCGCGACGCCGCGAGCGGGTCGGCCGCGGCGAGCCGGTCGTGCAGCGCCTCGGCACCCACGGCAGCCAGCTGGGCCTCCAGCTCGGCACGGATCGCGGGGTCGGAGCCCGGGAAGTCGAGCGCGTCCAGCGCCGCCTGCACGTAGAGACCGCTGCCGCCGACGAGCACCGCTGTCACCCCGCGGGCGCGAACCTCGTCGATCGCCTCGCGCGCGAGTCGCTGGTAGCCGGCGACGGTCGAGGTCTCGCGGACGTCGAGCACGTCGAGCAGGTGATGCGGGACGCCGCCGCGCTCAGCCGGCGTGAGCTTCGCGGTGCCGATGTCCATGCCGCGGTAGAGCTGCATCGAGTCGGCGTTGACGACCTCGCCACCGAGCGCCCGCGCCAGCTCGACGCCGACGGCCGACTTGCCGACCGCCGTCGGCCCGACGACCGCGACGACGTCGTAGGTCATGCGGGGGTGCGGCGCCACGTCGCGACGAGGTAGCCGACGCCGTACGGCGCCTCGTCGTAGGTCACCTCGGCGTCCCAGCCGACTCCCCATGCCGCGCCGGCCAGCACCTGCCACGACGCGCGACCGACGGCCAGGAGGTCGGCAGCGAGAACCGGGTCGACGTCGAGCAGGGTGTCGCAGTCGGCGGCGGCGAGCGCGGTGGCGACCGCCGCGTCGAAGTCGGCGGCGCGCGGGTCGAGCGCCCCGGGAGCCTTCTCGGTGCGGCGCGCGCTGCCGTCGCCCATGACGAGCAGAGCGACCCGGTCGGCCTGCGCGGCGAGCTGCACGCCGATCGCCGCGGCGGCCGTCGACGACGCGGTCGCGCTGACGCCGTACCCGCGGCAGGGCGGGTCTGCTGGCGCGGACTCGAGCAGCCACGCCCCGACCGCGAGGGACAGCGGCAGCACATCGGAGGTCAACGCGTCGGGTGCCGCGCCGAGGACCACCTCACGTGGTACGCCGAAGCCGGCGAACGTGCCGAGCAGCCCCGCGGGGTACGGCCCGGTGGCGGGCGCGTCGCCGACGACGACGACCAGGTCGGGCGCCGCCTCGTAGAGCGAGTCGACCGCGGCGTGGCACGCGGCGCGAAGCCCGGCCGTCTCCTCCGCCGCGCCGGCGGCGACCTCCGGGACGAGCAGCGGCGGGTGCGGGCAGACCGCCGCGGCGACGAGCATCGCAATCAGCCCGCGGGACGCAGCAGCGGCATCCCGAGGGAGACCGCCGTCGTCGACTCCCCCGCCGTCGTACGACGCTGCGCCCAGACGTCGCCGGCTCGCGTGCGTCGCGTCGCGAGCGCCGGGCCGTCGGCGATGAGGTGGTGCGGTGCGGCGTAGGTGACGTCGGTCTCGACGACGTCGCCCGGCCGCAGGTCCGCGAGCCCGGCCGCCGACAAATGGACCAGCCGGTTGTCGCGTGCCCGCCCGGAGAGCCGGTGGGTCGCGCCGTCCTTGCGCCCCTCGCCCTCCGCCAGCAGCACCTCGACACGGCGGCCGACCTGAGCGCGGTTCTCGGCCCAGGAGATCTCCTCCTGGAGGGCGACGAGCCGCTCGTAGCGCTCCTGCACCACGTCGCGCGGCACCTGGTCGGGCATCGTCGCGGCCGGCGTACCGGGGCGAATCGAGTACTGGAAGGTGTACGCCGACGCGAACCGCGCCTCACGCACGACGTGCAGCGTCTGCGCGAAGTCGTCCTCGGTCTCCCCGGGGAAGCCGACGATGATGTCGGTGGTGATCGCCGCGTCCGGCATCGCGGCGCGGACCTTGCCGACGATGTCGAGGAAGCGCTCCTGGCGGTAGGAGCGCTGCATGCGCCGCAGCACGTCCGACGACCCCGACTGCAGGGGCATATGCAGCTGCGGCATCACGTTGGGCGTCTCGGCCATCGCGGCGATGACGTCATCGGTGAAGTCCTTCGGGTGCGGCGAGGTGAACCGCACCCGCTCGAGCCCGTCGATGTCACCGCAGGCGCGGAGCAGCTTGCTGAACGCCGCGCGGTCGCCGAGGTCCGAGCCGTAGCTGTTGACGTTCTGGCCGAGCAGGGTGACCTCGAGGACGCCCTCG
>DATLNF010000041.1:0-2259 GCA_035536955.1 Mycobacteriales bacterium | reverse complement strand
GATCGCCTTCGTGACCTCGGCCGCCGTCAGGTGCTCTGACTCGGGGGTACCCGCGCTGACGTTGCCGAGGTCGAAGGCGACGCGCGCGCCGGACTCGGTCGCCCAGACGCTCGCGCAGCCGGAGTTGCGCCGGCGCGCCGGCGCTGTCGGTCGCAGCGCCCGGTCGCAGAACCGACCGCGGTAGGTCGGCGACTTCCACGGATCCTCGATCGCGAAGTTCGGCAGGCTCAGGTCGCTCTGCGCCATGGCGTCGAGGAACCAGTGCCACGACGCGGTACGCGCCCGCTTGCACGCCTCGGTCTGCCGTCCGACCCACGGGTTGCCGTAAGGACGACGCTCGCCGAGATCCGGCTGGCCGACCGGCGAGCCCGGCCCTTGGTACTTGTGCGCGCCCTCGTAGTCGGGCTCGCCCTCGCCGACCAGGCCCTCGACCATCGTCAACGAGCGCGAGCTCGTGACCGCGTCGTGCGGAGGCGACACCTCGGCGGGCCTCATGCACGACATCGTGCCCTCGCCCTGGGTCATGGCCACGAAGACCATGTACGTGTTCGGTCTATTCGCGATCAGGCCCCATGCCGAAGCCTCGTCATCCTGGTGCGCAGAGATCGCGTACACCATCTCCATGCGACCTGACGCGGTAGCCGATCCGGCGAGGGGCGCAGAACCCGTCACGGCGACCACGAGAAGGAGACGAGCCGACCGGCGGAGCGCGGACCCGGTCATCGCGCGTAGGTGAACACGTAGCGGCCGTTGCCCTGCGCACCGCCGAGGAAGTTGCAGATCACGATCTTGGCCGGGCCCGCGGACGTGAACGTGTACTCCAGCACCTCGACCGCCGATCCGTCGCTCATCCGCAGCGGTGTCCTCGTCGGTCCACCGTCGGCTACCAGCTCCTCATCACGGAAGAGGACGACGTCCCAGTCGCCGAGGAAGTCGGTGAGCTCGACGCGCAGAGTCCCGCGCGCCGGCGCGACGAACTCCTCGACCTGACGGCTGGCTACCAGGAGCGGGTCGTAGTCGACACACCGGACGTAGTCGCCCTGCTCGGTGTACGAGACGAGCGGCACCGGGATGTCGACGGCGAAGCGCTTCTCGACCGTTCGGTAGTGCTTGTGGCACGCCGCGGCCGGCAGCGCGAGCAGGACGGCGAGCGCGGTGACGACGCCACCGGCGATCGTGATACGTCGAGACATGGTGGTGGCTCCCCCGGTTCGATGTCGCCTGTCACCAGGTACGTCGGGATCGCGGCCGCGTTCCCGTCACGCTGTCGGGGAGCCGACAGCTCACCGCCAGCGGAAGCGCGCGTCCCGCGGAGATCGCGCCTCGTCGTACGTGTTCTCGTTGCGGCAGTCGTTGCTGGCGATCGTGACGCAGCTGCGGGAGAAGAACGGCCCGAGCTCGGCCGCCTCGTAGACCGGCTCAGGCGTCTCGTCTGCGTCGCTGTGGTCGAACCGCGCCGTCAGCGTTGCCCCCGAGACGACGACAGCGCTGCCGGGGATGAACCCCAGCCCGTCGGGCCCGCAGAACAAGCTGCCCCGCGACTGCTGCCCCGGCGTCAGGTAGTAGTAGACGAGGCACCCCGACGGGAGGTAGGCGGCCACCCAGTACGTCGTGTCCGCCTTCGGTGGGGCGCCGAGCGTCAGGCTGACCGAGAATCGGCGTACGCCGGTCGAGGTGAAGCGCGCCGCGCGGATGTCCACCGCGGGGTCGGACAGGTCCGGCCGGGGGTTGCCGTCCGAGACCGAGTACGGCGCGTAGCCGTCGTGCGCCACGTCGTCGAAGGTGAGCACGTCGAGACGTGAGCCGCGCAGCGGCGGTCGGTCCGGACGGGCCGGCGCGGTACCCCGAACGCGCGTCGACCCGGCCGGGCCGACCGCCGGGCCGGACGCCCCCGGGGCGGCCGAGGAGACGCCCGCGATCGCGGGTGACGTCGCGACCGGACCGAGTGACGGCACCGTTCCGTCGCGCTCCGGACTCGGGGTCGGAGTCACCGCGACGACGACGAGGCCGGCGCGGTTCCGGTCGTCGCCGGGCAGGACGATCACGCCCGCAACAGCCGCCGCAGCGGCCGCCACCGCGGCGACCGCAGCACGCGTGAGCCGCCGGCGGCGGGACCCGGCACCGAGCTCGGCGAGCAGCTGCGCGCGGAGCTCGGCGGCGAAGTCGGCCGGCGGGTCGACGACGTCGAGCGGCATGTCCAGGAGCTGGATCGGGTCAGTCACGGCTGTCCTCCGCGAATCCGGCCCGGAAGGCGCGCCG
>DATLNF010000040.1:0-12751 GCA_035536955.1 Mycobacteriales bacterium | reverse complement strand
ACCTGTGGGTGCGCCTCGTCGACGTCCCGGTCGCGCTCGCGCAGCGGCGGTACGCCGCGCCGGGCGCGGTCGTGCTCGAGGTGACGGACGCGGTCTGCGACTGGAACACCGGGCGGTACCTGCTCGACGCCACCGGTGCTGTCGCCGGCTGCGAGCGCACCGACCGCGCGCCCGAGCTCGAGCTCTCGGTGACCGAGCTCGGCGCGGCGTTCCTCGGCGGGACGCGCCTCGGGTCGCTCGCCGCCGCCGGGCGGGTCGTCGAGCACGTGCCCGGCGCGCTCGCCCGCGCCGACGCGATGTTCGCGTGGTCGCCCCTGCCGGCGTGCCCCGAAGTCTTCTGAGGGGCGCGGTCTTGTCGCGGCGCACCTTCTAGGGTGTCCACATGACTGAGCCGCGCCGAGCCCCGTCCCCGCGACCGACCCGCGAGCGCTCGGGCGTAGGCGGGCTGGTCGGCTCCGGGCCGTCGATCGTGGGCGTCAGCGGGGCCATGCGCGCCCGCGACGTGAGCCGGCCGGGTGACGCGCACGACGCCGCGGCCGAGCACGACGTCGTCATCCGCCGCCGAGCGGCGACCGGCGCCGAGCGGCCTCAGCGCGGGGCGCGGCCGGCGGACTCGTAGGCCGCGATCTCCGCCAGCCGGCGGGTGTGGCGCGCGGCAGCGCTGAACGGCGTGGTGACGAACGCGGTGACCACTGCCCGTGCGGTCGCGAGGTCGAGGAACCGCGCGGGCAGGCTGCAGACGTTCGCGTCGTTGTGCTCGCGCGCGAGGACGGCGGTCTGCGCGGACCAGCACAGCGCGGCCCGCGCGCCCACGACCTTGTTCGCGGCGATGGCCTCGCCGTTGCCGCTTCCGCCCAGCACCACGGCCATCGCGCCGGGCCGCGCGAGGGCCCGCTCGGTCGCGCTGATGACGAACCCGGGGTAGTCGTCGGACTCGTCGTACGACGTCGCCCCGCAGTCGACGACGTCGTGCCCGGTCGCCCGCAGCCATGGCACCAGGTCCTCCTTGAGGCGGTAGCCCGCGTGGTCGGTGCCGACGAAGATCTCCATGCCGCCATGATGGCCGCCATGACGCGCGTCGCCGGGGTGGACGGCTGCCCGGGCGGCTGGATAGCGGCCGTGGTCGAGGACGACGGGACGGGCCTGACCTGGCAGCGCCGACCGGACGCCGCGGGCGTCCTCGGCCTCCTCGACCACCCGGGGGTCGCGGTGATCGGGATCGACATCCCGATCGGCCTGCCCTCGCCTGGTGAGGTGCGCGCGTGCGACCGGCTGGCGCGGGCCCGGCTCGGGCCGCGCCGGTCCTGCGTGTTCCCGGCGCCGGCGCGCGTCGTGCTCGCGGAGGACGACTTCTGGCGCGCCAACGAGGTCAGCCGGCGGGTGTCCGGCGTCGGCCTGTCCAAGCAGGCCTTCTTCATCGGCGCCCGCATCGTCGACGTGGACAGAGCGGTCGACGCGGGCTTGGCCGACCGGGTGATCGAGGTGCACCCCGAGCTCACGTTCGCGCGGCTGGCCGGCCGCCCGATCGGGACGAAGAAGACGGCTCAGGGGATCGAGGAGCGGGCGCGCCTGCTCCAGACATGGGTCCCCGACATCAGGGAGCACGTCGCCCGCCGACCGCCGCGGGTCCGCGCGGACGACGCGCTGGACGCCGTCGCGGCGGCCTGGACGGCGGCGCGCTGGACACAGGGGTCCGCGGACACGCTGCCCGCCGACCCGGTCCACGACGAACGGGGGCTGCCGATGCGGATCGTCACGTAGGCAGCTGCAGGGCCTTCACCTCGAGGAACTCCTCGAGGCCGAACGTCCCGAGCTCACGGCCGTTGCCGGACTGCTTGTAGCCCCCGAACGGCGCGAGCGGGTTGAACCGCCCCCCGTTCACGTCGACCTGACCTGTCCGCATCCGGCGCGCGAACGCCTCGGCCCGCTGGAGGTCGCCGGACCACACGCTGCCGGCCAGCCCGTAGACGGTCGAGTTGGCGATCCGCACGGCGTCGTCCTCGTCGTCGTACGGCATGACCGCCAGCACCGGGCCGAAGATCTCCTCCTGCGCGATCGTCATGTCCGCGCGGACGTCGGCGAAGACCGTCGGCCGGACGTAGTACCCGCGCTCGCGCCCCTCGGGTGGCTCGGCTCCGCCCACGACGAGCCGGGCGCCCTCCGCTACGCCGGTGCGGATGTAGTCGCGGACCCGCTCGCGCTGCGCGTCCGACACGAGCGGTCCGAGCCGCGTGGACTCCTGCGTCGGGTCGTCCGGCAGGTACTTCTCCGCGAGACCGCGCACGATCTCGACGACCTCGTCCTGCCGCGACCGCGGGACGAGCATCCGGGTCAGCGCGGTGCACTTCTGCCCGGCGTTCTGGAAGGCATCCGCGACGCCGACCTTCGCTGCGGTCGCGAGGTCCGCGTCGTCGAGCAGCACGTTCGCCGACTTGCCCCCGAGCTCGAGCGCGACCCGCTTGATCGTGCCCGCGGCGAGCTCGGACACCCGCCGACCGGCGCGGGTCGAGCCGGTGAAGGACACCATGTCCACGTCCGGGTGGGACGCAATCGCCTCCCCGACGACCGGACCGGTCCCGGTGACCAGGTTGAACACTCCGGGCGGGAGCCCCACGTCGTGGACGACCTCGGCGAGCAGGAACGCCGTCAGCGGCGCGACCTCGCTGGGCTTCAGGACGACCGTGCACCCGGCGCCGAGCGCCGGCGCCACCTTCGCGACGATCTGGTGGAGCGGGTAGTTCCAGGGGGTGATCGCACCGACCACCCCGACCGGCTCGCGGACGACCAGCGAGTTGCCGACCCGCTCCTCGAACGCGTACTCGGCGACGATCGTCGCGTAGCTGCTCATCACCGAGATCGGCAGAGCGGCCTGGACCGCCTGCGCAAACCGCGCGGGCGCGCCCATCTCGCTGGTGATCGTGCGGGCGATCTCCTCCGCCCGCGCGGAGAGCCCGTCCGCGAGCTGGGTCAGGTGCTTCGCCCGCTGCTCGACCGGTGTCGCGGCCCACGTGTCGAAGGCACCGCGCGCCGACGAGACAGCCCGGTCGACGTCGGCCGGGCTGCCCTCCGGAATCGTGGCGATGACCTGCTCGGTTGCCGGGTCGACGACGTCGATGGTCGCCGCGCCGGCCGGGGCGACCCACTCGCCGCCGATGTAGAGCGTGTCGCGGACCTGCACAGTGTCCTCCTCGCGCGCTGGTCCGCCGAGCCTACGTCCGGCCGTCCCGAGGCCAGTCCGCGTGCGGCCCGGGATGCGGCAAGGGCTCTCCCACGCGGCCCGGATGCTCGGTGTCCAGGTGGTCGCGCAGCTCCGCGTCGGTGACGAAGCGGAGCTCGCAGTCAGGACACTGGTGAACGGTCATGGCAGCCACCTCCTCGCCGTGACGATAGGACCGTCGGGAACGGCCGTGGAAGGATGGGAATCCCTCACCGTTTCGTTCCGGACGGAGCTGCCCACCGGATGTCGGCGAACAACCTCACGCGCGACGAGGCGCGCCAGCGCGCACTGCTCGTCCGCGACGTGGCCTACGACGTGACCCTCGACCTTCGGTACGGAGAGGAGCGCTTCGAGTCGACGTCACGGGTCACGTTCGGTTGCGCCGAGCCCGGCGCCACGACGTTCCTCGAGCTGACGGCACCGGCGATCAGCCGGGTGACGCTCAACGGCACGCAGCTCCCGCCGGACTGCTTCGACGGCAACCGGATCCAGCTCGCCGACCTCGCGGCGGACAACGAGGTCGAGGTCGTCGCCGACTGCGCGTACATGCACACAGGCGTCGGCCTGCACCGGTTCGTCGACCCGGTGGACAAGAGGGTCTACCTGCACACGCAGTTCGAGACGTTCGACGCCCACCGCGTGTACGCGTGCTTCGACCAGCCGGACCTGAAGGCGCCGTTCACCTTCACCGTCCACGCCCCCGAGGAGTGGACGGTCGTGTCCAACGCGCGGGCCGTGGACCGGCCGGCCGACGGCGCCGCCGGCACCTGGCGGTTCGCCACGACCCAGCCGATCTCGACCTACATCACCGCGGTCGTCGCGGGTCCCTACCACGAGGTCCGCGAGACGCGCGGCGGTATCGACATCGGCCTGTTCTGTCGGCGCTCGATGGCCGAGCACCTCGACCCGGACGAGCTCTTCGCGGTCACCGAGCAGGGCTTCGCCTGGTTCCAGGAGAACTTCGGCTACGAGTACCCGTTCGGCGACAAGTACGACCAGCTGTTCGTCCCCGAGTTCAACTCCGGCGCGATGGAGAACGCCGCGTGCGTGACGTTCCTCGAGGACTACGTCTTCCGGTCGAAGGTGACCGACGCGGCGTACGAACGGCGCGCCGAGACGATCCTGCACGAGATGGCGCACATGTGGTTCGGCGACCTCGTCACCATGCGCTGGTGGGACGACCTGTGGCTCAACGAGAGCTTCGCGACGTACGCGTCGATCCTGTGCCAGGTGAAGGCGACGAGGTTCACCGGAGGGTGGACGACGTTCGCCAACAACGAGAAGACATGGGCGTACCGCCAGGACCAGCTGCCCTCCACCCATCCCGTCGCCGCCGACATGGTCGACATCCACGCGGTCGCCGTGAACTTCGACGGGATCACCTACGCCAAGGGCGCGTCCGTGCTGCGCCAGCTCGTCGCGTGGGTGGGCGAGGACGCGTTCCTCGCCGGCCTGCGGACCTACTTCCGCCGGCACGAGTTCGGCAACACCGAGCTCAAGGACCTGCTCGTCACGCTCGAGGAGGCCAGCGGGCGCGACCTGTCGTCGTGGTCCAAGGAGTGGCTCGAGACCGCCGGCGTCAACACCGTGCGTGCCGAGCTCGCCGAGGACGCGGACGGCGTCATCACGGCGTTCCGGCTTCTGCAGGAGGCTCCGGCCGACTGGCCGACGCTGCGGTCGCACCGGATCGCGATCGGGCTCTTCGACGTCGACGGCGACACGGTGGTCCGCCGCGACCGCGTCGAGCTCGACCTCGTCGGCGCGGCCACCGACGTCCCTGACCTCGTCGGCGTACGGCGGCCCGACCTGCTGCTGCTGAACGACGGTGACCTGACCTACGCGAAGATCCGGCTCGACGAGCGGTCGCTGGCGACCGTCACCGAGCGCCTCGGCCAGCTGCCGGACTCGCTTTCCCGCGCACTGTGCTGGGCGGCGACATGGGACATGACCCGCGACGCAGAGCTCGCGGCGCGCGACTACGTGCGGCTCGTCCTGCGCAGCATCGGCACCGAGACCGACATCGGCGTCGTCCAGACCCTGCTGTCGCAGTGCGTCGGCGCTATCTACAACTACGGCGACCGGGCCAACCGGAGCGCGCTGCTCGCCCGGCTCGCCGCCGCCACCCTCGGCCACCTCGAGGAGGCCGAGCCGGGCAGCGACCACCAGCTCGCGTGGGCTCGCGCCTTCGTGACGGCGAGCGAGTCGGCGGCCGACCAGGCGACGATGCGCGGGCTGCTCGACGGCACGAGCAGCTTCCCGGGGCTCACGGTCGACACCGACCTGCGGTGGCACGTGCTGCGCCGCCTGGTCGCGCTCGGCGGTGCGCACGAGGACGACGTGGACGCGGAGGTGAAGCTCGACCCCACGGCGGCCGGCCACCGCCAGGCAGCTGCGGCGCTCGCCGCCCGGCCGACGCGCGCGGCGAAGGACGAGGCGTGGCGCTCGGTCTTCGACGATCCCGAGCTGCCGAACGCCGTCCTGTCCGCGACGATCTCCGGGTTCCAGCAGCCGCACCAGGTCGACCTGCTGGAGCAGTTCGTCGAGCCGTACTTCGACTCGATCGCGACGATCTGGGCGGAGCGGACCAACGAGGTCGCGTTCAACATCGTGACCGGCATGTTCCCGTCGGGGGTCATGCGTCAGGAGACGCTCGACCGCACCGACGCCTACCTGCGCGAGGCCGACCCGGCCCCGCCGGTGCGGCGGCTGCTGCTGGAGGGCCGGGACGGCGTCGCCCGGGCGCTGCGGGCCCAGGCGAAGGACGTCGCCGCCGGGAGCTGACCCGCGGTCAGCCGGCCGGCGCGACGGCTGCCGGCGGTGCGACCTGGGTGCCGAGCAGGACGTCGGGCAGCTCGTCCTCGCCGCGCTCCGGCTCGCCCGGCCCGGCGTGCTGAGCGAGGAGGCGCAGGCCCTCGCACACTCCCCCGACGATGTCGCCGACGGCGAAGGAGGCCGTCATCGACACGGCGGCCATCCGGCACGCGGCGTCGGACAGCCGTTCTTGCGCGTGCGGCGCCGTCCGGATCTCGAAGCGCCGCTGCGGCGGGGCGACGAGCACGAGCACCGCAGGGCGTGCGCTGAGACCGAGGTCGGCCATCAGCTGCTCGGCGTACGCGCCCGGATCGTCCTCGACGCCGCCGACGAACACGGCGAACTGGAGCCCGCACATGCGCTCGGCGCGGTCGACGGCCTGCTCGACCCGCCGGACCTGCCGCGCTGTCAGCGCCTTACCAGCCACCGCTCGCTCCTCCACCACTCGATCCGCCGCCGCCGAAGCCGCCGAAGCCACCGCCCCCGAACCCCCCGCCGCCCGAGCTGCCGCCGTAGCCTCCGTACCCGCCGCGATGACCGCCGCCGAGCATGCTGCCGAGGATCAGACCCGGCCAGAGGCCGCCGACCCCATCGTCGCCGAAGCCGCCCCGCCGCCCGCGGCGGCCGCCGCGGCCGCCCACGGCGGAGAGCACCACAAGCCCGAGCAGGACCAGGCCGAAGACGAGGGACGGCGTCGACGTCGACGGAGCGGGCCGGGCCGGCCCGCGGAGCGGCTGGCCGACCGGCGTACCGCCGAGCGCGCGGACGATCGCCTCGACCCCGTCGCGCACCCCCGCCGAGTAGTCCCCGGACCGGAAGTGCGGAGTGATGACGTCGCGGATGATGTCGGCCGACTCGACGTCGGTCAGCTCGTCCTCGACCCCCCGGCCGACCTCGATGCGCAGCCGGCGCTGCTCGACGGCGACGACCAGGAGGACGCCTGTGTCGGCCCGCTCCTTGCCGACCCCCCAGCACCCGAAGACGTCGTTCGCGTAGTCCTCCAGGCTCTCGTCGCCGATCGAGCCGGCGACGAGCACCGCGACCTGGTGGCCGCCGGTCGTCGCCTCGAAGGCCTCGAGACGAGCTCCGATGGAACGCTCGACGGCGTCGTCGACCACGCGCGCCTGGTCGACGACGTACCCGCTCGGCTTCGGGAGGTCGTCGCAGTCGACCTGCGCGGTCGCGGGCGACCCGACGAGGCCGACCCACCCCGCGACGACGGCGAGCACGCAGGTGCCCGCCCGGAGGAGACGCACCTACGACGCGGTCGGCGCGGGCGTCGGATCGACGTCGAGGTCGATGCCGGGGTTGTCGCGGGTCCCGACGCCGGCTTCGAAGAGATCCTTGCGCTCGAAGCCGAACATCCCGGCGAACAGGCTGCGCGGGAATCGCCGGATGGACCGGTTGTAGTCCTGCACCACGAGGTTGTAGTCGCGGCGCTCCTGCGAGATCCGGTTCTCGGTGCCTTCGATCTGGACCTGCAGGTCGCGGATGCGCTCGTTGCTCTGCAGCTGCGGGTACTGCTCGATGATCACGAGCAGCCGTCCGAGGGCGCTGCCGAGCTGCTCGGACGCCGCCGCGCGCTCGCCGACGTCGCGCGCGCCGCCGTACTGCGTGCGGGCCCGCGCGATCTCGCCGAAGACGGCCTGCTCCTGACGCAGCGAGGCCTTCACGGCCTCGGCCAGCGTGGGGACGAGGTCGAACCTGCGCTGCAGCTCGCGGTCGAGGTTGGCGAACGCCGTCTCGACCCCCTCCTCCTTGTCGACCAGGCCGTTGTACGAACCGATCGCCGGCGCGATGAGGACGAACAGCACCGCGAGGAAGACCCCGAGGGGAATCAGCCAACGGGGCAGCGTGCGGCCAGGCCCGCCGGTCGGGCGGGGGCCGAACGGGCCGGTGCGCTGCTCGGAGTCCGACGTCACGTCTCGTCACCTTCGTCATGGAGGGGTGTCGAGGCAACGCTACCCGCGCGCCGACGGCCCCACTCGCGTGAGGCGCTCAGCGCGAGCGCGATCCCGACCACGTCGGCGACCAGGTCGACGACGTCGCCGCTTCGACCCTCGATCCAGAGCGCCTGGACGACCTCGCTGGCGCCGGCGTAGCCGAGAAGTGCGGCGACCGCCCGGGGCTCCCGGCCGAACCGCCAGATCGTCGCAGCGGCGAGCACTGCGAACAGGCCGAGGTGCACGACCTTGTCCGCGCCGCGGAAGTCGAGCAGATCGGGTCCCGGCGCCTCGGGTGTGAAGAGGGCGACCGCGCTCGCCACGACGGCGGCGAGGAACGCGGCAGTCCGCGCCCAGGAGCGCGCAGGTGCGACGGTCACGCGGTGGCGAGCACCTCGTCGCCGAGGTAGGGCTGCCACCGCGGGTCGACGCGCCGGGAGCCGAGCACGACCCACGAGCGCCCCTTCGGGCTGGCGGGGGCGCGGCGGAGGTGCCAGCCGAGCTCGGCGAGGGTGCGCGCCGCCTTCTGCCGGTTGCACCGCGCGCAGCAGGCGACGACGTTCTCCCAGGAGTGCTCACCGCCGCGCGATCTCGGGACGACGTGGTCGAGGCTGGTGGCTGCTGCGCTGCAGTACACGCAGCGGCCGCCGTCGCGGATCAGCACCCCGCGTCGCGTCAGCGGCACCCAGGTGCGGTAGGGCACGCGCACGAAGCGGGTGAGCCGGACGACCAGCGGAACGTCGATGCTGGTCCGCTCCGAGTGCAGCGTCTCGTCCCCGCGCTCGACAAGAACGGCCTTGTCGCTCAGGACCAGCACGACCGCGCGGCGCTGCGACACCACTCCGATCGGCTCGAAGGTGGCGTTGAGCACGAGGGCCTCCGCCACCCGTCACCTCCGCCCGAAATCGACGCGTCGAGCCACCACGGTAGCGGTCCTCGCCGCGTCTCCGCGACAGGACATCCGCTCAACGCCGGGGTGGATGAGCCCGCTGCGCTCTCGCGATCGTGCGCCAGCGGCGCCGGCTCTCGGCCTGCGCGCGCGCGTCCTGGCGCATGTCGAGGCGCGCGAGCTCGCGCTGCAGCCGCTGGTAGCTGTCCAGGCGACGGCCGGTGATCTCCCCGGCGGCGATCGCCGCCGTGACGGCGCAACCCGGCTCCGTGGCGTGCCCGCAGTCGCTGAACCGGCACTCGCCGGCCAGGGCCTCGACGTCGGCGAAAGCTCGGGCGAGCCCTTCCTCGGCGTCCCACATCTGCAGCTCGCGCAGGCCCGGCGTGTCGATCAGGACGCCGCCACCCGGCAGCGGCACGAGCTCGCGGTGGGTGGTCGTGTGCCGGCCCTTGCCGTCCGACCGGATCTCGGTCGTCGCCATCGCGGGCGCACCGACCAGCCGGTTGACCAGGGTCGACTTCCCGACCCCGGAGGCACCGACGAGCGCGAGCGTCGAGTGGCCGTCCAGGTAGGTGTCCAGCGCGTCGAGGCCGGCACCGGTCACTGCGCTGAGCGCATGGACCGGCGCGCCGGGCGCGGCGCTCTCGACGTACCGGATGTCGGAGTCGACGTCCTCGCAGACGTCGGACTTGGTCAGCAGCACCACGGGCTGCGCGCCGCTCTCCCACCCGAGCGCGAGGAAGCGCTCGAGCCGGCGCAGGTTCGGCGCCGTCGTCAGGGCGACGGCGACGAAGAGCACGTCCACGTTGGCGGCGAGCACCTGGGCCCGGGTCGACTCGCCGGCGGCGTGTCTGATGAACGCCGAGCTGCGCGGCAGCACCCCGTCCAGGACACCACCGGCGCCCGCGCGACGCCAGGCGACCCAGTCGCCCACCGTGGGCATGCCGAGCGGGTCGCTCGCGGACGACAGCTGCGCGGACGGCACGGCCAGGACGGGTCCGTCGGCGGTCAGGACGAGATGGCCGCCCCGGCCGGGGCGTGCGACGCGGCCCGGGAGGGCGCCGGCGGCGGCGTACGGCAGAAAGTCAGCGACGTGGCGGTCGGCCCAGCCCCATGGGCGCAGTGCGGAGAAGTCGAGGTCAGGCGATGGCGCAGGAGGAGCGGACACAGCGGTGAGCCCTTCGAGAGAGGAGAACGGCGGCAACGGCGGGCGCGCTCGCGCGCGCGAGGACGATGACGGCCATGGGGGCTCACCTCCTCTGCTCCTCGGGGGCTGACGGGTCGGGAGGGACGCTACTCGGCAGCGCCTGGCTCCGGCGACGGGTTTTCCTGCATCGCGGCGGTCAGGGCCTGCCGCTCGTCCTCGCTGAGCGGGCGGGAAGTGTTGGCGGCGTAGTCGTAGGTCACCTGCACGCTGCGCCCCCGCGCCGCGACCTGGCCCCGCTGGGTGATCGTGTAGCCGATCCCGAACGAGCTGCGCCCCACCGCGTCGATCCAGACCGCGACCTCCAGCGGCTCGGGGTCGACGGTGATGGGCCGCACGTAGTCGCACTCGGCGCGGGCGAGGATCAGCCCCCCGACGACGAGCGCGGTCGGCAACGACGACAGGTAGTGCAGCCGCGCCTCCTCGAGGTAGGTCAGGAACGTCGCGTTGTTGACGTGGCCCATGGCGTCGGTGTCGCTGAACCTGACGCGGACGCGGTGCGTGTAGACCATGCGGCGACCCTAGACGGGCGACAATGACGCCATGACGGAGTGCCCGTGACGGAGAGATCCGCCGATGCGGCCGGCAGCTTCTACGAGGCGGTCGGCGGTGCCGACGTATTCGACCGCCTGGTCAGCGCGTTCTATGCCGGCGTGGCGAGCGACCCGGTGCTGCGGCCGCTGTACCCGGAGGAGGACCTCACCGAGGCCGCCACGCGGCTGCGCATGTTCCTGGTCCAGTACTGGGGTGGGCCGACGACGTACGCCGACGAGCGGGGGCATCCACGGCTGCGGATGCGGCACGCGCCGTTCGCGATCGGGCCGGCCGAGCGGGACGCCTGGCTGCGCCACATGCTGGCCGCGCTCGACTCGCTCGAGCTCGCACCGGAACGGGACCGCGAGCTGCGGGACTACCTGGTCGGCGCGGCGCACGCGCTGACCAACCGGCACTAGTGCCGTCGAGGGTCTAGCCGCGCAGGTCGGGCAGGGCGCCCGGTGCGCCGAACAGCCGACCGCGCGCGAACGTCGCGCCCAGACCGGTGGCCGCGGCGCGGCGCTGCTCGTAGTCGACGTTCTCGGCGATGATCGGCGTGCCGGTGCGGGTCGCGTAGGCCAGCACGTCGGCCAGCCCGGCGCTCTGTCCCGCGCCGAGCGCGCGGCCCGGCGCGGCGAGGTCGACCTTGAGGAACGTCGGACGGATCGCGTCGAGGTCGGCGACGGCGTCGGGCCGGTCGCACACGTCCTCCAGCGCGATCTCCCAGCCGTTCTCCCGCGTCTCGGCCAGGCCGCGGGCGAGCCCGTGCGGGTCGTCGTACGCGCGCACGGGCACGTCGACGACGACCAGCAGCTCGCGCCGGGCCCGACCGAACGCGGTGGCCAGCCGGGGCGGGCAGCTGCTGCCGTAGGTCTCCGACTCGAAGGTCACGTGCAGGCGCATGGACTTGGTCATGCCGGCGTCCATCGCCAGCTCGAACGCGCGGCAGCGGAACATCCAGTCGAGCCGCTCGAGGTGGCCGGTTGCCTTCGCGGTCTCGAGCAGCCCCACCGGCGTCGCCACGGCAGTGCCCTCCGGCCCGTGGGCGATGGCCTTGAACCCGACGACCTGCCCGGAGGCGATCTCCACGATCGGCTCGAAGTCGGCACTGAGGCTCTGGTCGGCGACGAGCCGGTCGAGGATCTCCCGGTCCCGCTGGATGCTCTGCATGGAACCGGTCAGTCCGCTGGACGAGAGGGTCATAGGGGCTCGCTTCGACTCGACGGTGGGTGGACTTGACCGGCCAAACGGCGCAGCGGGCCCTAGTCCCGGGTCATCTTCCGGTAGGTCACGCGGTGCGGCCGGGCGGCCTCGGCCCCGAGTCGCTCGACCTTGTTGGCCTCGTAGTCGGCGAAGTTCCCCTCGAACCAGAACCACCGCGCCGGGTCGGCGTCGGTGCCCTCCCAGGCCAGCATGTGGGTCGCGACGCGGTCGAGGAACCACCGGTCGTGGCTGATGACCACGGCGCAGCCCGGGAACTCGAGCAGCGCGTCCTCGAGCGAGCGCAGCGTCTCGACGTCGAGGTCGTTCGTCGGCTCGTCGAGCAGGAGCACGTTGCCGCCGGCCTTGAGCGTCAGTGCCAGGTTGAGCCGGTTGCGCTCGCCGCCGGAGAGGACGCCGACGGGCTTCTGCTGGTCCGGGCCCTTGAACCCGAACGCGCCGACGTACGCCCGTGAGGGCATCTCCCGGTTGCCGACCTTGATGAAGTCGAGTCCGTCGGACACGGCCTCCCACACGTTCTTCGCGGGGTCGAGGCCGGCGCGGGACTGGTCGACGTAGGAGACCTGCACGGTCTCGCCGATCTTCAGCGCGCCCCCGTCGGGCTGCTCGTCGCCGATGAGCATCTTGAACAGCGTGGTCTTGCCCACGCCGTTGGGTCCGATGATGCCGACGATGCCGCCGGGCGGGAGCGAGAACGACAGGTCCTCGATCAGCGTGCGGTCGCCGAAGCCCTTCTTGAGCTTGTCCGCCTCGACGACGACCGAGCCGAGACGCGGGCCCGGCGGGATCTGGATCGCCTCCATGTCCCGCGGACCGCTGCGCTCGGCCTCGGCCGCGAGCTCCTCGTAGCGGGACAGCCGGGCCTTGCTCTTCGCCTGACGGGCCTTGGGGTTGGAGCGGACCCACTCGAGCTCGCGCTCCAGCTCCTTCTT